>NZ_ANAS01000029.1:0-7245 GCF_000341205.1 Nocardiopsis baichengensis YIM 90130 | reverse complement strand
GGGGGGCCGCCGTCGTCGTCCCGGTCGTTCTCGGGGTCCGGCTCGTCGGGCTCCTGGGGCGGGGGCGGTGCCTGCCCCATCGGACCGTTGCCCATGTCGGGCGGAGGGGCCGCGGCCGCGTCCTCATAGGGGTCGGGCGGCGGCTCCTCCAGACCGGTCGCGATGCGGCGGGCCTGCTGGGCGGCAGGGCCGGAGGCCGAGGAGGCTCCGCCTGCGGAACCGTTCCCGGAGCCGTTTCCGGACGGGCCCGAGGACCCTCCGGCGTCGCCGCCTCCGCCGGGACTTCCGGGGCCGCCGGGGGAACCGCCCGACGGGGAGGGCGGGGACGGCGGAGGCGCCGAAGGCTGCGGGGCGGGGCGCTGCGGAGCGGCCGGGGGCGCGGACGCCTGGGGGTCGGTGCCGGTCACCGCGACCACCCGTACCTCCGCACCGAGGACCTGCTTGATCGCCTTGGCGACGACCGCGTCGCTCCCGCTGTTGGAGAAGCCCTTGGCCTCGTTGGGGCGGCCGAAGCCGAGCTGCACGGTGGTGCCCTCGATCCCCACCGGCCGCACGTCGCTGCCGCTGAGCACCATCCAGGTGAACCGGCGCAGCCCCTTGACCGCCTCCATCACCCGGCCCCACGAGGCCTGGAGCGTGGCGACGTCGACGGGGCCGCCCGCGGCCGGGGCCGACGGCGCGGCCTGCGGCGCCGGGGCCGCGGGGGCCGGCGCCGGCGGTTCGGGCGCGGCCGGGGCCTGCCGGGGGCCGCCCTCGCCGGGGCGCACGGCCTCGGGCCAGTCGTCGTCCCTCGCGGCCGGACGCGGGGGCTCCTCACGGGGCGGTGCGGGCCGCTCGGGCTGCGGTGCCGGCTCCGGGCGCGCGGGCGCAGGCGCGGGTGCCTGCGGCTCCGGAGCCGGGGCCTGTGGAGCCTGTGCCGGAGGTGCCGACGGGGCCGGAGCCTGCGGCGCGGGGGCCGGGTTCGCCGGTGCGGAGGCCACGCGGCGCTCCACCTGCTCCAGGCGGGCCGCGAGCGCACCCGCGTCGCCCGCCGGGGCGGCGCCGGGCAGCAGGATGCGCGCGCAGGTCAGCTCCAGCTGCAGCCGGGGCGAGGTCGCCCCGCGCATCTCGGTCAGGCCCTGGTTGAGCACCTCGGCCGCGCGGGTCAGCTCGGCCGGCCCCAGCCGCGAGGCCTGCTCGCGCATGGTGTCCACCGCGTCCGGGGAGACGTTGATCAGCCCCTTGTCCAGGGCGTCGGGCACGGCCGCGAGCACCACCAGGTCCCGCACCCGCTCCAGCAGGTCGGCGGTGAACCGGCGGGGGTCGTGGCCGCCCTCGGCGACGCGGTCGATCAGGGAGAACGCCGCGGCCCCGTCCCGGTCGCCCAAGGCGTCGACCATCTCGGACAGCAGCGAGGAGTCGGTGTAGCCGAGCAGCGCGACGGCGCCGTCGCGGCTGATGCCCTGCTCGTCGGAGCCGGCCAGCAGCTGGTCGAGGATGGACAGCGAGTCGCGGGCCGACCCGGCCCCGGCCCGCACCACCAGCGGCAGCGCGGCCGGGTCGAAGGGCACGCCCTCCTCGGTGAGGATCTCCTCCATCAGCTCGCGCAGCGTGCTCGGCGGGATCAGCCGGAAGGGGTAATGGTGGGTGCGCGAGCGGATGGTGCCGATGACCTTGTCCGGCTCGGTGGTCGCGAAGACGAACTTCAGGTGCGGCGGGGGCTCCTCGACGAGCTTGAGCAGCGCGTTGAACCCCTCGCGGGTCACCATGTGCGCCTCGTCGATGATGTAGACCTTGTAGCGCGAGTTGACGGGCGAGAAGAAGGCGCGCTCCCGCAGGTCGCGGGCGTCGTCCACACCGCCGTGCGAGGCCGCGTCGATCTCGATGACGTCGATGCTGCCGGGCCCGTCGGGCGCCAGGGCGACGCAGGCCTCGCACTCCCCGCACGGGTCGGGGGTGGGCCCCTGGTCGCAGTTGAGCGAACGGGCCAGGATCCGCGCGCTGGAGGTCTTCCCGCAGCCCCGGGGGCCGCTGAAGAGGTAGGCGTGGTTGATCCGGCCGTTGCGCAGCGCTTGGCGCAGCGGGTCGGTCACGTGCTCCTGCCCGCGCACTTCCCCGAACGTCGCGGGCCGGTACTTGCGGTACAGCGCGATGCTCACGGCGTGTTCACGGCTCCCTCGGTCGCATCCACGCCCCCCATTCAACCCCCTCCCGGCGACGGGACGCGCCGCGTTCGGCGAACCGGGGCCGGCGCCTGCAGGAGCTGCGGGGGTGAGGGAAACACAAAGGACCCCTCGCGCACCCGCCAGAGCTTACTTATCCTTGCTGCCTTCCGGCCCTGGGGAGGTTCATAAGGTGACGCCGCACGAGGGGTCTGCCCCCCACTGTATAGGACGCTGCGACCGGTCCGCACGGCCGCGCGGGTCCGGACGGGACGACCGGAGGCTCCCGCCGCCCTGCGCCCCGTGTCTCCCTGTCGTTGGGGCACCGAGTCACCGTGTCCCCCTGTCGACACATCGATGCCCCGGAGACCCCAGGAAGACGTTCGAAGCACTCCCTCATGGCATGTAGAGTTGTTCTCGGAGGATTCGCCTAGAGGCCTAGGGCGCACGCTTGGAAAGCGTGTTGGGGGCAACCCCTCACGAGTTCGAATCTCGTATCCTCCGCCAGCCTCTACGAGGCAGAACGAAGGCCCCGACCGGGTGCGCGGTCGGGGCCTTGTTCGTGTCTCGTCTCAGTTTTCGTCTCAGTTCGCCTCTTCGGCGCCTTTGTCGGCCCGCTTGGGTCCCTCCCAGATGAGCCCGCCGACGCGGTCCGCGACGTCGCTCCGGACTTGGTCGACCAGGTGCTGGTAGCGCTTGAGCATCGAGCCGGACGACCACCCCATGAGGCCCATGACGGCCCGGTCCGGAACTTCGAGGATGAGCAGCACGGTCGCGGCCGTGTGCCGGGCGTCGTGAAGCCGCGCTTCCCGAAGCCCGGCCTCCTTCAACAGCGCCTTCCACTCCCGAAAGTCAGTGTTCGGGTTCACCGGGTGCCCGAACGCGTCGGTAAAGACCCAGTCGCCGTCTTCCCACAGGTGTCCGGCCTGTTCACGCTCCTTCTCCTGTAGACGCCTATGCTCCTGGAGAAGGTCGGCCACCGGTGCCGGCACTCCGATCGGGCGACGCCCCGCGGCGGACTTGGTCTCTTTGGTCAACGGGTTGGCCCTCACCCGCTCGGGGCAGAACCCGGGCTTGCGGCCGCAGGGATCGGCGCATCCGTGCTTGTACTTCGGCCGGAGCAGGTGCCGCCGAACCCGGAGCGTTCGGGCGTCAAGGTCCACGTCCCTCCACTTCAGCCCCAGCGTCTCGCCCTGCCGGAGCCCGAGAGCAAGGGCCAGAGCCCAGCGCCCGCCGTTCCGCCGATCGGCAACCAGCCGGAGGAGTCCGCGGACCTGGTCGATGGAATACGGCTCGACTTCCTCTTCCACGACCTTCGGCGCCTTGGCCAGCAGCGCGGGGTTGCGGGTGATCACGCCCCGCCGAACCGCCTCGTTGAGCGACGCCCGGATCGTGCGGTGGGCATGGTGAACCGTCGCGGGCTTGCTGCCCTTGTCTCGCATCTTGCCGTAGAACCCCTCCAGGTGCTCCGGCTTGAGCTTGTCGAGCCAGTGCGCCCCGACGCCGGGGATCAGGTGGACGCTCACGTCCACGCGGTAGCCGCTGTAGGTGTTCTCCCCCACCGACGGCTTGGCGATGTGCTCCAGCCAGTGAGTGAGCCAGTCCTGCACTCGCCAGCGCTCCCCGACCTTCCGCAGGGTGCCGTTGTCCCGCTCCTGTTCGAGCTTCCGCACGGCCTTCGTGACCGCCATCCTCGTCTTCCGAGAGACGTGGCGGCGGTCCGGCTTGCCGTCGTCCTTGATCCCGACCGTCACGCGGCCGTGCCAGTAGCCGTCGCTCCCCTCGTAGATCGAAGACGCCATGTTCGGCTGACGGGTGCGCTTCGAGTCGCGCGTCATGCTGTCCTACTTCCGCGATTCGAGCGGGGGCCGCTGCGGAGCGGCCCCCGGGGGGTGGATCAGGCCGCGTCAGTGCTCTCGGAGAGCAGAAGCTCAACCAACTCGTCAAGGGCCTTGGCAGGAACGAGGCGGGTCTTGCCGAGCTTGACCGACCGAAGGCGCCCCTCCTTGATCAGCTCGAAGGCGCGGGTCCGACCGATGCCCAGCAGCTTCGCCGCCTCTTCGACGCGAAGCAGCTTCTTGTCCGTGGTGGTGGGCTGCATGATGGTGGTGCTCCTTTCGGGGAGTGCGGCCCCGGGGCGTAGCTGGCAGGCGATGCCCGGGGCCGCGTTCTTCATGGGGGTCAGCTCGCGGCCCGCTGTCGGTGGGCGCAGGGCGTGCAGTACTCGGGGTGGTCGGTGGCCACCGGGCGGCGGAAGTCGCCCCCGCATTCCCAGCAGCGGCCGGCCTCGACCGGATCGGGAACCGTGGACGGAAGGCGCGCCCCGCCCTCCGGCAAGTCCGCCACGTCCGCCACAGCCGAAACGCCGCTGGTCAACGGCCGGTTTTCTGTGGCGGACATGTGGCGTGTGGCGGATACCGAACCGCCACAGGAGGCGTCCGCCCCCTGCTGGCTAGCCATGGGGGGCAGGTACCGCGCCCACGCGTCGGCCAGGTCGTCGGCGGTGTAGCCCTTGGGAGTCGACCCGTCGGGCATGCGCACCGTGCGGGGCTTGATCGGGGCGCCTTCGGCGGTGGGGTACTTGCCCAGCATCCGCGACAGGCGCCGCGAGTCGATCGGCTTGCCCCCAGGCCCGATCTCTGCCCAGGGGGCGTCCTCCATCGCGCACAGCGCCTCTAGCAGTGCTTCGGTGGGCATCTTGTCGGCCCCGGCGAAGGCCGTGCGCACGTCGGCCAGCAGCCGCACTCCCAACGACACCTTGCCCGGGTCCTGGGAGGCCCCGACCAGTTCCAGGCACGCCTGGCGCGCCCGCTGGGGCCAGGTGCCCCCGGCGGCGTCGGCGACCATGAGCAGCGGCTCCCACACGTCGGCGGGCCGGTCGGTGACCCCTTCGGGCATCTCGGGGAAGGCCTGTCCCAGGTCCTCGCGCACCGCCCCCGCCCACGCGGCCAGTCGGGTGCTGAGTGCGTGGCCCTGGGGCTCGTGCAGCCGCTCGCGGTAGGGCTCGACCTTCTCTCCGGGGGCGCGCCGCCGCATGCGGATGATGACCGAGCGGGTCAGGATGGTGTCGGGAAGCTCTCCCAGACCGGCCAGGGCCAGGGCGCTGTAGGAGGGGAAGGCCACCACCTTCTGTTCCGAGCCGTCCCCGATGCACCGGTAGGACACCCCCGAGCGGCGGTGGCCGGCATTGAGCAGGCCGCGCAGTTCCTCGTTCTCCTTGGCCTTGGGGCCGAACACGGTGTCGATCTCGTCGAAGAGGATCGTGGGACGGTGCTCCAGATCGGAGATGGCGCGGAACATCGCGGCGGTGGTGGCGTTGACCGCCAGCATCGGGAACGGGACCAGGGTCGCCAGGATCTCCAGGGCCCGGGTCTTGCCGGAGCCGGGCTCTGGCGAGAGGAAGGCCAGGCGTGGGGTTGAGTCGAAGCACTCCAGCAGGTGGGTGTGGGCGGCCCACAGCACGGTGGCGACCACGGCGGCCTCGCTGGGGAAGGCCACGAAGCGGCGCATGAACGCCTCCACTTCATCGAGCACATGCCCGTCGGCGTGGTCCGGGGCTGGTCGGGTGTCGGTGTCGGTCACGTCCGGGCCCTTCTAGTTCGCGGCGGCGTTGATGCGGGCCATCACCCGGGCGGCGACGTGCTCGGGGTCGGCGCCGCGGTACACGGCGGTGGCGTACAGGGCCCAGATCACCGCGCGGCGGGGAAGCCGGTCGGATGCGGCCAGCGGAGCGAGCATGTAGGCGGCTTCGCAGGCGGCGGTTGTGGGATCGTCGGCGGCGGCCACGCTGTTCACGTGCTGTTGGAACAGGCGAAGGTCGCCGCGCTTGATGGTCACGACCTGGTTCATGTCGGGCTTCTCGGGCAGGGGCACGGCTGATCTCCCATCACGGTTGCGGAGTCTTGGAGGTGGCCCCGCCGCGGGTTCACCGACTGCGGCGGGGGCTCTGGTCGGGTCAGGTCCACCACAGGCCGCACGCGGCGACCAGGACGGTCGCGGCTACCGGGATCACCACGAGGAACACGATCAGGGCGGCGAGCTGGTCAACGGGCACGGTCGGCCCTCCGTTCTTGCGAAGGCTCTTCGGGGTGGTGTCAGGCGCTCTGCGCGCCGGTGTCGGGCACGACGGCCAGCCGGGACGGGCGGTCGGCGGGAGCGGTGCGGTGCTTGCGGATCTGTTCGCGGCCCCACCGCTCGGAGCGCCCGCACTCTCGGCCGATGAACGCTCCGGTGACCTCGCGCCCCTCCGCTTCGGCTGTGGTGATCAGCTCTGCCGCCCGGGCGGCGGCCTCTTCGGTCGACAGCTCCGGCTCTTCGGTCTCGTGCGGCACCCCGTCCGGGCCGGTGCCGCCTTCGGTCGGCCCGGGGGCGTCCGGGACGCGGGCGCCGGCGGCCTCCTCCACGGCGGGGGCGGGCGGCTGTGCCGCCGCATCCGGCAGGACTTGCGGGGCTTGCGGCAGTGGTGCCGCCTCCTCCGGCGGCTCTGCCGCCTCAGCGGCAGTCGGCGCGGCAGGATGCTCGTCGGGGGCGGCAGGGGGCGGGGCGGGCATGTTCCACCCGGCCGGTTCGGGGGCCGGTTCCGGGGGCGCCTGCCGGTCGCTGCCGGTGTCGTCGGCGGGGTTGTCGGCCTCCTGCCGCACGCTCTCAGGCGCGGGGGCGGGGACCGGGGCCAGGGCGATGCTGGCGACCAGGATCAGCCCGTCCACGCTCAGGGGGAGCAGGTAGGCCACCAGGGCCGATTCGCCGTAGGACAGCAGCAGGTCGCGCATGTGGCCGTAGGACACGATCGCGGCCACCGCGGCGACCACGGCCGTTCCCAGCCACCGAAGCGCCACGATCCACCAGGCGCCGTTCTGCCGGGTGCGGGTGACCATCTCGGCAACCAGAAGCAGCGCGATCGGCGCCCAGGCGGCCGCCACGATCTGCCCGGCATCGACCGCGGCGCCGCCGGAAGTGGCGTGCAGGACGTTGGCGCCGATGCTCACCGCGGCCCCGGTGATGAAGGCGACCCAGGGCACGAGCCGCCCCGTACCCGAAGTGCGTGCCGCGCTGCCGGGGGCGCTGCCGCCGTGGGCGGAAGTCGTGGCGCTCATGCGGCACCGCC
>NZ_ANAS01000028.1:0-18227 GCF_000341205.1 Nocardiopsis baichengensis YIM 90130 | reverse complement strand
GGCCCCCCCCCCCCGCCGCTGCCGCCGGTGTGCGGCAGCGGGAGCGGCGGCGGCTTCGGCTTCCGGGGTGGTTGCCGGTCGCCTGCTGTGGGGCATCATGGGTGTACCTCCCTGCCTGGGGTTGCTCGGGCGGGTCGAAGGGGCCCCGGCACAGCGGCGAACTTTGGCGAGTGCAGGCGCTGTGCCGGGGGCGGATTCAAACGAACTCGTAGTTCTCGTCACGGGCGCCGCCGCGCGGGACCAGGCGCGCGCCCGCCAGCTCCGCGCGCATCCGCGCCTCGCGAAAGGTCATCGGCGCCCCCCACATGGCGCCGTCATCGGCGGGCGTCCACACCAGCACCTGGCGCCGATCGGGGTGCGAGGCCTGACCAGCCCAGTTGGTCAGCGAGTAGCCCACTCCGGAGCCCAGGCGCCGGCCGCCGTGGGCCTTGTCGAAGGCCTTGGCGCGACTGAAGTCACCGGTGCGGCGGGCGTGCTCGTTGGCGTTGCGGCGGTCGCGGTCGAGCTGCCAGACCCGCAGTTCTCCTCCCAGCCGCTCGACGCCCTGAGCGATCCAGGCCGCCGCGGTGGCGGCCGCGCGGGGGTTGGCCGGGATCGGGATGCCCCCGCGCGGTTTGCCCAGGGCCTCGTTGCGGTCGACGCGGCGGGTGGGCATGTCGGAGGCGGCCAGCGCCAGATCCCGTTCCCCGAGCGTGAGCGAGGTTGCCCAGCGGATCAGGTCGGCGGTGTCGTCGGCGGGGGCGGCGGTCGGAGCGGCATCGAGCAAGGCAGTCATGCGCTGTTCCCCAAACTGTCGGTCTTGAACGGCCGGAGTCGTCCGGGACCGTTCGCCCTATGTCGCCTAGCTTGGCTAGCCAGGCTAGAACAGTCAAGAGGAATGGCGATTTTTCTTCCTAGGCGGCCTAGACAGGCGACATAAGCTGGGAGCATGAGCATCGACCCGGAGGACCCGCGTCCGCCGTTTCAGCAGGTAGCGAGCGCCCTGCGTGCTGCCATCCTCACGCGCAAGTTCGAGCCAGGCGAGAAGCTTCCGTCAGGTCCGGAGTTGGCCAAGACGTACGGCGTCGCTCGTATGACCATCCAGCAGGCGATCCGGCTTCTTCGGGATGAAGGGCTGGTCTTTTCGCAGCAAGGCCGCGGGGTCTTCGTCCGAGAGCGGACCGAACGCCCCGCCGGCCTCCGGCCTCACATCGAGCGCGCGTTCACCGAACCGAAGGTGACCATCGACTTCGCCGGGTTCGGTGGCGAGACCTTGCATGGTGCCCTACAGGAACCGCTGGACAAGGTCCGGCACGGTCGCCTCGCACCTGAGAGCATCTCGATCCGTGTGCTTGTCCCGGACATGCGGGTGCCCATGGGACTCCCTGTCCGTATCGACACCGGTGAAGACGACCCGGCTGTCAGGGAGCGCATGGTCAACATCATGCTCCGGAACACGCAGGGCATCGAGGACTCCGTTAGCGAGCTGGAGACGCTCGGGCTCGTGCAGAAGGCCGCGGTGGAAACGCGTGTCTACCCTGTGGCCTCGATGTTCAAGCTGTACGTCATCAATCGGGCAGAGATCTTCTTCGGTTACTACCCGGTGAAGGAGAACACCGTGGTGGCCGGGGGCGAGAAGGTCGACATCTACGACCTCATGGGGCGAGACGCCGTGCTCTTCCACCAGGCCGCCGACGAAGACCCTGAATCCGCGGGATCGCAGTACGTTTCGCAGTCGCAGATGTGGTTCGACAGCATCTGGTCGACCGTCGCGAAGGAGCGGGGCGAGTGAAGGCCTCTGAGGTGAACGCGCTACAGCGCAGCCGGCACGTCCTTCTCGACTTCGACGGACCCGTATGCAGCGCCTTCGCTGGCTACCCGGCGCCTGAAGTCGCGGAGGCTCTTCGGTCCGCGGCCATCGAGCGGGGCGTCGCCCTGCCGGAGTCGCTGCGCGCCGAGGACGACCCGATGAAGGTGTTGCTCGGGCTCTGGGAAGTCGCGCCGCAGTATCACCGGGATGCAGAGGCGCTGCTCACGTCTGCGGAACTCAGTTCGGTAGCTGTGGCGACTCCGACAGCAGGCGCAATCGGGTTCATGCGCGCCTGCGCTTCGACGGGTCGGCCGCTGGCGGTGGTCAGCAACAACTCACCAGAGGCCGTTCGCACCTTCCTCGACAAGCAGGATCTCGCGCACCTGGTCAAGGTGATCGTTGGGCGAGACAAGGCATCACCCCTGCTCATGAAACCGAATCCGCACCTGCCTCGACTGGCCCTGAAGGCCCTCGAAGCGGATCCGGCAACGAGCATCCTCGTTGGCGACTCAACAACCGACATCGAAGCAGCGCACGCCGTAGGGGCAGTGGCTGTTGGCTATGCCAACCGACCCGGCAAGCGCGAAAAGTTCCGGGCACTCAATGCCGACATCATCACGGAGCACATGCGTGATCTCGCTCAGGTGCTCAGCAGCTAGACGCCACTTGCGGCGGTCCGGTTACCGCCACACGCCACATGTCCGCCACAGAAAACCGGCCGTTGACCAGCGGCGTTGCGGCTGTGGCGGACGTGGCGGACTTCCCGGAAGCCGGGGCGGGAGGAACCTCCATGGCTAGCAATCACCGCGCCCCGTGATGCCGTCCGGTGCGGGCACCGTCCGGGAACACAGCGCGTGTTCGGCTCACGCCGTGAGCCGAACACCGAACCCGCCCCCTCCCGGGGTCCGGCGGGGACCGGTGAGCCGAAAAACCGGACACCAAACGACACACCGGGCGGTCTTCGGTGAGCCGAACGCGTTCGGCTCACGTTCGGCTCAACCACTCTGCGTTACCGGGCGAACGGCGGGCGAACCCCGGATTCGCCCGCCAGAGTTGTCCGGTTCCATCCCGGTTCCGAGTCCGCCCGAGCGGCGGGCGAACGCCCCCACCCCCGCAGACCCGGATTCGCCCGGCGCCGGGCGAACCCCGTTCCGGCTCACGCCCCGCCCCCCATGGCTAGCCGAACAAGGGCCGCGCTCCAGCGGCGGGCGAGCACTCCCGCACCCGCCCCTGAGCCCCGGAGCGGCCGTGCGGGGCGCCGGTCGAAACCCGAAACACGGGCACCGTGTGCCCAGGCGGGCGCCCGGTGAGGGGCGATACCGGCCTCGAAACCGGTTTCGAGGACCGCAGAAACCACCCCCTTAGCCCGCACCGGCCCACAGCGCTCCGGCAGAGCGCCAGAAGGCTAGCCATGGGGGCAGCTCCCCGGGGCGCCCCGCTCGCGCCCCGCCGCCGCGGGGCAGCGGGATCGGCCGGCCGCCCGCGGGGCGGGCGTGACACCCGGACCGGGGCGGGCGGGGGCTGGGGGAGGGACTTACAGGCCACAGCGCTGTCACGACTCGTGACAGGCCCCCGTGACACCGGCGTGACAGGGGCCGTGACACCACGCGTGACAGCCGCGCCGCCCGACCGTGACAAGATCATCTAGCGCTGCGCGCGCCACCCACGCGCAGCCGAGAGCGGCGCGCCATGCCTGTGAGGCGTTGGCCCGAACACCTACGACCAACGCGCCCGCCCGGAAGATCACAGACCGGGGCCCTCAGACGCCGGCAGAGCGACGAACAGACGGTGCCCAAGGCGCTCCGGCGGACCCCGAAAACCGCACCGCACGGGGCATATCAGAGCCGCCGCTTCGTCTCAGTTCTCGTCTCATTCAGCACCGTTCGGAGTCGTTCGGCGGGAGTCGCGTCCGCCGCGCGACCCCTGCTCAACATGCCGCTGAACGACTCCGAACGGTGCTGTGCGGGATTGGAAAGCGTGTTGGGGGCAACCCCTCACGAGTTCGAATCTCGTATCCCCCGCCAGCCTCTACGAGGCAGAACGAAGGCCCCGACCGGGTGCGCGGTCGGGGCCTTGTTCATGTCCGGGCCCCGGTTCCGGCCTCGCACGCCCCGGACGACGCCCGCCTGGTGACCCGCATGCCGGCCGCCAAGCGCCTGGCGCTCCCGGACGCGCCGCCCGCCACGCGCAGGGCCGACGCGCGGGATCAGGCGTCCAGGACCTGGCCCTCGCGGCGGACGACTGGGGGCTCGACCGACCACGGGAAGTTGATCCAGTCGTCCGTGCGCTTCCACACGTACTCGCACTTGACCAGCGACTGCGGCTTCTCGTAGATCACCGCGCTGCGCACCTCGGCCACGTGCTCGGCACAGAAGTCGTGCACCAGCTTGAGCGTCTTGCCGGTGTCGGCGACGTCGTCGGCCACCAGGACCTTCTTGCGGCCCAGGTCGACGGCGTTGGGCACCGGCGGGAGCATCACCGGCATGTCGAGGGTCTCGCCCACCCCGGTGTAGAACTCCACGTTCATCACGTGCAGGTTCTTCACGTCCAAGGCGTATCCCAGGCCGCCGGCCACGAACAGCCCGCCGCGGGCGATGGACAGGACGATGTCCGGCTCGAAGCCGTCGTCGGCGATGGTCTGGGCCAGTTCGCGCACGGCGGTGCCGAACAGCTCGTAGGTCAGGTTCTCACGGACGTCGCCGCTCACGGTGCCCCCTCGGCATGGTGCAGGTCAGGACCGCACCCCAGTATCGCGCCCCGCGAACGCCGCCGAGGACCGGACGCGCGGTTCCGGCCCCGTGCGCTCCTCCTCCGGCAGCGCCAGCAGCAGGAGCGCGCTCAGCGCCAGGAACAGTCCGGGGCCCAGGATCATCGGGGTGAGGAAGTCCAGGGCGGTCATCCCCTCCGGGGTGGAGGACATGCCGGGACCGCCCGAGACGCGGACCCCCATCATCCCGGTGTAGTGCATGGCCGAGACCGCGACCCCCATGAGGAAGGCTGCGGCGACGATCGATCCGCTCTTGGTCAGGTTCCGGGCGAACCAGAGGGCGACCGTGGCGGCCACCACGGCGATGACGCAGGCGGCGACGGTGAACCCGGGGACGTGGTGCATCCGCCCGTCCATCCGCATCGAGGCCATGCCCATGTAGTGCATGGCCACCACCCCGGCGCCGGCCGTCGCACCGCCGATCAGCAGGGCCGGGACGCCCCGCCACACGGTGACGATGGCCAGGGCCGCGGCCATGATGGCCACCGAGACGGCCGCGCTGGCGACGGTGAGCCAGGCGTCGTAGCGCATGACCGTGCCGCTCACGCGGAAGCCCATCATCGCGATGAAGTGCATGGACCACACCGCCGCGCCACCGAGCGAGACCGCGCCCAGGGCCAGCCAGCCCCAGCGGGAGGCGCCCTCGGCGGAGCGGGCCCGGGTGGCGAACATCAGCCCGATGAACGAGCCGAGGACGGAGACGCCGTAGGCCAGTGCGGGGGTCCACCAGCCGAGCGCCGCGTGTTCGATCATGTGCGCGTCTTCTCCCTCAACGTCCCGTCGGAGCGGGGACGGGCCGGGGCGTTGGTACGGAAAGCGCGTCGGATCATGCCAAGGCCACCGTTTTGTTACAACCGCCCCTCCTAAAACGAACGTTCCGAAATCCGTTCACCCTCAGGAGCGAAAGGACGATCGGCGGGACCCGCGACCCCTCGTCACGGAGACCGCACACCCCGGCCACTCAGGGCACACAGTCGTTCTCAGACTTCTCAGGCAACCGTGACCCACCGTCACGACAGATGTGTCGCACGCATCACCCGACAACGGAGACCATGACGTACACCACATCGGCGTTCCCGAGGACTCGGCGGAGCGACCGGCCGGTGCACCGTCCCTGCGGTGGCGGCCGCACGGGACGGGGACGCCGCGGACGCGGCAGGGTCGACCGCGGCCGTCCCGGGCGCCCCGCTCCGCGGTGCGGGCGGCGAACATGCGATGCGGGCGGCCCCGGACACGACGAAGGCCCGGGCTCACCTGCGTGAACCCGGGCCCTTGGCGGTGGAGGTGGGATTCGAACCCACGGTAGGTTGCCCTACACTCGCTTTCGAGGCGAGCGCCCTCGGCCACTAGGCGACTCCACCGAGGGTGAGCCTACCGGAAACGTCGCCCGGAGAAGAAATCGGCGAGCAGCCGGGCGCACGCATCGGCCGCCTCGGGGCCGACGAGGTCCGGGGGAACCACCTCCGGGCGGTGGTTCAGGCGGCGGTCGCGCAGGGCGTCGAAGAGGGACCCGGCCGCCCCGGCCTTCGGGTCGCGCGCACCGTAGACCACCCGGTCGACGCGGGAGAGCACGGCCGCGCCCGCGCACATCGTGCACGGCTCCAGGGTCACCACCAGCGTGCAGCCGCCCAGCCGCCACTCGCCGCGCTCGCGTGCCGCCGCCCGCAGCGCCACGACCTCGGCGTGCGCGGTGGGGTCGGCGGCCGCCTCGCGCTCGTTGCGGCCCACCGCCAGGACCTCCCCGGCGGCGTCCAGCACCACCGCGCCCACCGGGACGTCCCCGCCGTCGGCCGCCCGCCGCCCCTCGTCCAGCGCGCGCATCAGCGCCGCGTCCAGGACGGCGCGGTCCAGGAGCGGACCGGCCCCGTATCCGGCCACCGTCACATCCTCAGAGCGTCCAGGCGGTCGGCGAACCCCGCGCGGGCGGCCACCTCGGCGAGCACGTCCGCGGGCAGCGCCCCCTCGGCCAGGGCCAGGCCCCTCAGCTCGCCGGCCGGCGTGCCCAGGTCGTCCAGGAGCGAGGCGTCGCCGCCCGGGTCGGGAAGGGGCTTCTGCCCGGTCCCCTCCACCTGCTCGGGCGCCTCGATCTGGCCGCTGTCCAGCAGCATGGCCGCGATCTCGTTCTCGTGCACGAAGCGCGCGTCCGACAGGAACACCCGCGGGTCCTCGCGGTCGTCCAGGCGCACGATGCCGAACCACTCGTCGTCGGCCTCCAGGAACAGCACCATCGTCCCGTCCTCGGAGCCGGGGGCGTGCTCGCCGGCGGTGTCGCGCATCGCATCGGCGAGGTCGTCCACCCCCTCGGCGTCCGCGAGGTCGACCTCCGCCGACCCCCACTCCCCCGTGGCGCGGAAAAAGACCGCTGAGAAGACCGACACCTGGTGCTCCCGGGCTGCTCGCTTCGGACCGTCCTGCCCCGGCCCCTCCCCGTGACCGTCGTGGGCCTGTCTACCCCATGGTGTCCAGGGCACGCTGGAAGGCCAACTGGAATCCCAGCCGCTCGGAGACGCTGGCCAGCACCTCGTCGGGGTACAGGTCCAGGTCGCCCGCGAGCGCCCCCAGCTCCATCTCCTCCAGCCCGAGGTCGGCCAGGATGGACAGGTCCCCCGCCGGCAGGACCTGGTCCAGGTCCTCGTCGTCGGGCACGTCGATGTCCAGGAAGTCCAGCACCTCGCGCGCCACCGGCCAGTCCACCGACGCCGTCACGTCCGAGAGGAACACGGTGATGTTGTCGTGGCCGTACACGCGCGCGATGATGAAGAAGTCGTCGCCGACCGACACGAGCCCGATCGCCCCGCTGATGCTGGGCTGCTGGCGCAGCGCGTGCAGCAGCCCCTTGAAGTCGCGGGTCAGGGCCTCGGGAAGAAGGTAGACATCCCAGAGGTCGTCTTCGCGGTAGGCGACCGCCGCGAAGTCGCCCTCCCCGGGAAGCCCGCCGTTCTCGTCGAGTTCCGTCATCGCCACCCCATCAAGGCCGGTCGTGATCGGGCCAGGATCGCAGAAGCCCTTCGGCCGCGCCATCGTAGCCCCGGACGCCGCCGCGGGGAGCGACTGCATCCCCCATTAGATCGGACATCCGGCACCGGGAGGAACCGGATGGCGAAGATCGTGTGCACCGGGAGGAAGCGGTGGTGCGCGCCGATAGACTCGGTCGCCGGATCACGCACGTTTCAGCAGCTCACCCGGAGTGTTCAATGGAGACCCTGGTCGTCGACCACCCCCTGGTCGCGCACAAGCTCACCACCCTGCGCGACGTGCGCACCGATTCGCCCACCTTCCGGCGCCTCACCGACGAACTGGTCACCCTGCTCACCTACGAGGCCACCCGGGACGTGCGGGTCAGCCAGGTGACCGTGGACACCCCGCTGCAGCCCGCCGCCGGCGTGCAGCTGAGCCGCCCCACCCCGCTGGTGGTGCCGATCCTGCGGGCCGGCCTGGGCATGCTGGACGGCATGACCCGGCTGCTGCCCACCGCCGAGGTCGGCTTCCTGGGCATGGCCCGCGACGAGGAGACGCTGCAGCCGGCCACCTACGCCGACCGCCTCCCCCAGGACCTGTCCGGCCGCCAGTGCTACGTCCTGGACCCGATGCTGGCCACCGGCGGCACCCTGGCCGCCGCGCTGAAGCTGCTGGTCGACCGGGGCGCCGACCACGTGACCGCGATCTGCCTGCTGGCCGCGCCCGAGGGGCTGCAGGCGGTGCGGGACCGGCTCGGCGAGACCCTGGGCACCGACCACGGCGCGGTGCTGCGGGTGGTCACGGCGGCGGTCGACGAGAAGCTGGACGAGAACGGCTTCATCATCCCCGGCCTCGGGGACGCCGGAGACCGCCTGTACGGCACCGTCTGATGTCCTGATCCGCTCGGCGGGAGCCCTCCGGGTGAGCGTCCGTTCCGACACGGAACGGGCGCTTTTTTGTATAGGTCGGTCCTGGAAGGAATGAATGACCGAAAAGGGGGAAGAAGGGGCCCGTGCGGCGATCACCGCGCACCCTCCGCGCACCTCGCCGAACACCCGTCCGCGACACGACTTTGACCAGTCGAATTGTTTCCGATACAGAGGTGTGACCCCCTAGAGTGATGCTGTTCGGTACCCGTACCCGACCGCCGCCCCGACCCGACCGAAACCCCTGCCCCGCGGCGCCGGCCCCACACCGCGCCGCCTCCCCGGGCCCCACTGCACCCGGGGCCGCTCACCGACCGAGACCAAGCGAGCACGGAGCGCCGTAGCTCACTGCCCCTCAGAGGAGTGCGATGCCCGAGCACACCGACACCGCAGACCGCGAACTGGCCCCCGTCGCCGACCGGCTCGGCGCCGAGTTCTCCGGCGTGCACGAGCGGTCCACCATCGACAGATGCGTGGGCGCCGCACGCCAGGGAGCGCTCGACGTCACCGGACGCGCCGCCCCCGACCTGGTCGAGCGCATCGCCCGCCAGCACCTCCAGGTGCTCGCCCTGGCCTTCGCGGAGCGGCGCTAGGGGCGCCTCCCCGGGGCTCCACCGCCACGGAACGTGACCAGCACCACACGTCCAACGTGCGTCACGCCACGCCGAAAGCGGGCATCTGGCTTTACGGGGTCGATTGTCGGTGTAACAATCACCTTGGGTTGGTGGGTCAGCTTGCATTGTTGGGGAGTCGGTCATGGCCAAGTTGAAAAAATGGCTGGGGTACGCCCTCATCGCCTTCGTTGCTTTCTACCTGCTCACTCAACCCGAAAGCGCGGCGGGGGTCATCCAGACGGGGCTCGGCGGGCTCATGTCCGCGGCCGAGTCGCTGTCGCGCTTCGTGAACGCGCTCAGCGCTTGACCCGAGGGAACATGCGGCCATGAAGCTCGTAGCCTCGACGAACCGGGCTCCCGCATCCGTCAACCGATATCTGCTGCCCCACGAACAGGACGTCGTCACCATCCGGCGGCACCCCGCCGTGCTGATGACGCCCGTGGCGCTGGTCCTGGGCGCCTTGATCATGGCCGGAATCCTGAGCAACACCGCGCTGGCGGCAACGCCGACCGCGCTGGCCGTCATCTGGTGGGTGTGGCTGCTGGTGCTGGTGTGGTTCGTCTGGAAGGTCGCGGAGTGGTCGGTGGACTACTTCGTGATCACCTCCGCGAGGCTGCTGCTCACCCAGGGGCTGATCACCCGCCAGGTGAACATGATGCCCCTGGGCAAGGTCACCGACATGAGGTTCGAGCGGTCCCTCGTGGGCCGCTTCCTCGGCTACGGGACGTTCGTCATGGAGTCGGCCGGCCAGGACCAGGCCCTGAGCCGGATCAACTTCGTGCCCTACCCGGAGCAGCTCTACCTTGAGGTCGTCGGCCTGATCTTCCCCGACAAGGGCAAGTGAGGCCGTAGACCCGCAGCGGGATCGGGGCGTCCGCCGTTCGGCGGGCGCCCCTTCGCGTGTGCGCGTTCGCGTGCGCCGGGGGCCTGCGCGGCGCGTCCGCCCCGACCGCTCCCCTCCCCGTTCACCCGCCTCACCCCCTTTCGTTCACCTTCTGTTCACCTTCATGGCGAACCCCGGCCCCACCTGCGAAGATCCCGGGTAAAGCCCCACGGAACCCCGCCATTCAGGGAATCCGAGTTGACTCTCAGGTGAACGAAGGGTTAACGTAAGGTCTCTTGCGATAGACGAAGGGGGTGCCGCCATGGTTCGCAGGCAGAGCATGGCAGCTCAGACCGGCCGCCCCGCTCCGACCCGGCGCCGCACGCGCCCGACCGTGGTGCGACGCGCTCCCGGTCAGCTGCGCCGCGCCGACGCCGCTCCTCCCGCGCCCCGCGCCTCCGAGGAGACCGTGCAGCGCCCGACGATGACCTGGGTGCTGGTGACCGATGCGGACGGCCGCACGCGGCCGCAGGCCCGCTGGATCTGACCGCGTCCGCCACTGTGCCGACGCCGTGTAAGGGGCGACCTCCCGGTCGCCCCTTCACTCGTTTCCCGCCCCCGCCTCCGGCCGATCCGCGCCCCGGCGCGGAATCGACACGTCGATGAATCCCCCGACGGGCCGCCCGAAATTCACGCCCCGCGCCTCCGCGCCGGCCGATTCACCGATCACACACGGTCAGCACCGCCGCGAGATCCTGCATTTCCGCCGTCCCCTTCCCCCTCGGCCAGACCAGGGCGAGCGCGCAATCGGCAAGCCCGGAGACCGGCACGAACGCGATGTCGCCGCGCCGACTCGTACCCTGCCGGGACCGCCGGCCGAACCGGGCTGGCCGGGCTCGGCGACGCCTCGGTCCTGTGGACGGCCGGTGTGCTCGCGATCGGCGCCCTGGCGGTCACCCTGGCCGGACGGGCACCCGACCGCCGGTGACCCCCTCCCCGCCCGATGGCCCCGCCGCTCCGGCGGGGCCGCGGGCCTGCCGGGTCGGCTCTATCCGGGGGCCATGTCGACGAAGCGGCTGTAGTGCCCCTGGAAGGCGACGGTGACCTCGGCGGTGGGGCCGTTGCGGTGCTTGGCCACGATGATGTCGGCCTCACCGGCCCGAGGGGACTCTTTGTCGTGAACGTCCTCTCTGTACAACAAAAGCACCATGTCAGCATCTTGCTCGATGGAGTTGTGGACATTGATCCCGTTCGCCACGAAGTTGTGGGCGCCGAGCACGGTCGCGTCGAACACCTCCTGGGGGCCCAAGGGCTCGATCTCAGCGATCTCGTCCCAGAAGACATCGTTGGTGGCCACCAGTTCCAGCTCGGCGTCGTCGAGGACTTCGGCCACCTTTCCCATGCGCGGTCTGCTCGGGCTGTACTTCCACATGCCGGATCCGGAGAACTGGGTCCCCATCGCAGCCGCGAACTCCCGGTGCGTCATCCCTTTCTCGGCGAGGGTGGTACGCACCCGCTCCCACACCTGGACGGGGATGGTGTCGAGGTTGGTGCTGCCCGAGCGCTCGGCGAGCTCTTCCAGGCACAGCTCTGCCAGGAGGGCCCGCTCACCGTGCACCCCGACCTTCTTGAGGAACCTCACCTGGTTCTCAGTGCCGTAGACGTGGAGCTGGTACCCGGGACGGTATCCCTGCTTACGCGTCACCTTCAGACGCGTCATCACGTTGAAACGCAGCAGAAGGGCCGCGACGTCGTCGACGAGCCTTCGGCTGGTCGATGCATAGTAGATCCGGGCCATGCCCGACTTGTCATCCCAGAACACGCAGCCATCGGTGGACCAGAGATGGCGCAGGAACAGTGCGACCTGGTCGTTCGCAAGCGAGAAGACAGGAGCAGGGACGAACTTCTCGTGGCTGCGCAGACCGAACAGGCCGAAGCCTTCGAGCCACTCCGCGATCGGGTTCCGCTTGCCGCGTGCCAGGCGGCGCGGTGAACGCAGCCTCAGCGAGGTCGCCCTGGCCTCCTCATGGTCGTCGCGGACCGGGGTGATACCGAAGTGCGCGGCGGCCTCCGTCACCGCGCCCAGGTTCGCCTGGTCGACACTGGCGTACCGGATCGGCTGGCGCTTGACGAAGGAGCCGTCTCCGATGAGGTGCCCGAGCATCACGACCTCTGCCTCGGGCCAGTGCTCTACCTTCTGCGGGGCCGGAGTATGCCGGGGGACGGCGATCCGGTCACCGGCAGCGAGCTCTGCCAGGGACCGCCAGCCCCCGTAGGCGAGGAACGGGTGGTTGGCCGACGCTGTTACCTCTCTACCGGAGCGCAGGCGCAGACGGAAGACGTCCTTGACCCCGCTGGAGAAGACATGGGTCATGGTCCGCTGCGTCAGGCGCAGGCGTTCGTCCAGCGCCCAAACCGGGACGTCTCGGGCCCCCTCGGCGTACAGCTCACCCATGGTGGTCTCGGCACCGGTGTCGGCACGGAGGATCCGCGTGTCCGCCGTGAGGCATCCCGACTCTCGAAGATCGCTCACTTGGGGCTTTTTGTCCGTTCTCTGTTCCGGACCTCGGTTGAGCTGCGAAAGCGCGATGACCGGGACCTCCAGCTCCTTGGCGAGGAGCTTCAGCGACCGGGAGAACTCCGAGACCTCCTGCTGACGGCTCTCGACCCTGCCCGAGGAGCTCATCAGCTGCAGGTAGTCGACCACGACGAGCTTGAGGTCGTGCTGCTGCTTCAACCGGCGGCACTTGGCCCGAATCTCCATCATCGACATGTTCGGGGAGTCATCGATGAAGAGCGGGGCGCCCGCCACCTCGCCCATCCTGCGCGCCAGGCGCTGCCAGTCGTCGTCGGTCATCAGCCCCGAGCGCATGGTGTGCAGCGGCACGCGCGCCTCGGCCGACAGCAGGCGCATGACGATCTCGTTGCGCCCCATCTCCAGACTGAAGAAGACCGAGGTCAACTGGTTCTTAATCGACGCGGCACGCGCAAAATCCAGGGCCAGCGTCGATTTGCCCACCGCCGGCCTCGCGGCGATGATCACCATCTGGCCGGGGTGGAGGCCGTTGGTGAGCTGGTCGAAGTCGGTGAAGCCGGTGGGAACGCCCGTCATGGAACCGTCGTGGGCGGAGATCGCCTCGATCTCGTCCAGGGCCCCGGGCATGATGTCGCTCAGCGGGAGGTAGTCCTCCCCCGTGCGCTTCTCGGCGACGCGGAAGACCTCGGCCTGGGCCTGGTCGACGATGTCGTCGACCTCGCCGTCGCCGGTGTAGCCCATCTGGGCGATGTGCGTGCCCACCTCGACCAGCCGCCGCAGCACCGCCCGGTCGGCGACGATGCGAGCGTAGTAGCCGGCGTTGGCCGCGGTCGGGATCGCCTCGGTCAGCGTGTGCAGGTAGGGCGCACCGCCGACGCGGGCGATCTCCCCGCGCTTGGTCAGCTCGGCGTTGACGCTGATCGCGTCCACCGGCTCCCCGCGGGAGAACAGGTCCACGACCGCGTCGTAGACCGTCTGGTGCGCGGGGCGGTAGAAGTCGCTGGAGCGCACGATCTCGACGACCTCGGTGATGGCGTCCTTGGACAGCAGCATGCCGCCCAGGACGCTCTGCTCGGCCAGGATGTCGTGCGGTGGGGTGCGGTCGAACCCCCCTTGCTCCGGCGGCTGCTCGGCGACGCTCACGTACTCTCCCCCTGATGACGGCCGGTGGTCTGCCCGCACCGGCCCCAGTGATTGTCCCGACCCGGCGGCCCCTTCGGCAAAGCGACCTGTGGACGCCGCTGGGGAGATCCTGTGGACGACTCCGGCGATCCTGCGGATAGCTTGTGCACAACGGTTGTGGATAACTCGGGCGCACTCCCTGCGCACACGGTATGACCTGCGAATACCCTGTACACCGCCTGTGCGTGAAAGAAACCGCACACATCTTCGTCCACAGGTTTTCCACAGGGCGTTCGACACACCGTGGACGGCGCGCCCGAACCTCGAACACGTGTCCGGTACCGTTGCAGGGCCATGTCCGCACTCCTGTCCGCGCCGCCCTTCCGCCACCCGCACGACCGCGAGATCTTCCACCTCGCCGTCCCCACCTTCTTCGCCCTGATCGCCGAGCCGCTGCTGCTGCTCACCGACACCGCGATCGTGGGGACCCTGGGCACCCGCCCGCTGGGCGGGCTGGGGGTGGCCGGGCAGATCCTGATGACCCTGGCCAACCTGTGCATCTTCCTGGCCTACGGCACCACCGCGGCGGTCGCCCGCAGCTACGGCGCCGGCCGTGTCCGCGACGGGGTGCGCAGCGGTGTCGACGGCCTGTGGCTGGCGCTGGTCATCGGCGCGGCGGTGGCCGCCGCCGGCTACGCGGCCGGGCCCTGGCTGGTCGAGGCGCTGGGCGCCTCGGACGACGTCGCCCCCTACGCCGTGACCTACCTTCGGGTGAGCCTGCTCAGCGCCCCCGCGCTGCTGCTGATCATGGCGGGGACCGGTGTACTGCGCGGCCTGCAGGACGCCCGCACCCCGCTGCTGGTGTCGCTGGGCACCGCCGCGGCCAACGCCGCCCTCGCCGCGCTGCTGGTGCTCGTACTGGACCAGGGCATCGCCGGGTCGGCCTGGGCCACGGTGGTCGCCCAGTGGGGCGGCGCCGCCGTGTACCTGGCGGTGGTGGTGCGCGCCGCCCGCCGGCACGGGGTGTCCCTGGCACCCGACGCGGCCGGGCTGAAGGCCTCGGCGGCCGCCGGCGCCGCGCTGTTCGTGCGGACCGTGTCGCTGCGGGTGGTGCTGGTCGTCACCACCGCGGTCGCCGCCCGCCTGGGCGACCAGGAGATCGCGGCGCAGCAGGTCGCCTTCCAACTGTGGTCGCTGCTGGTGTTCGCGATGGACGCGATCGCGGTGGCCGCCCAGGCGATCATCGGCCGCTACCTCGGGGCCGGGGACGGGCGCGGGGCGCGGGCCGCCACGCGCCGCATGGTCGAGTGGGGCGTCATGATCGGCGCGGTGTTCACCCTGCTGGTGCTGGTGGTGCGCCCCTGGGCGCCCCTCCCCTTCACCGACGACCCCGGCGTGCACGCGCTGATCCTGTCGGCACTGCTGGTCGTGGCGCTGCTGCAGCCGCTGAGCGGGGTGGTGATGGTGCTCGACGGCATCCTGATGGGCGCCGGCGACCAGCGCTACCTGGCCTGGGCGAGCTTCTGGACCATGCTCGCCTTCCTGCCGTGCGCCGCCGCGGTGCTGTGGACGACGCCCCCGGGATCGCCCGACTCGCTGCTGCGGCTGTGGCTGGCGTTCGGCGTGTGGATGGTCGCGCGGGGCATCACCCTGGGCCGGCGCGCCCGCGGCGACGCGTGGGTGGTGCTGGGGGCGGAGCGGAACTGACCCGCCCGGGCTCCCGCTCAGCCGTCCTCGCCCTCCCCCTCGGCCCGTCCCTCGGGCGCGCCCTCGTCGGCGCCGTCCGCCCGCATCGCGTCGCGCTCGCCGATCGCCGGCCCGTGGTAGTACGGCGCGGTGCGCTCCCCCGCGGGCTGCGCCGGGTAGGTGGGCAGGTTCTCCTCGGGAAGCTCGGCCAGGGCGAGCAGCTCCAGGCGCTGCTCGGCGGTGCGCATCCGCGCGGCGACGTCCCTGCGCAGCTCGGGCAGCATCCCGTACAGCCGGTCGCCCGGGCAGCTGGTGGCGTTGTAGTCGCGGTGCCCGACGATGCACTCGGCCGGGTCCAGCCCGTAGACCAGGCACAGCCAGGCGCAGGTGTCGGCGAGCGCGTCCATGAGCGCCTCGGGCGGGGCGGCCGAGGTGTAGAGCCCCTCGTTCTCGATGCCCACCGTGTGCGAGTTGTGGTTCGCGGTGTGCGCGCCGATGACGTGCCGGCCGTCGCGGATGGCCTGGAGGCTGCGGTTGCGCCCCTCCATGATGTGCCCGCCGCGGGAGATGGTGAGCTGCTGGCCGGTGTCGTCCCAGCCGTTGTTGTCCATGTGGTGGCGCTGGATGGAGCGGGAGAGCGCCGCCGCGTGGCTCTTGGAGTAGTCGGTGCTGTTGGGCGTTGCGGTGTGGTGCACCACGATGTGGTCGGGCCCCCCGGTGAGGGTCGCGAACCGCCGGGGCCTGCGGGCGCCCCAGTCCGACCGGGTGTAGACCTTCGGGGCGGCGACGGCGTGGGCGGGCGCGGGGGCGGCCAGGTCTGCCGCGCCGCCGAGCAGCACCGCTCCGGCGGCCAGGACGCCGGCCCGCACGACGGTACGCCGACTGGGACCGTTCGACTGCGGGAACACCTGCTCGTGACTGCCCATCTCGGCCTCATCCTTCCTGTGGGGCGACATGCCCACAGGCCACGATAAGTTACAAATAGTAATCAAAGAATCACTATGGGCAATACGGCGTGTCCGCCCGGCGGAGCGCCCGGGAGCGGAGCCGGGGAGGCCCCCGGAACGACGAAGGGCCCCGCCCCCGCAGAGCGGGGAGCGGGGCCCAAGGGGCGGCGGCGCGCTCAGGCGCCGACGACCTCCAGCGCGATGGTGGCCGAGACCTCCGGGTGCAGACGGATCTGCACCTTGTGCTCGCCGACCGACTTGATCGGGTTGCGGATCTCGATCCGGCGCTTGTCGACCTCGGGGCCGCCGGCGGCCTTGACCGCGTCGGCGACGTCCCCGGCCGTGACCGAGCCGAACAGCCGACCGCCGTCGCCGGCGCGGCGGCCGAGCTCGACGCGGACCGAGCGCAGGCGCTCGGCGATCTGCTCGGCCTCGTCCAGCGTGCGGATGTCACGGGCCTGGCGGGCGCGGCGGATGGAGTCGATCTGCTTCTGGCCGCCCCGGGTCCACCGGATGGCGAACCCGCGCGGAAGCAGGTAGTTGCGGCCGTAGCCGTCCTTCACCTCGACGACGTCGCCGGGGGCACCGAGACCGTTGACCTCGTGGGTCAGAATCAGCTTCACGACTAATACCTCCCTCGGATATCCCCGTTTAGCGAGCGGTGCTGGTGTAGGGCAGCAGCGCCATCTCGCGGGCGTTCTTGATCGCCGTCGCGACGTCGCGCTGGTGCTGCGTGCAGTTGCCGGTGACGCGGCGGGCACGGATCTTGCCGCGGTCGGAGATGAACTTGCGCAGCAGAGTGGTGTCCTTGTAGTCGATGTAGGACGCCTTCTCCTGGCAGAAGAGGCAAACCTTCTTCTTGGGCTTGCGTGCTGCCGGCTTCGCCATCGTGGTGCTCCTTTGTCAAGAGCCCCGGATTCGTCCGGGGATGGTCTGTTGGACAAGTGTGGCCGTCGCGGAGGCCCTTAGAACGGGGGCTCGTCGGAGAACCCGCCGCCGCCGAAGCCGCCGCCACCGCCGTTGGTCGCCCAGGGGTCGTCGGCCGGAGGGCCGGAGCGGCCGCCCTGGGAGCCGCCGCTGAAGCCGCCCCCCTGGTTGCCGTATCCGCCGCCCTGCTGGCCGCCGAAGCCCCCGCCACCGCCGCCGCCGAAACCGCCGCCCTGGCCGCCCTGGCGCTGCGTGCGGGCCACCTTGGCGGTGGCGTAGCGCAGCGCGGGCCCGACCTCCTCGACGTCGATCTCGAAGACGGTGCGCTTCTCGCCCTCCTTCGTCTCGAAGGAGCGCTGCTTCAGGCGCCCCTGGACGATGACGCGCATACCGCGCTGGAGGCTCTCGGCCACGTTCTCGGCGTACTGGCGCCACACCGCGCAGCTGAGGAACATGGACTCGCCGTCCTTCCACTCGCCGCTCTGGCGGTCGAAGACGCGCGGTGTGGAGGCGACGCGGAAGTTGGCGACCGCGGCCCCGCTGGGGGTGAATCGCAGCTCAGGGTCGTCGACGAGGTTGCCGACGAGCGTGATCTGGGTCTCGCCTGCCATGAAAGGCTCCGGTTCCTATCGGTTCGGATCAGGCGTGCGGGGCGTTGCCGCGGACGCGGACCTAGTGGACCTCGGGGCGGAGGACCTTGGTGCGCAGGACGGACTCGGTCAGGTTGAGCTGGCGGTCCAGCTCCTTGACCGTGGCGGGCTCGGCCGACAGGTCGATCACCGCGTAGATGCCGTCGGTGTTCTTCTCGATGTCGTAGGAGAGGCGGCGCTTGCCCCAGACGTCGACCTTCTCCACGGAGCCGCCGTCGTTGCGGACCACCGCGAGGAACTTGTCGAGCGACGGGGCCACCGTGCGCTCATCGAGGTTCGGGTCGAGGATGACCATGACTTCGTAACGACGCATACCGTCGTACCTCCTCTGGACTGTCGCGGCCATGGTCTCTCCATGGCAGGAGGGCTGTTGAGCCAGACGAACGCCAAGATTACCAGCTGTCAAGGGGCTGATTCGCCGACTTCGCGAGGGGCCTTCCGGGCCTCCTCACCTGCCCAGGCGGCATCGACCGTACCGCCT
>NZ_ANAS01000027.1:0-79088 GCF_000341205.1 Nocardiopsis baichengensis YIM 90130 | reverse complement strand
CCGCCGGTGCCGCCGGTGCCGCCGGTGCCGCCGGTGCCGCCGGTGCCCTCAGTGCCGTCGGTACCGTCGGGGGCCGCCCGGCGCCCCGCCACCAGGCAGTCGGCGACGGTCAGCGCGCACAGCAGGGCCAGGGTGCCCAGCCGGCCCAGGGACAGCACCGCGTACCCCTCGAAGCCCAGGCCCGCCACCGTTCCCTCGGCGGCGGCCGTCGCGTTGAGCAGGTGCTGCCAGATCCCGAAGAAGTAGCCGACCTCCGCCAGCTGCCACAGGCCGAAGGCCGCCACCGGCGGCCAGGTGCCCAGGTTCCTCGGCCAGGCGAGCACAGCCAGAGGGATGAGCCAGAGGACGAACTGGGGCGACCACACCTTGTTGGTGATGAGGAAGGCGGCGACCGTGAGCAGGACCAGCTGCTCCAGGCGCGGGGGCCGCCGGACGGCGATCCCGAGGACGGCGATCAGGGCGCAGGCGGCCGCGAGGCCGTAGGTCCCCGCCGAGTTCACCAGGTCGTGGTCGCCGCTGTCGAAGAGGCCGAAGCCGCCCAGGACGTAGTAGACCGACCCCCAGTCGGTGCCGCGCTCCTGGCTGAAGGTGAAGAAGGTCGCCCACCCCTCGGGGGCGGCCAGCGCGACCGGGACGTTGACGACCGCCCAGGCGGCCAGCGCCCCGCCCAAGGGGCGCAGCAGGTCGCCGGCGGCGAGCCCCCCGCGCCCCAGGAGGCGGCGCAGGACCAGGACGAGGATCGGTCCGAAGACCAGGAACGGGTAGAACTTGGCGGCCACGGCCAGGCCGATGAGCGCCCCGCCGCCCCACTGCCACCGGCCCCCGCGCGCGTACAGCGCCAGACCGACGGTGAACAGGGCGACGGCCAGGTGGTCCCAGTTGATGTAGGCCGTGAGCACCCCGGCCGGCAGGAGCGCGGTGACGCCCCCGGCGAGCAGCGCCCTGCGGCGGTCGAAGACGGCCCCTTCCGGAGGGTGCACTCCCCCGCGCCCCGCGAGCCACCCCGTGGCCAGCACGGTGGCCGTCAGGCAGATGCCCATCACCAGCGCGGTGAGGTCGAAGTAGGCCGTCGCGCGGCTCAAGGGGTCGGGCAGCCAGGACACCGAGCGCGCGGCGAGGTGCATGAACCCGCCCGTGAGCACGGGGTACTCGACGGGGAGGTCGATGTAGGGGACGAGGCCCTGGTCGAGCTTGTCCCGGTAGTAGAGGGGGAAGACGTCGCTGTAGCAGCCGGCGGCGTACTGGCCGCCCTCCAGCCACGCGCCCCCGAACCGGCACGGGTACTTGGCCAGGTAGCCGAGGAGCGCCCCCAGGGCGCCGAGCGCCGCGAGCGCTCCCCAGGGGGCGGACGCCGCCCCTCGCTCTCCCTCTTCGGCCGGAATACGCCGAGTGCCGGCGGCGGTCGCCTGACCGCCGCCGGCACTCGGGTGTCCGGCGCCTCCGGACGTGGAGGTCACATCACTCCTGTTCGCATCGGTCCCGCCGCAGCGGGGAGCGGCTACTCCCGTCGGCCGAAGATGCCTCCGCCGCCGGTCTCATCGTCGTCGCCGCCCCCGGGACCGCCGGGGTTCTCCCCTCCGGGGTCGCCCGGATCGGTGGTGCCGCCGGGGTCGCCGCCGTCCCCGCCGTCGCCGCCGTCGTCACAGTTCTCGTCCCACCAGGGGTTGCAGTCGTCCGGCGGGGTGCTCGGGGGCGACGTGGTGGGCGTATCCGAGGGCTCCGGGGGCTCCGGCGTGTTGGACGGCTCCTGGGTCGGACGCTGCGACGGCTCGTTCGACGGTGAGGGGTCGGTCGGGAGGAAGTCCTGCTTGGATCCGATCTTGGCGGGGCCGGGGAACTGCTTCACCGGCTCCCCCTCCATCGCGGTGTCCATGAATTCCTTCCAGACCTTAGCCGAGGTCGTACCGCCGTAGACGTCCGCCTCGCCCGGGATCACGATCTGCTCGCCGCTGTCCCGGAACAGTCCGACCGCCGTCGCCAGCTGCGGGGTGTACCCGGCGAACCAGGCCGACTTGGCGTTGTTGGAGGTACCGGTCTTGCCGGCCACGGGGCGCTGGTCGTCAAGCATGGCGTTCTTGCCGCCGCCGTCGGGCGAGACGACCTGCTGCATGGCGTAGGTGGCGTCGTCGGCCACGTCCTGGCTGAAGGCGCGCTCGCCCTTCTCCAGCTGGTCGGCGTCGTTGGGCTGGACCTCCTGGTAGTCACCGCTCTCGGGGTCGGGCATCTCCACCTTGGTGACCATGTGGGCCGGGATGTGCACGCCGCCGTTGGCGAAGGTGGCGTAGCCGGTGGCCTGGTCGAGGGCGCTGACCTGGTAGGTGCCCAGGGCGATGTTCGGGCCCATCTCGGCGGTCTCGAACTGCTTCTCGGCGATGCCCGCCGCCTTGGCGGTCTCCACGACCGCTGACGGGGTCACCTCGATGGCCAGCTGGACGAAGGATGTGTTGACCGAGTGCTTGGTGGACTCGGTGAGGTCGACGACGCCCCAGTCCCGGTTGCTGTCGTTCTGGATCTCTCCTTCGACCCCCTCGAACGTCTGCGGGGAGGAGCCGTCGAACTCGCTCTCCAGGCTGATGCCCTGGCCGAGACCGGTGGCGAGCACGTAGGGCTTGAAGGCCGAACCGGCCTGGGCGCGCTCGTTGAGGGAGTTGTTGGCGTCCTGAGTGAAGTCCGCTCCGCCCCGGAAGGCCCTGATCTCCCCGGTGGCCGGGTCGATGGAGGTCAGGCCGTAGTTGGTGTCCTCCGGCATCCCCTCGGGCAGGACCTCGCCGAAGACCTTGTCGGCCTTGTTCATCAGCTTGGGGTCGAGCGAGGTGGTCACCCGGAGGCCCTGGGACACGATCTGCTGGTCGCTCAGGTCGTAGCGTTCCTTGAGCTCGCTGATGACGGCGTCGCGGACGTATCCCTTGTGGCCTTCCGTCAGGTCTTCGCCCAGCGTGTAGGGGACCGTCTCGGGGAACTCGAGCTTGTCGGCCTCGGCCTGGGTGATCCCGTAGTCGGGGAACTCCTCGTGCATCTTGACCATGCCGCCGACCGAGTCGTCCTTCCAGCGCTCCTTGAGGATCTCCTCGATGTCGGGGTCGGCCTCGTAGTTCTCGAAGTTCCCCGGCTGCTGGATGATCGCCCCGATGAAGGCGCCCTCGGCCTGGTCGAGCTCGCCGACGTCCTTGCCGAAGTAGGCCTGCGACGCGGCCTGCACCCCGTAGGCGCCGCGGCCGAGATAGATGGTGTTGAGGTACTGCTCGATGATCTGCTCGTCGCTCAGGTTGTTGGCCGCCTTGATGGAGATCATGATCTCCTTGGCCTTGCGGCTGATCGTCTGGTCCCGCGTGAGCGTGTCGTAGTAGTTGCGGGCCATCTGCTGGGTGATGGTCGACCCGCCGCCGGCCTTGCCCATCGACAGCACGGCGCGCATGGTGCCGCTGATCGAGATGCCGCCGTCGCTGGGGAAGGTGCGCTGCTCGGTCCCGAGGACGCCGTTGATGACGGTGTCGGGGATCTCCTCGTACTCCACCGGCTGTCGGTTGATCTCACCGCTGGTGACGATCTCCTCCCCGTCGGCGTAGGAGATGACCGTGGCCTGCTGTGTGGCTTCCGACTGAGCCTTCATGTCGTCCGGGCCTGGGGTGAGCGCATAGGCCACGAAGAACGCAACGACCCCGCCGATCACCAGCAGGCCGCCGGTGATCAGCAACGGCTTCCACGCCTTGGACCAGAAGCGGCGGAACGGCCCCCGGTCGTCGTTCTCCCCCCGCGCGGGCGGGCGGCGGCGTCCGCCGCCTCCGCCTCCCCCGGACCGGCGCGCCCCGCCGGAGCGGGCGCCGTGGTCGCGGTCGCGCTCGCGCCCCTGAGGCGGGCGCCTCCGTCCGCCGGAGCGCGGGCCCTCCGATCCCTCCGAGCGCGCGCCCTCGGAGCGGCGCCGCGGCCGCTCGTCGTCCCAGAAGCCGCTGTCGCCGCCGTCGTCCCGGCGGCGCCCGACGGCGCGTTCGTCCGCGGCCGGACCGCCGGCCCGGCGCCTGCCGCCGCCTCCGCGCGGCGCGTCGTCCGACGGGCCCGAGGCCCGCCGACGGCCGCCGCCGGCGTTACGTCGTCTTTCGGTACTCACGCGTCCTCGATTGCTGATCTACGGCCGTACGGCCTGACGACTCGGATGGGGAGCGGGGCGCTCGGCGCCCCATGGGGGATACGGTCCCGGTCGGGCGCGCCCGGGGGCGTCGTCCGTGTAGGGGACGCGCCGCCGACGGACGGGGTTTTCCGGCCGACCGGAATACGTGGTCCTCGGCTTCCTCCTGTCGCTGGACCTCCTGGGAACGGACTCGGCCCGCGGCGCACGGCGGCCGCGGTGGCGCTGTGCGCTCGGCGCCGGTCCGGCGCGCGTCCGGTGCACGTCCGCGCCGCCCCGGGTAAAGCAGGCGCCACGCTAGAGGCACGGTGCCATATAGCACAACCCAGGCCGCGAGGTTACCCCTCGACGCCCCTGAGCGGGTCACGGTCCGGACAACACGGGGGTTCGGCACGCAGCGTACTCCGTGCCGGAGGGGCCGGGGAGGGTCCCGCGCCAGATGGGGCCCATGAACGGCGTCTGCGCAGGGTACTCAAGGGCAAAGAAAGAGCAAAGCGCGGGCTTTGCCCGCGCTTTGCGAAAGTGATCCACACAACACCGCCGTCCGGCGGTCGTCACGCTCCGGGGTCGAGGGCGGGGGGTCCGGCCCCTGCGCCGCCGTCACCGCCCCCGCCGCCGTCACCGCCCCCGCCGCCGGTGCCGCCCGAGCCGCCGTCGCCGCCTCCGGTGCCGCCGCCGTCCTCCCCGCCGGTCCCGCCGTCCTGACCGCCGTCACCGCCGTCCTGGCCGTCGCCCCCGTCGCCCCCGCCGTCCGGGCCGGGCGTCTCCTGGCCGCCGTCGCCGTCGTCGCCGCCTCCGGTGCCGCCGTCGGACGTGGGCTCGTCGGTGGGCGTCTCGTCGGGGGTCTCCTCCGGTTCCCGGGCGGGCGCCTCCTCCTCGGCCGTCTGCGGGTCCTGCGGCCGCACCGGCGCCTCCTGGTCGCCCCCGCCGCCCCAGACCGGCTCGGGGAACCGCCGCACCGGCTCGCCCTCCATCGCCGTCTCCATGAAGTCCTTCCAGATGAGGGCGGAGGTGGTGCCGCCGTAGACCGCCCCGGCGCCGGGCAGCTGGAGGGGCTGCCCGTCGGCCCGGCTCAGCCCGACCGCCACCGACAGCTGCGGGGTGTACCCCACGAACCACGCGGCGGTCGCATTGTCGGTGGTCCCGGTCTTGCCGGCCGCAGGGCGGCCGTCGGCCAGCGCCGCCGACGAGCCGGTGCCGCCGTCCACCACCTGCTGCATGGCGTAGGTGGCATCGGCGGCCACGCCCTCGCCGAAGGCGCGCGTGCCCTCCTGGAGCAGCGCGGCGTCCTCGGAGCGGAGTTCGCCGTCGTCGCCCTCGACGCCGGTGACCATGTGGCGGGGCATGTGCACGCCGCCGTTGGCGAAGGTGGAGAACCCGGAGGCCTGGTCGAGGGCGGTCACCTGGTAGGTCCCCAGCGCGATGTTGGGCCCCAGCCCGGCGGTCTCGAACTGCTTGTCGGGGATGCCGGCCGCCTCGGCGGCGTCGCGCACCTTCTCCGGGCCGATGTCGACGGTCAGCCCGACGTAGGCGGTGTTGACCGAGTTCTCCGTGGCCTCCAGCAGGCTGACCGGGCCGAAACTGCGCCCGGAGTCGTTGCGCACCGGCGCTGTGAGCCCGGGGAAGGACTGCGGCGAGCTGCCGTCGTAGACGCTGTTGAGGCTCTTGCCGTCCTCCAGGCCGGCCGCCAGCGCGTAGGGCTTGAACGCCGACCCCGCCTGGGCCCGCTGCCCCAGGGAGTTGTCGGTGTCGTTGACCGGGTCGCTCCCGCCGTGGAAGGCCCTGATCTCGCCGCTCTCGGGCTCCACCGCGGCCAGCCCCTCGACAGTGCCCTCGGGGACCTCTCCCAGGGTGTCGTCGAAGGCCGAGGCCGCGGCCTCCATCAGGTCCTTGTCCAGGGAGGTCTGCACCGTGTAGCCGCCGGTGGCGATCTGCTGGTCGGTCAGGTCGTAGCGGTCGGCGAGCTCCCGGACCACCGCGTCGCGGATGTAGCCCTCGGACGGGTCGGAGTACCCGGCGCCCGGCTCCCAGGGGACGGTCTCGGGGAACTCCAGGGAGTCGGCCTCCTCCCGGGTGATGCCGTGGTCGGGGTCGACCTCGTGAGCCTCTGCGGCGCCGTCGACCGCGTACTGCCAGCGCGCGCGGAGGTCCTGCTCGGCCTCGGAGCCGGGCTCGGGGTCGGTGAAGTCGCTCGGACGCTGGATGAGCGCGCCGATGTAGGCGCCTTCGGCCTGGTCCAGTTCGCCGACGTCCTTGTCGAAGTAGGCCTGGGCGGCGGCCTGCACCCCGTAGGCGTTGCGGCCGAAGTAGACCGTGTTCAGGTACTGGGTGATGATCTCGTCCGGGCTCATCCGCTGCGCGACCTTCAAGGAGATGAAGATCTCCTTGATCTTGCGGGTGTAGGTGCGCTCCTGGGACAGGCCGTCGTAGTAGTTGCGGGCCATCTGCTGGGTGATGGTGGACCCGCCGCCGGCCTCGCCGCCGCTGAGCACGGCCCTGGTGGTCCCGGAGATCGATACGCCCGGCGTCTTGTAGAAGTTGCGCTGCTCGGCGCCCAGGACACCGTTGACGACGGTGTCGGGGATCTGGTCCCGGGTGACCTTGGTGCGGTTGACGCTGCCGGTGGTCGTGGCCTTGGAGCCGTCGGCGTAGTGGATCTGCGAGGCCGAGACGGCCGCGTCCCCCTGGGGCTGCAGGTTCGAGGGCCCCGGCGTGAGCGCGTAGGCGACGGTGAACGCCGCGGCCCCCGCGACGACGAGGGCGGAGACCCCCATGAGCACCCAGTGCAGGACGCGCCGCCATGTGGGGAGCGCCTCCCCCTCGGCCGCGGTCCGCGCCTCCTGACGTCCCTTGTTCACAAGCATCCTCACTCGCCTGCGGGAGCCAGGAGGAGGGGCCTGCCTCGGCCGCGCGGCGGTCACTGTCGGCGGGGGACGCCTCTCGGGCCGACATCTCGTTCAGGTAGAGAAACGGTCCCGGAAATACTACGTGACGTGCACGGGTACACCCCGTACCGCTCACCGTGCACCCGGAGACCTATATCGACTGGATATAGTCATACGCGCATAAAGCACGTGTATGTTCACGTTCCACGCCCGGCGGGGGGCGTCGGGAACAGAACGGCCGCCTCCGAAGCTGACGTCAATGCGCGGCGGAGCGGCCGTGCGGGTAGTCGACGACGAGGATCGGCCGAAGGAGGTGCGGCGGTGAGCACGCGCAGAGCGCGAGTCCTGGAACTCGCCGTCCTCGGCCACCTCTCCGAGGCCCCCATGCACGGCTACGAGCTGCGCAAGCGCCTCAACCGGGAGCTGGGCGCCTTCCGGGCCTTCTCCTACGGGTCGCTCTACCCCTGCCTGAGGCACCTGCTGGAGGACGGTCTGGTGGAGGCCGCCGAGCCGCGGCGGGACGCCGGGGGCAAGCGCTCGCGCATCGTCTACCGCCTCACGGGGCCGGGCCGGGGCGCGCTGGAGCGCCTGCTCTCCCAGAGCGCCCCGGCCGACAACGACGACGACTGCTTCGGCGTGCGCTTCTCGCTCTTCGGCCGCATCGGCTCCGACGTCCGGCTCCGCATCCTCGGCGGGCGCCGGGACCGGATGCTGGAGCGGCTGCAGGGGCTGCACGACCGCATGGAGGGCCTCTCGGAGCGGGGCGACCCCTACACATACGAACTGCACCGGCACCGGGCCGAGACCGTCCAGCGCGAGGTGGACTGGCTCGACGGCCTGATCGAGCGGGAGCTGTGGTGCGCCGGGCGGGACGGAGGCGCCGGTGTCGGTACCGGCGCCTCCGCTCCGCCTCGGGGCACCGCGCCCCCGGGCGGACGCCGGCGGTGAGGCGGCCCCGTGCCGCAGAGCGCGGCGCCCTGAGGGCGCCGCGCGTTCCACGTCAACGGATCAGAAGGAGCAAGGACCAATGGGTTCGGTACGCGTAGCCGTCGTGGGCGTCGGCAACTGTGCGGCGTCGCTCGTCCAAGGCGTCCACTACTACCGGGACGCCGACCCGCAGACCCGGGTCCCGGGCCTCATGCACGTCGAGTTCGGGCCGTACCACGTGCGGGACGTGGAGTTCGTCGCGGCCTTCGACGTGGACGCCAAGAAGGTCGGCCACGACCTGTCGGACGCCATCTCCGCCAGCGAGAACAACACCATCAAGATCTGCGACGTCCCGCCGACCGGCGTGACCGTCCAGCGCGGCCCCACCTTCGACGGCCTGGGCCGGTACTACCGCGAGGCCATCGAGGAGTCCGCCGAGGACGCCGTGGACGTGGTCGCCGCGCTCAAGGCCGCCAAGGCCGACGTCCTGGTCAGCTACCTGCCGGTGGGCTCGGAGGAGGCGGACCGCTTCTACGCCCAGTGCGCCGTGGACGCCGGTGTGGCGTTCGTCAACGCGCTGCCGGTGTTCATCGCCTCCGACCCCGAGTGGGCGGCCAAGTTCGAGGCGGCCGGCGTGCCGATCGTCGGCGACGACATCAAGTCCCAGGTGGGGGCCACCATCACGCACCGCGTGATGTCCAAGCTGTTCGAGGACCGCGGCGTCGTCGTCGACCGGACCTACCAGCTGAACTTCGGCGGCAACATGGACTTCAAGAACATGCTCGAGCGCGAGCGCCTGGAGTCCAAGAAGACGTCCAAGACGCAGTCGGTCACCTCGCAGATCCCGCACGAGCTGAACGCGGGCGCCGTGCACATCGGCCCCTCGGACCACGTGCCGTGGCTGGACGACCGCAAGATGGCCTACATCCGCCTGGAGGGGCGGGCGTTCGGCGACGTGCCGCTGAACCTGGAGTACAAGCTGGAGGTGTGGGACTCCCCCAACTCCGCCGGGATCATCATCGACGCGATCCGCGCCGCCAAGATCGCCAAGGACCGCGGCATCGGCGGGCCGATCCTCTCGGCGTCCTCCTACTTCATGAAGTCCCCGCCGGAGCAGTACAGCGACAGCGAGGCGCACGACCGGGTCGAGCGGTTCATCGAGGGCGAGGCCGACCGCTGATCCGGCCGGTCCGGCCGGTCCGGCCGGCCGCCCCGGCGCCGGGTCGACACGGCGACTGATCGATGAGCGGCCGTGTCGACGAGTCGGCGAAACGGCAGGGCCACGTGTCGACCGGCGGCCCGGGCACCCGAGCGCCGTTCAGGGGGCCGCCCTCAGGGGCGGCCCCCTCGTCGTGTCCAGGGCCGCCGTACGCTTGGCGGGTGTCGTTCTTCGATGATCTGCGGACCGTGCTGCAAGGGCCGCGCTTCCGCCGGCTCTTCGCCACCCGGGTCGTCTCGCAGTTCGCCGACGGGATGTACCAGGCGGGGCTGGCCGGGTACGTGTTCTTCTCCCCCGAGCAGCACACCACCGCGGGCGGGGTCGCGGCGGCGTTCGCCGTGCTGCTCCTGCCGTTCTCGGTGGTCGGGCCGTTCGCCGGAGTGTTCATCGACCGCTGGTCGCGCCGCCAGGTGCTGCTGGTTTCGGCCCTGCTCAAGGCGGCGCTCGGGGGCGGCACGGCGGTGCTGGTGGCGGTGGGCGCCGACGGGGCGCCGTTCCTGTTCGCGGCGCTGGTCCTGCTGAGCGTCAACCGGTTCTTCCTGGCCGGGCTGTCGGCCGCGCTGCCGCACGTGGTGGCGCGCGACCGGCTGATGATGGCCAACGCGGTCACCCCGACCTGCGGGACCGCGGCGAGCTTCCTGGGCGCGGCCGCCGGTGCGGGGCTGCGCCTCCCCGCCGGGGACGGCCCGGCGGGCACCGCGGCGGTGCTGGCCGCCGCCGGGGTGCTGTTCGCGGCCGCCGGGGCGCTCGCCCTCACGCTGGGCCGACGCGAGCTCGGCCCGGACCTGGAAGACGCGCCGACCCGGGTGCGCGCGGCGCTGCGGGGCACGGTCTCGGGCCTGGCCGACGGCGCCCGGCACATCCGGGGGCGGCCGCCGGCCCGCGACGGGCTGGCGACGATCGCCGGGCACCGCTTCGTCTTCGGCATCTCCACGCTGATGACGCTTCTGCTCTACAACAACACCTTCACCTCCGGGGGCGTGGCCGGACTGGCCGGGTTCAGCGCCGCCCTGTCGGCCTCGGCGGTCGGGTTCCTCGCCGGTGCGGTGGCGACACCGTGGGCGACGGCCCGGATGAGCCCCTCGGCCTGGATCGCGGGGCTGCTCGCCTTCGGCGCCGTGGTCCTGCTGGTCTTCGGGCTCCCCTTGTCCCCCGCCCTGTTCCCGGTCGCCGCCTTCGGCCTGGGGGTGGTGTCGCAGGGGGTGAAGGTCACCGTCGACACGCTGGTCCAGCGACATGTCGACGACGCCTTCCGGGGCCGCGTGTTCTCCGTCTACGACATGCTGTTCAACGCCGCCTTCGTCGCCGCGGCAGGGTTCGCGGCCGCCACGGTCCCGCCTTCTGGGGAGAGCGTCCCGGTCATCCTCGCCATGGCGGCCGTGTACGTCGCCATGGCCGGTGCCTGGACGGTGCGCGCCTCCAGGCGGGATATCGGCAGGGACGAGGAGGCTCCGGTGGGTTGAGCGCGCCTCCGCGCTCGCTCCGGCGGTCATACCGACGGTCACGCCGGTGGCGGGGTGCGGAATCCGTGGCACAGGTCCGGGCGGAAGGCGAGCAGGGCGGCGCGCAGGTGGGACCGGGGCGCACGCTCGGGCCGGAGGGACTCGTCGTCAAGGGCGTGCATCTGGGAGCGGAGGTCGGCCTCTTTGACGGCCGGGGCGGTGATCCTCAGGCGTGCCGCGGGGAAGTCGACCAGTCGCGCCACGGCGGACGAATCCGGCCGCTTCTGCATTGCCGCGGTGAGTCGGAGGCCCACACCCGGAACGCCCCAGGTGCCCAGTCGGTCCTCCCCCTTGAGGAAGATGTCGATCACCTCTGTCCGGGAGTAATCCGCGGTGGTGAGCACGTCGCGGCTCTCGCGGGCGGCGACGGCCTGAACCCGCTCCCATGGCACCTCGGTCGTCACGGTGGCCCGCGGCCGCATGGTCCTCTTCCGGATGAAGGCGATCCCGTCCTCTCCAACGCGCACGCCGACGGGCGCGGTGGCGCGCGGGAGCGTCCACAGGGCGACGGCCAAGGCCACCGCGCTGAAGAACACCGGCACGAGAAGGGCGAGGGTCAGCAGGCCGGACAGGAGCGTCCCCCAGCCGAACGGGTTGGACACGAGGAATGCCGAGCCGGCGAACACGGCGGCCCACAGAGCGATCCGCCCCAGCACGTTCACAAGCGTGTGCCGATGGTCGACGAACACCGGTGCGCCGGAGAGCGGCCGCCGTTCCCCCGGGTCCTCCGGCTCCCCCGAGGACGCGGAGGCGGGCACGGCGGAGGCCGGTGCGCGGTGGTCGTACTCCGGGACGAACCACTGCTCGGCCTGGAGGCCCGAGGGGAAGAGGTCGGGGCGGACCGAGGAGACGAGCGGGGTGAGCGCCCGGACCGCCTTCTCGGACTCGGCGCCCGCGCCGCCCAGCCGCACCCGCAGCGCGCGGCCGTCTCCCGATGCGGACGCGTCCGCGGCCACCTCGCCCACGTCGACCTTGTCGGGCGGGACCCGCTCGGCCCGCGCCGCGTCGGGCAGGCCGGGCACCTCCCTGCGGAGGTAGACGTCCAGCACCGGGCGCCTGACCCCGTTCCTGTTCCCCTCGGTGTAGCCCGCCTCGCGCGCGCTGACCACCCGCACGGCCTCCCAGGGGACATGGGCCCGTCCACCGGGCGACCACCACCGCCGCTCCTCATCGATGTCCAGCCCTCCGGGGAGGACGTCGACGGTCCAGCGGGTCCGGCGGCGCGGCACCCGGTAAAGGGCGAACAGCAGGCCGACGAGCACCCCCAGAACGAGCACCCGGTGGAAGAGGTAGCCGTCGGACCACAGGGCGCCGACCCCCTCCGTCCGGAGTGCGTGGACGGTGCCGTAGCCCAGGCCGCCCACGGTCGCGGCGACGACGGCCAGCAGAGCGGCGGCGGCGGTGAATCCGCCGCCTCCCGCGCGCATCACCACGGGGCCGTTCGCACGGGAGCCGGTTTCGGACGGGGCGTCCGGCCGCTCTGAGCCCATCGGCCGCCGGTTCGCTGAAAAGGACATGGGCCGATGATGGCGGACCGCCGGAACGTCCCGACAGGCGCCCGCCTTCCCCGTTCTCCTCTCTTCACGGGGTCGACATGTCGCGAAGGCGGGAAGTCGCGAAGGCGGGAGAACGGCATGGCGACGGGGCTCCGCGGCGATGGCGCCGCGGGGTCCCGTCCTCAGCTCTCCTTCACCGGCTCCAGGCGCAGCTCCGGCCCTTCGAACGCCGCGCGCATACGGCGGTCGTGCGTGGTGACCACCACCGTCCCCGCGTAGTCGGCGAGGGCCTGCTGCATCTCCTCCACCAGGAGCGGCGACAGGTGGTTGGTCGGCTCGTCCAGGAGCACCACGTCGTACTCCCGGGTGACCAGCCGTGCCAGCTCCAGTCGGCGCCGCTGGCCGACGGACAGCACACCGACCGGGCGGTGCAGGTCCTCCTCTCGGAACAGCCCCAGTGCCAGCAGGGCGCCGGCGTGGTCCTCGGGGTGTCCGGCCAGGCCGTCGGCGAAGGCGTCCAGCAGGGTCGCCTCCGACCGTCCCCGGCCGTCCTCCCCCACCTGCTGCTGCAGGTGCCCGACGCGCCCTGCGACCCGGACCCGACCGGAGCCGGGTGCCAGTTCGCCGGCGAGCACGCGCAGGAGGGTGGTCTTCCCGGCCCCGTTGGGCCCGGTCACCAGGAGACGGCGCCCCTGCGGCAGGTGCAGCCGGTCCAGACGCAGGCGCCCGGGAACGTCCACCCCTTCGGCCTCCACCGCCGCCGGAGCGGCCCGATCGGCGTCCACGCCCTGTGGAGGAACGGCCATCCGCGCGGCGAAGCGCAGCGGCTCCGGCGGGGGCGGCACCGGGTGGGCCCTCAGCCGCTCCAGCCGGCCCTGCGCCATCCGGATACGGCTCGCCGCACCGTGGTCGCGCGAGCGCAGCTTGAACGCGCCGTACCCGAACGCCGCCTTGACCTGCCGGCGCGGGATCGCGTCCATCCGGAAGGCGTTGGACGCCACCAGTGACCGCTGGCGCGCCACCTCCTGCCGCCACTCCTCATGCTCCCGCGCCCACCGCTCCCGCTCGGCCGCCTTGGCCCGCAGGTACCCGGTGTAGCCGTCGCCGTACCGCCGCACCCGCCGCAGGTCGGCGTCGACCTCCAGGATCGCGGTCGTGACCCGGTCCAGGAACTCCCGGTCATGGGTGACCGCGACGACGGTCCCCCGGTGCCGCCGGAGCCGCTCCTCCAGCCACGCCACGGCCCCGTCGTCCAGGTCGTTGGTGGGCTCGTCCAGCAGCAGCAGCTCCGGATCGGCGGCGAGCACCCCCGCCAGGGCGAGACGGGACCGCTGGCCGCCGGAGAGCGTACCGACCGCCCTGCCCCTGTCGAGGCCGGGCAGCCCCAGCGCGGCCAGGGCGGTGTCGACGCGCGCGTCGGCGCCGTACCCGTCCCGCGCCTCGAACTCTTCGACCAGCCGTCCGTACTCCTCCAAGGCGGCCGGGTCCGCCGTGCCGTCGGGCGCGGCGAGCGCGCGCTCGGCGGAGCGCATCCGCCGCTCGAGCGAACGGAGGTCGGCGAGGGCGAGGTCGACGGCATCGGCGACGGTCGCGTGCGGGGGCAGGTCCAGCGTCTGGGCCAGGTACCCCACGCCGCCCCGCGCTCGGGTCCCGACCGATCCGGCGTCGGGCTCCTCCTTACCGAAGAGCAGGCGGAGCAGCGTGGACTTTCCGGACCCGTTGTCGCCGATCACGCCGACCCGCTCGCCGGGCCGGACCGTGAAGGACACCCGGTCCAGGACGACACGGTCGACATAGCGCTTCACGGCTTCGGCGACGACGACCCCGGAGTTCGCGTTGAGGCCCGGGGCGGGGTTCCCGGCAGGGTTCCGGTCGGAGTTCCGACCGCGGGCCCCCTGAGTACGCGGATATACGTGGGTCATGGTGCGTGCTCCCTTCTCGATGGCGTCCTTGGCACAAGGCCGCCCGATTAGGGCGGCGCTTCAGCGCCCGAGAATCAGCACGCACTCTCCTCACGTCGGCCGCACGGGGACTTCCCTGAGCGGGACGGCATCCGTCTCGCCCGGCCGTAGAAACCATGCGCGATCGGAGCCTGGAAGTCAACGGATTTCCGTCGGACGCCCTCAGCGAAGCGGCCGGGCGCCGACGGCGCGCAGCGGCGTGACATGGACGCACCCCGAGGCGGACGTGTCTCTGAGTGGATGTGGCGCGAAGTCGACACGACGAGAAGACCCCATGGGGACATCCCCATGGGGCGGCGAGGATCAGGCCTCAGGAGTCCTCGGTGATGCCCTGTTCACGCGCCCAGGACTTCAGCTCCGCCTCCGCGGTCTCCCGCTCCATGGGGCCGTTCTCCAGCCGGAGCTCGAGCATGTACCGGTACGCCTTGCCCACGAGCGGGCCCGGCTTGATGCCCAGGATCCGCTGGATCTCATTGCCGTCGAGGTCCGGGCGGATCTTGTTCAGCTCCTCCTCCTCGGCGAGCCGGTCGATCCGCCGCTCGATGTCGTCGTAGGCCCGGGCGAGCGCGGCCGCCTTGCGGCGGTTGCGGGTGGTGCAGTCGGCGCGGGTCAGCACGTGCAGCCGCTCCAGCAGGTGCCCGGCGTCGCGGGCGTAGCGCCGCACCGCCGAGTCGGTCCACTCCCCCTTGCCGTAGCCGTGGAACCGCAGGTGGAGCGCGACCAGCTTGCTGACGTCGTTCACCACCTCCTTGGAGAAGCGCAGCGCGCTCAGCCGGCTCTTGCTCATCGAGGCCCCGACCACCTCGTGGTGGTGGAAGGTCACCCGGCCCCCGGACTCGAACGCCCGGGTCTTGGGCTTTCCGACGTCGTGCAGCAGCGCCGCCAGGCGCAGCACCAGGTCGGGCTCCATGCCCCGGCTCCGCTCCAGGTCGATGGCCTGGTCGAGCACGGTCAGCGAGTGCTCGTAGACGTCCTTGTGCCGGTGGTGCTCGTCGATCTCCAGGCGAAGCCTGGGGATCTCCGGCAGCACGTAGGCGGCGATGCCCAGGTCCACCATGAGCTCCACGCCCGTCCGCGGGGCCGGGCTGACCATCAGCTTGCTCAGCTCGTCGCGGATCCGCTCGGCCGAGACGATCTTCAGGCGGTCGGCCATGGAGGCGGCCGCCTCGCGCACCTCCGGCGCGAGCGTGAAGCCGAGCTGGGCGGCGAAGCGCACCCCGCGCATGATGCGCAGCGGGTCGTCGCCGAAGGAGTCCTCGGTCCGCCCCGGGGTGCGCAGCCGGCGGGCGCCCAGGTCCTCCAGGCCGCCGAACGGGTCGCAGAACTCCCGGGAGGGCAGGCGCACCGCCATCGCGTTGACGGTGAAGTCGCGCCGCACCAGGTCCTCGTCGAGGGAGGTGCCGTAGTCCACCTCGGGCTTGCGCGACTTGGGCGAGTACGACTCGCTGCGGTAGGTGGTGACCTCCAACTGCACGCCCTTCCGGCGCAGCCCCACCGTGCCGAAGTCGATGCCCACGGTCCACACCGCGTCGGCCCAGCCCTCCACCAGCTCCAGGATGCGCTGCGGCACCGCGTCGGTGGTCAGGTCCAGGTCGTGCACCTCGCGCCCGAGCAGCGCGTCCCGGACCGGGCCGCCCACCAGAGCCAGTTCGTACCCGGCGGCGGCGAACCGCTCACCCAGCTCGGCCACGGCCGGGTCGACCGTGGCGAACAGGCGCGCGACGGCCTCGCCCTGGTCGGCGAGGGGTTCGGCGGACGGGGTCTGGCCAGGGAGCGAAGTGTTCGACACATCAAGAGAGGGTAGGCGGCGCGCCCGGGTGGTGCGAATCGGCGCGCTCCCGGACGACCCGTGCGCACGCGCCCGGGCGCTACTTCGGGACGGGCCCCCTGAGGGGGTATCGTCAGGACCGATAGCGCGACCGCTCTGCATTCCCCCGATGCGGTGGCGCATGCTTACGGGCCACGGCGTCCACCAAGCGCGGCATACCCGCTGGCCACCGTCAATCCCGACTGGAAACCTTCTGGCGTGCGTCGATTTGCTCATCTGGGCGCGGTCGTGGCCACGACCGCGGTCCTGCTCCCGTCACTGGCCGCGTTCAACCCTGCTCAGGCGCCCTCGGCCCCGACGGAGCGGGAGGGGCGGGACCCGCTGCTCGTCGAGGAGATCACCCCCCGGGCGGTGGACGCCGACAGCACCGTGCGCATCGAGGGGCAGGTCACCAACACCACCGAGGACGTGCTGGAGTCGGTGAGCGTGCGGATGCGCTACTCCGGCTACCCCTTCAACGACCGCTCCCAGCTGGGCGAATTCGCCTCGGTCGACGGTGCCGCCGACGAGCGCACCCCGGCCTACGGCCCGGCCGACGAGCTCGACGACCCCCTGGAGCCGGGCGAGACGGCCTCCTTCCGGATCAGCGCCGACGCGGCCGACCTGGACCTGGACGGCTTCGGGGTCTACCCCGTCGCCGTCGAGGCGCTCGACTCCGACGAGGGCGCCCTGGCGTCGGTGCGCACGTTCCTCGCCTACGAGGGGTCGGGGGGCGCCCCCTCCCCCGTCGAGATCGCCTGGGTGTGGCCGCTCATGGACTACCCCCGGCGCACCGACGACGACACCTTCCTCAGCACCGACCTGGCGGCCAGCGTCGGCGCCCAGGGCAGGCTCGGGCGGCTGCTCACCGCGGGCGCGCAGGACGGCTCCCTGACCCTGGACCCGAACGAGGCGGAGGGGACCGAGGAGGACTCCGGGGAAGGCGAAGACGGAGAGGAGCCCTCGGCCTCCCCCTCGGCCAGCGCCGACACCGAGGCCGGGGACGCGGGCGAGGGCGACGGCGGGGACGAGGACCGTACCCCGGTGACGTGGGCGGTGGACCCCGGTCTGCTCGCCGACATCGAGCGGATGGCGAGCGGGTCCTACAGCGTCCTGGAGGACACCGACGTCCCCGGCAAGGGCGACACCCTGCCGGTGCGCACCGTCGAGGCCGACCCGGGGGCCCGCGTCTGGCTCGACCAGACCGCCGACGCGCTCGAGGACGCCCCCCTGGTCGCCACCCCCTACGCGAACCCGGACGTGTCCGCGCTGCTCGGCGCCGACCTGAAGGACGATCTCGACGCGGCCGTGGAACTGCGGGACGCGACCCTGCGGCACACCCTCGGCCGGGAGGCCGACACCTCCTACGCGCTGCCCCCCGGCGGCCTCATCGACGCCGCCACCCTGGACTACTACACCGCCCAGGGCGCCGAGTCCTTCCTGGTGTCCGAGACCGCGATGCCCGCCCAGCCCTGGGTGGAGCACACCCCCACCGCGGCGGCCCCGCTGCCGGTGGACGGAGAGGACGACGCGACCGGGATCGTCGCCGACCCCGGGATCACCGAGGCGCTGGGAGAGCCCAGCCGCTCCCCCGGCGAGGCCGCCCTGGCCCGGCAGCGCTTCATCGCCGAGACCGCGATGATCGGCGCCGAGCACACCGGCGAGGACCGCACCGTGGTCGCGATGCCGCCGACCACCTGGAACCCGGGCGGGGACTTCGCCTCCGGTGTCCTGGAGGACTCCCGCGAACTGCCGTGGCTCAACCCGGTCGAGCTGTCCGACGTCGAGGCCCCCGGGGGCGAGAGCGAGCGGCGCGGCCCCGCCGGGGGCGACGCGACCGCCGAGGCGCGGCTCGGCCAGGAGCACATGGACCAGGTCAAGGAGATCCGCGGCTCCGTGCGCCTCTTCAACAGCATCCTGGTGGAGGACGTCGACCCCTACCGCCCCGCGGTGCTGCGCGCCGAGTCGGCCGCCTGGCGCGACGAGGAGTCCCGTGCCGCGCGCTCTGTCGGCCTGATCGGCACCTCGGTGCGCAACGGCCTGGGCAGCGTGCGCATCGTGCCGACCGAGCCGGTGGCGCTCGCCAGCAAGACCGGGACCATCGGCGTCATCATCGCCAACGATCTCCAGGGCGAGGACGAGACGGTCCGGATCAAGCTCTCGATGTTCTCGGAGAACCCCGAGCGCCTGAAGGTGCAGGACTATACGGACGAGATGGAGATCGGCCCCGGCCGCAAGACGACGGTGTACGTGCCCTTGGAGGCGCGCATCAACGGCCGGACGATGCTCTACCTCAGCCTGCAGAACACCCAGGGCGAACCGATCTCCTCCGAGGAGAGCATCACTCCGGTCAACGCGACGGGCCTGGGCTACCAGGCGATCATCATCAGCGGCATCGGCGCCCTGGTGCTCATCACCGCGCTCGCGCCGCGCGCGCTGCGCAAGTGGGCGCGCAAGCGCGCGGCGGCCGCCGGCGGCTCCCCCGACCCCGATGGCGAAGGGGCCGAGGGCGACGGGCCTGAGAGCGGGAGCGCCGAGTCCGAGAAGAAGGGCGAGGCCCAGGGCGACGACCACGAGGAGCAGGGCCCGCAGGAGGGGCACGAGGAGCCGACGGCCGACCAGGACGGCCTGGCCGAGCAGGCGGACGGCGAGCAGGACCGCAAGGGCGACCAGTGAAGGGGACCGATCCGGTGGCAACGGACACCGCCGAGGGACGCGACGAATCCGGCACCCCTGGGGAGGGCGCGGAGTCCGGCTCCGGCTCCACGGGCGGCGCCATGCGCTCCAGCGCCGTCATGGCGGTCGGCACCATGGCCTCCCGCATCACCGGGTTCGTCCGCACGATCGTGCTGGCCGCCGCGCTCGGCACCCAGCTGCTCGGCGACGCCTACAACACCGCCAACACGATCCCGTTCATCATCAACGACCTGCTGATCCAGGGCCTGATGGCGAGCGTGATCATCCCCTTCCTGGTCAAGCGGCGCAAGAGCGACGCCGACGGCGGCAGGGCCACCGAGGACCGGCTGTTCACCGCCGCCGTCGTACTGCTCTTCGTGGTCAGCGCGGTGGCCGTCGCCTCCGCCCGGTGGCTCCTGGAGCTCTACGCCGGCGGGTTCACCGGGCAGCAGATGGAGGTCGCCGTCTACCTGGCGCGCTTCCTGCTCGCCCAGATCTTCTTCGTCGGGCTGAGCGGCCTGATCAGCGCCATGCTCAACACCCGCGACCGGTTCGGCGCGCCGGTGTGGGCCCCGGTGCTGAACAACCTGGTGATCATCTCGGTGGGCCTGGCCTTCGTCTGGGTGGCGCTGCCCGGCCGCACCCCCGAGAACGTCTCCCAAGGCGAGCTGACCCTGCTCGGCCTGGGCACCGCCTGCGGCATGGCGGCCCAGACGGTCGCGCTCGTCGCCGCCCTGTGGCGGACCGGGTTCCGCTGGCGCCCGCGCCTGGACCTGCGCGGGTCGGGCCTGGGCGAGGCGCTGCGCACCGCCGGGTGGATGTTCCTCTACACCGTCACCACCCAGGTCGGCTTCCTCATCACCACCAACATCGCCACCCGGGCCGGCAGCGAGAGCGTGCAGGAGGGGTACGGCGTCGGCGCCGGGCTGACCGCCTACAACTACGCCTACCAACTCTTCCAGCTGCCCTACGCGATCATCGCGGTCTCGCTCATCACCGTGCTGCTGCCCCGGATGAGCGCCCAGGCCCACGACGGGCTGTGGAACGAGGTCCGCGACGGCTTCTCCCGCACCCTGCGGGTCTCGGCGCTGGTCCTGGTGCCGCTGTCGCTGGCGATGGCGGTGTACGCGGTGCAGCTGTCGGTGGTGGTGTTCGCCCGCGGCTCCACCTCGACCGCCGACGCGCACAACATCGGCATCGTGCTGGCCGTCATGTCGCTGGGACTGGTGCCCTTCAGCATCTTCCAGCTGATGCTGCGGGTCTTCTACGCGATGAGCGACACCCGCACCCCGGCGATGATCAGCATCGCCAACGTGGCGGTGCACGGCACCCTGGCGGTCTGCGCCTTCCTTCTGCTCCCGCCGAACCTCGTGGTCGTCGGGGTCGCCGCCGGGTTCATGCTCTCCTTCGTGTCCGGGCTGATCATCGCCGGGACCATCCTCAGCGCCCGGCTCGGCGGCCTGGACGGACGGCGCATCCTGGGCACCCTGGTGCGGCTGCACCTGGCCGCGGCCCCGGCGGTCGGCGCGGCCATCGGCGTGCTGTGGCTGTTCTCCCGGCGGTTCGGCGAGGGGCTGGCGACCAACCTCGGCGCGCCGATCGCCGGCTCCCTCCTGGGGGCGGTGCTGTTCCTCGGTGCGGCGCGGCTGCTGCGGATCGCGGAGCTGCAGTCGGTGATCGGGCTGGTACGGGCGCGGCTGGGGCGCTGAGGGGGCGCCCCTCAGGTCCGGTGCGACCGACTCCGGCCGCGGCCGCCCCCGGTGGCGCGCGTCCGTCGCCTGGGCCCGTATCCTCGTTGCCTCCCCTCCATCGGGCCCAACGGCCACCCGCGTCCGTCGAGGCGCGGCCGGACACCGAAACGCCCCTCCCCCGACCAGATTGCAGCCCCGTGGCCAACGACCAGTCCAACCACGAGGATCGGCACCGCAACGGGCTCCTCATGCCCGAAGAGGTGCTCGACACCCTTGAACGGGACGAGCCCTCCGCCCCGCCCGAATCCGGCCTGACCACCGTCCGCGACCCCTCGTCCATCGGCGACCTGGGCACCGCGGACCGCGTCGGCGAGGAGGGCGACGAGATCGGCGGCGCGGCGCACTCCGCGCCGGGCGACCTGATGCGCTCCAGCGCGGTCATGGCGGTGGGCACCGTCGTCTCCCGCATCACCGGCTTCGGCCGCACCGTGGTACTCGCCTCGGCGCTGGGCACGCAGCTGCTCGGGGACGCCTACCAGACCGCCAACTCGGTCCCCTTCGCCGTCTACGACCTGCTCATCGGCGGGCTGCTCGCCAGCGTGTTCGTGCCGTTCCTGGTCAAGCGGCGCAAGAGCGACGCCGACGGGGGCAACGCCACCGAGCAGCGGCTGTTCACGGCCATGCTCCTGGCGCTGTTCGTGATCTCGCTCGTGGCGATCCTGGCCGCGGAGTGGCTGATCCGCCTCTACGCCGGCGAGTTCACCGGCGCCCAGCACGCCGTGGCGGTCTACCTGGCGCGCTTCCTGCTGGCGCAGATCTTCTTCATCGGCGCCAGCGGCATCGCCAGCGCGATGCTGAACGCGCGCAACCACTTCGCCGCCCCCATGTGGGCCCCGATCCTGCACAACCTGGTGGTGATCGCCGCCGGCGGGCTGTTCCTGTGGGTGGCCGGCCCCGGCAACTCCCCCGAATCCATCACCCGGTCCGACCTGACCATCCTGGGCGTGGGCACCGCCGCCGCCCAGGTGGTGCAGATGGCGGTGCTGGTGTGGACGCTGTGGCGGGCCGGGTTCCGCTGGCGGCCGCGGCTGGACCTGCGCGGCTCCGGGCTGGGCGAGGCGGTGCGCACCGCCGGCTGGATGATGCTCTACATCGGCGTGGTGCAGGCCGGCATGCTCGTCACCACCAACGTGGCGACCCGGGCGGGGGTGCGGGCGGCCGAGGCCGGGGAGTCGGCGGCCGGCGCGGGCTACGCCGCCTACCAGTACGCCTCGCTGATCTACCAGCTGCCCTACGCGATCATCGCGGTCTCGGTGATCACCGCGCTGCTGCCCCGGATGAGCGGGCACGTCGCCGACGGGCGCAAGGACCTGGTGCGGCGCGACTTCTCCCTGGGCTTCCGGCTCTCCGCGGTGCTGATCGTGCCGATCTCGGTGGCGATGGTGGTCTTCGCCGTCCCGTTCTGCGTGCTGCTGTACGCGCGCGGCAGCATGTCGGTGGAGGACGCCCAGAGCGTCGGCAGGATCCTCACCGCGTTCGCGGTGATGCTCGTCCCCTTCACCCTGTTCCAGCTGCAGCAGCGGGTGTTCTACGCGCTGGGCGACACCCGCACCCCGTCGCTGATCGCGATCCCGGCGGAACTGGCCCATGCGACCCTGGCGATCCTCCTGCTGTTCACCGCCCCGCCGCACCTCATTGTGGTGCTGCTTCCCCTGGCCTACGGCACGTACTACATCGTGGGCTCGGTGCTGGCGTGGCGCATGCTGGCGCGCCGGCTGAACGGCCTGGACGGGCGGCGCACCCTGCGGACCCTGCTGCTGCTCTACGCCGCCTCGGTGCCCAGCGCGATCTTCGGGGTCGCCATGGTCCTCGCCTTCGGGGTGCTTCCGGGCACCTATCTGCCCGCGCTGCTGGGCATCCTGGCGGGCGGCCTGGTGGGGATCCTGCTCTTCGTCCTCATCGCCCCCCGCCTCGGGGTGACGGAAGTCACAACATTCTTCGGTATGGTACGAACCCGCCTACTCCGTCGCTGATCACCCTGACCGGATGACCGTACGTAACCGCTGGAAGGAGGGCAGAGTGCGTTCGGTGCGGTGTACTTGTCCTCCGGGGACGCCGCCCAGGCGTCCTAGCATGGAACAGCAGTTCTCCTCCGCCCCACCCGTGAATCTCCGAGCTGCCCGAAGGGAGGTCAGGGACCGCCGACATGGCCGGCCCCAGCGTTGACGGCACCCCGGCGCCCCTCGCGCCCGCCCCGCTGGCCCCCCGGTCGTCGTGTCCGTCACTCCCGGCATGAGCACTTCCATGATCGAGCCGGGCGCGCGGCTCGCAGGCCGCTACCGCCTAGACGAAATGGTGAGCCAGACCGAAGGCGCCTCCTTCTGGAAGGCGACCGACGAGACGCTCGCCCGCCTGGTCGCGGTGTGGACCTTCACCGAAGGCTTCCCCCGGACCGGGGACGCCGTCCGTGCCGCCCGCGCCACCAGCCGCATCGCCGACTCCCGTGTCACCCAGGTCTTCGACGCCGACGACACGGGCCCCACCCCCTACGTGGTCGAGGAGTGGGTCGTCGGCCAGTCCCTGACCGACCTGCTCAAGCAGGGGCCACTGGAGCCCGAGCGGGCCGCCGGCCTGGTCGCCGAGGCGGCCGAGACACTGGCCACGGCCAACGCCACCGGGCTGTTCCACCTCAACCTCACCCCCGACAAGCTCATCTGGAGCGTCGGCGGGGCGGTCAAGCTGACCGGCATCGGGGTGGACGCCGCGCTGCGCGGCATCGCCGCCGAGCACCCCGCCCGGGAGGACGCCCAGGGCCTGGGGCGGCTGCTGTACGCCGCGCTCACCGGGCACTGGCCGGGCCCCGGACGGGTGGACCTGCCCCCGGCGCCGCTGGTCGACGGCCTGCCCCGGCGGCCCGCGCTGGTCGCCTCCGGCGTCCCGCCGCGCTTCGACGAACTGGTGGGCCGCTCCGCCTTCCAGGCCCCGGTGGGGCCCGGACCGGTGGGCAGCGCCCGCGAACTGGCCGAGGCGCTGGCGGACGTGCCGCGCCTGGTGCCGATCCCGGTCTCCCCGGCCGCCGCCCCGTCGGCGCCGGCTCCCGAGCGGGGCACCTCGCGCGACACCGGGCAGATCCCCTCCGCCGAGCACCGCTCGGGGGGCTCCCGCGGACGGGACCGCGGCGGCCGCGCCCGCGAGCAGACCGCGGGCGACCGCCCGCGCGGCAACAGCCCCCTGCCCCGGATCCTCATGGGCGCCGCGGCGCTCATCGTGTTCATCGGCGTCGTCGTCGGCGCCTGGCACATCGGCTCCAGCATGAGCGACGGCGGCGGCACCGAGGGCACCGAGGCCGGGGGCAGCACCGAGACCGACGGCAAGGAAGGTGACGAGGGGGACGAGGTCCAGATCTCCCCCCTGGCTCCGGAGAGCGCCCAGATCATCAGCGACGGCGATGCCGACCACGCGGACAAGGCCGAGCTGACCATCGACGGCGACCCCTCCACCGCGTGGAAGACCTCTACGTACGACGATGTCGACTTCGGCCTGCTCAAGAACGGCATCGGCGTGGTGATCGACATGGGCGGCCCGGTCGAGCTGCACAGCGCTGACCTGGACCTGGGTCCGGGAGGCAGCGACGTGGAGATCCGGGTCGGCGACGACAAGAGCCTCGACGCCCTGCAGCCCGTCGCCACGGAGTCGGGCATCGAAGGACAGAACTCCATCGAGCTGGACGACCCTGCGAAAGGTCGCTACGTGCTCATATGGTTCACTGATATCCCCCAGGTCGACGGTGGATGGCGGGGGAGCATCAACGAAGTAGAGCTGCACGGGAAATCGTGACGAAGGTGATGGACGCAGTCCAAGAGCTCCCCGACAAGGAGCTGTTGTCCAGACACGCTCGCGGTGACGAGAAGGCGTTCGACGAACTGGTCCGCCGCCACCGCGAGCGCATGTGGGCTGTCGCGATCCGTGTGCTGGGCGACCCGGAGGAGGCCGCCGACGCGCTGCAGGACGCCTTCCTGTCCGCCTTCCGCGCCGCCGGCCGGTTCCGCGGAGAGGCCCAGGTGAGCACCTGGCTGCACCGGATCGTGGTGAACGCCTGCCACGACCGGATGCGCCGCCGCATGGTGCGCCCCGCCGTGCCCACCGACGACGCCACCCTGGACGTGCTCTCCAACGAGCGCGCCAAGGCCACCGCGTCGGTCCCCGACTCCGCGGGGCGCAGCGACTCCCGGATGGACGTGCACGCCGCCCTGGACAAGATCCCCCCGGAGCAGCGCCTCGCGCTGGTCCTGGTGGACATGATGGGCTACCGCGTCGACGAGGCAGCCGGGATCCTCGAAGTGGCCCCAGGCACGGTCAAGAGCCGGTGCGCGCGCGGCCGGGCGAGACTTCTTCCCTATCTGACGCACCTGCGGAACCCTGAACGCCCCCGAGACGTCACATCCCCGAGAGGAGGTGACGGGAGACCGTGACGTCTCATGTGGACGCGGAGACTCTCGCGTTGTCGGCCGAAGGGCTACTCGACGACGAAGAAGAGCGCTCCGTCCGGACTCACGTGGCCGGATGCTCCCAGTGCGCGGATATCCAGGCCGCTCTGGGCGATGTCCCCCGGCTGCTGGCGGAGACACCGGTCCCGCCGCTTCCCGAATCGGTCACGGGACGTCTGGACGAGGCGATACGCGCGGAGCGGGCGAACCCGGCCCCCGGCGGCGGCACCCCATCGGCCGCCGGCGAGGACGACGGGTCCACCGGTTCCGACGACCGATCCGCACAGGAGCCGGGCGGGACCGTCGACGGCGACGCCGCCGAGGAACTCCGCTCGCGTGCGGCCGAGGTGGTGCCGATGCGCCGCCGCGGCATGGCGCGCTGGATGCCCTACATCGCCGCCGCGGCCGCCGCCGTCTTCGTGTTCGGCGGGGGTGCGGCGCTGTTGCGGGGCATGGGCGACGATGGGGCCGGGCAGGGCGGTCCCACCAGCCTGGGGACCGGTGAACCCCATGCGATCAAGCCCTACAGCCCGGAGTTCGTGGAGAGCGGCACCGGGTACACCGCGGCGGGCCTGGAAGAACAGGCCGGTGAGGTGCTGGAACTGGCCGACCCTGAGCCGGCCTCCGGCGCCCCTGAGGGCGACGAGGAGGGGACGGGAACCTCGTCCCTGCCGTCGCCCGCGGGGGTGCCCGCCGACGTCTCCTCGTGTGTGGAGGGGATGGGCGACCCGTCACCCGTCCTGGTGGACATCGCCACCTACGCGCCCGAGGGCGGGTCGGCCGAGGCCGCCTGGGTGATGTACACCGACGACGGCTCGGGGTCGTACACGGTCTCCGTGGTCTCCCCGGAGTGCACCTCCGGCGACCCCGCGGACGCCGTGCTCGACTCGGCCGCCGTCTCCGGCCCCTGAGCGTGCACCGGTGCCGGCGGCCCTGCGCCGCCGGCACCGGACACCGCGCCCGCCCTCGTCCTCGGCCCGCTCCGCACAAGTTCTTGCCCGCACAGGTCACAGGCGGGTCTGGCGGGGGCGGGAATGGGGGGCGCCTAGCCTGTGTTGAGAGGAACGATCTACCCGCAGGGTCACGGGCGGAAGTGACCTCCCCCAGCGAACGAAGGGCCGACGAGCGTGAGCGACGTCCGCAACGTAATCATCATCGGGTCGGGGCCGGCCGGCTACACCGCGGCCATCTACGCCGCGCGCGCCTCGCTCGAACCCCTGGTGTTCGAGGGTTCCATCACCGCCGGCGGCGCGCTGATGAACACCACCGAGGTCGACAACTTCCCGGGCTTCCCCGACGGCGTCATGGGGCCCGACCTCATGGACAACATGCGCAAGCAGGCCGAGCGCTTCGGCGCCGAGCTGGTGGCCGACGACGTGACCGAGGTCGACCTGGCGGCCGACCCCAAGGTGGTCAAGGTCGGCGACGAGACCCACCTGGCCAAGAGCGTCATCATCGCCACCGGGTCGGGCTACCGCGAGCTGGGGGTCCCCGGGGAGAAGGAGTTCTCCGGCCGCGGCACCTCCTGGTGCGCCACCTGTGACGGCTTCTTCTTCCGCGACAAGGACATCGTCGTGGTCGGCGGCGGCGACACCGCCATGGAGGAGGCCACCTTCCTGACCCGCTTCGCCAAGTCCGTCACCGTGGTGCACCGCCGCGACGAACTGCGGGCCAGCAAGATCATGCAGAAGCGCGCCTTCGACAACGAGAAGATCCGCTTCGTGTGGAACAGCGATGTCACCGAGGTCCTGGGGGAGTCCAAGGTGACCGGTGTCCGCCTGCGCGACCGCCTGACCGGCCACGAGAGCGTCCTGGACGTCGAGGGCGTGTTCATCGCCATCGGCCACGACCCGCGGGTGGAGCTCTTCTCCGGCCAGCTCGACCTCGACGACGAGGGCTACCTCGCGGTGCAGGCGCCGACCACCAAGACCCGGGTTCCCGGCGTCTTCGCCTGCGGCGACGTGGTCGACCACACCTACCGGCAGGCGATCACCGCCGCGGGCACCGGCAGCGCCGCGGCCCTGGACGCCGAGCGCTACCTGGAGAGCCTCAACGACTGACCGGACGGCGCCCCGCGGCGCCCTCCGGTGACCGACGTCCCGAGCGAAACCCGTAAGGAGTGAACGACGTGGCGGACCTGAAGCACGTCACCGATGCGACCTTCGAGGAGGAGGTCCTCAAGAGCGACAAGCCCGTGCTGGTCGACTTCTGGGCCGAATGGTGCGGGCCGTGCCGCCAGGTCGCCCCCATCCTTGAGGAGATCGCCAAGGAGTACGGCGACAAGCTGAGCATCGTCAAGCTCAACATCGACGAGCAGCCGAACACCACGCGTGAGTACGGGATCATGCAGATCCCCACGATGAACGTGTTCAAGGACGGCGAGGTCGTCAAGCAGATCATGGGCGCCAAGCCCAAGCGGGCCCTGCTGAAGGACCTCGACGGCATCATCTGATCGCCCTGCACGGCGCGAACCGCTCTGCGCGAAGCACACCGCACGAAGGGCCCAAGGGGAGACATCCCCTTGGGCCCTTCGCCGTTTCACGTGAAACCGCGCCTGTGGAACGCCGGCTCCGGACCCATGACGGTTTCTCGTGTCATGGCTTTGTCGCCATATCGCGCTACCGCTTCGTCCCACCGGCCGCACCCCACCCCGTCTCCCCGGCGGCGCTCAGACGTCCACAGGAGCCCCAGAACCTCCTGAGGTATTCCCTGTGCGGACGAACGGCCCCTCGACCCTCCTGGGGGATCTGAGAGCCTCCCCGTGCGCACCTCGGCCGCTTTCCCCGGCCCGGCCGGACCGATGGGCCTCTGACCGATGCGTCGCCGTATCGCCCTATCGCCCTGTCGACATGTCCGCGTCGCACAGGCGTCGCAGCGCATCGGCGCGACGTCAGCCGACCGGGGATGCCAGACGCTCGCGCACCTCCCAGAACCGGGCCGCGAAGTCGTCGCCCGGGCAGGCCGTTCCTCCCCAGTCGCGATGCATGGCGACAGCGTGCACCTTCCGCGAGGCACCGGTCACCGGGTTCGTGTAGTCGACACGGGCGGCCGGATCCACCCCGCTCAGCGCGCACAGCGTCCGCACCACGCGCACCAGCGCGTCACGGGCCTGCCGGGTCGGCATGGCCGAGGTGAAGTCCCCCAGGAGGCACACCCCGATGTTGCCGGAGTTGTGCCCGACGGCGTGGGCGCCGGTGACGCACCGCGCGGAGCCCGGCAGCGGCGCCCCCTGGAACACCGGGAGCGGGCCGCCCGTCGCCCGCCCCTCGTAGACCGTCCCGTCCGGGTCGATCAACAGGTGGTACCCGACGTCGCCCCAGCCGTTCTCCCCGGTGTGCAGCCAGTAGATCGCGCGGACCGTCTCACGCGGATCCCGGGCCACCGGCATCGCGGCGTGGTGCACGGTGACCACCTGGACCGGATGGAACTCCGGTGCCCACCGCTCCGTCCCGTCGCTCCCCCGCCTCAGGTCCTCGTCGGCGCCCCATCCCGCGCGGGTGACGTAGGGCAGGGGCAGCGCCCCCTGCACCCCTCCGGTCTCCACGAGGCCGTCCGCCTCACCGCTCATCCGCCGCCTCCGGCCGGTGCGCGTGTCGATGGCGGTCGTCTCGACCGCCTCCTGGCCCTCCAGTTCCACCTCGTACCCGGTGGCCCCCGACGGTGCACGCAGCAGGGCGCCCCCTTCCTCGCCCGCGTCCGACCCGTGCCCGCCGGGGCGGACCTCGTGCCAGGGCCCCGGACCGTCCGGCCCGAGGAAGCGCATCCGCCCCTCCCCCGCTCCGTCGGCCGGGGCGACGGCGACGTGGTCGAAGGGGCGTCCGGGGACGACCGGACCACCGGCCGCAGGGACGCGCTCCACTGCGGTCCGGGGAAACGACGGCGGCTCCCCCGCCGTCGGCACCGCGCGCGCCAGCGCCTGCGACGCTCCGCCCCAGCCGCCTCCGAGCAGCCGTTCCCCCAGCACCAGCGCCGCCGCACCGGCACCGGCCGCAACCAGCCTCCGCCTACGCACCATGGACCCCGTCCCCCGCCTCTCGAACACCGAGGACCGGCCCTCCGCCGTGCGGAGGGCCGGTCCTCGGCCGGGGCGATGGCCCCGGCGGTTCAGGAGTCTAGGCAGCGCATCGCGTACGCCGCAGGGATTCGCGGATATCCCTGGGGCCGATGTTTCCCGTGAAACATCGCGGAGGGGACGCCGTCCCGGGACGGCATGTCGACACGTCCGCATGCGGGCACATCGGCAGGTGGTCGCATCGACAGGGATACGCGACAGGGGCGCATCGGTGGGTCCGGCGGCCGGAGCACGAAAATCGGCAGGAGGCCCCCGGGCCGCGGTCCTACTCCTTCTCCGGCGCCATCGCCGCGATGATCCGCTCCAGGTCCTCCTTGGTGGCGAACTCGACGACGATCTTGCCCTTGCTGCGCCCCATGTCGACCTTCACCCGCGTGTCGAAGCGGTCGGACAACAGTCCGGCCAGCTCCTCCATCTCAGGGTCGGCCTTCCGCGGCGCCGCCTGCTTCTTCTTGGGCTTCTCCTCCTCGGTCTCCCCGAGGGCGATCAGCTCCTCCAACGCGCGGACCGACAGGCTCTCCTCCACGATGCGACGGGCGAGGCGGTCCTGGGTGTCGGAGTCCTCCACCGACAGCAGCGCCCGGGCGTGCCCGGCGCTGATCACCGACGCGGCCACCCGCCGCTGCACCGCCGGCGAGAGGTTGAGCAGCCGCAGGGTGTTCGTGATGTGCGGACGGGAGCGCCCGATGCGCCGCGCCAGCTCCTCGTGGGTGGTGCCGAAGTCGTCCAGCAGCTGCTGGTAGGCGGCCGCCTCCTCCAACGGGTTGAGCTGCTGCCGGTGCAGGTTCTCCAGCAGCGCATCGCGCAGCAGCTCGTCGTCCCCGGTCTCGCGGACGATGGCGGGGATACGGTCGAGCCCGACCTCCTTGCTGGCCCGCCAGCGCCGCTCCCCCATGATCAGCTCGTAGCGGTCCGGCCCGAGCCGGCGCACCACGATGGGCTGGAGCAGCCCCACCTCGGCGATGGACGCTCGCAGCTCGTCCAAGGCCTCCTCGTCGAAGTGCTGCCGGGGCTGGCGCGGATTGGGCGTCACCGTGGAGAGAGGGATCTCCTCCAGGTAGGCTCCGTCGACGGCGGCGCGTTCGGCCGCGCCGTCCTCGGCGGCATCGGCCGCCTCCTCCGGGGCCGCCGGCCCCTGGGGGATCAGCGCCCCCAGCCCCTTACCAAGACCCCGCCGCTGCTGGCTCACCGACGTCTCCCTTCCTGAACCCTCACTGGACTCCGGCGCCCGCCTCGGCCCGGTAGGCGATCTCCCGGGCGGCCTCCATATAGGCGACCGCGCCGGTGGATCCCGGATCGTAGGTCATCACGGACTGCCCGTAGCTGGGCGCTTCGGAGACGCGGACACTGCGGGGCACCAATGTCTTGAGTACCAGATCCCCGAAGTGTTGGCGGACCTCGTCGGCGACCTGTGAAGCCAGGCGGGTGCGGCCGTCGTACATGGTCAGCACGATGGTGGAGATGTCCAGCGACGGATTGAGGTGCGACTTGACCAGATCGACATTGCGCAGCAGCTGCCCCAGCCCCTCCAGCGCGTAGTACTCGCACTGGATCGGGATGAGCACCTCCTCGGCGGCGACCATGGCGTTCACGGTCAGCAGCCCCAGTGACGGCGGGCAATCGATGAGGATGTAGTCGAGCTCGCTGGTGTCATAGGCGCCCAGGGCGCGCTTGAGCCGCGCCTCCCGGGCGACCAGCGAGACCAGTTCGATCTCGGCGCCGGCCAGGTCGATGGTGGCGGGGACGCACCACAGGTCGGGGATTCCCGGGACCGGGCGGGCCAGATCCCGCAGCCCGGCGTCCTCGATCAGGCAGTGGTAGATGGTGCGGGCGTCCTGGTCGCGCTCCATCCCCAGTGCGGTGGAGGCGTTGCCCTGCGGGTCCAGGTCGACCACCAGCACGCGCTGACCGTGCATCGCCAGCGAGGCGGCGAGGTTCACGGTCGTGGTGGTCTTGCCGACGCCGCCCTTCTGGTTGGCGACGCCGATCACGCGGCAGTTCTGCGGGCGGGGCCAGATGTCGTCTCCGTAACCGCGCACGCTCATCGCGGCCTGGGCAGCGCGCGCTATGGGCGTATCGAGGTCTTCGGCGGGAGCGCCCGGGTCATCGGCGCCGGATCCGGTTTCACGTGAAACAGGGCCATCAGGGTGCAGGTCTCGGGGCGACCAGCTCGGCGTTTCACGTGAAACATCGACGCCGCCATCGGTGTGGTTCTCGGGCACGAATGAGTTCACCTCTTCCGTCCGCGCTTCTTCCTTCCGGCCGCGGCGCGTCGCGACGGGTGCGGACGCTCGGTCTCGGACGTCACCGTGACACGAACGACCGTGGTAGCGGGATCGACTTTACCGCTCCCCACCCGGATCACATCGGCGGCGCAGGGGCGCAGCGCCGACAATTCCCCGCGCGCCGACTCCAGTTCACTTTCCGCCTGCTCCCCCTTCAGCGCGAGCAGGCTCCCGTTCTTGCGCAGCAGCGGCAGCGCCCACCCGGCCAACCGGGTCAGCGGGGCCACCGCCCGGGCGGTGACGATGTCGGCCTTGAGGCCCTTCTGGTCCTCGGCCCGCCCCCGGAGGACGCGGACGTTCTCCAGTTCCAGGGTCTGGACCACCTCGCGGAGGAACACGGTCCGCCGCAGCAGCGGCTCCAGCAGCACCACCGAGATGTCGGGCCGGAGGATACCGAGCACCACCCCGGGCAACCCGGCCCCGGACCCCACGTCGACGAGGTCGGCGTCCTGCGGGACCAGTTCCTCCACCACGGCGCAGTTGAGGATGTGCCGGTCCCACAGCCGCGGCACCTCCCGCGGCCCGATGAGACCCCGCTCCACCCCCGCACCGGCGAGCAGGTCCGCAAACCGCGCGGCCGTCTCGGCCCGATCCCCGAACAGCGCGACCGCCGTTTCGGGCGGAACCGTGCGATGGTCAGCGCCGGAGGTCATCTGTCACCACCTTGGTCTCTCCCATGGTCTCGCCGCCGCCCCGTCACCCCGGCGCTCCGCGCGCCGGTCGGCGTGTCCGCCTATTGGCCTCTCGCCGAATCGATCAACGGACATGTCGGCCGGTCGCCCTGTCGACTTCTCCCCCACGGCGTCCGCATCGTTGCGGCACTGCGGCACTTCGGCGCTGGGACGCGGCCGCACGGGGCGTGAGGCGGCGCGACGGTCGTCAGCGGGGCGCGGTCGGCCCGCGTGGGTCCGGACAGCAAGAGGCGCCCCCCACATCCTATGTGTGAGGGGCGCCCGAGTTTCACGTGAAACGTCGCGCGGACGCTCAGTCGCCGGGGAGCACCACCACATAGCGGTAGGGCTCCTCACCCTCGGACTCACTCGTGAGCCCGGCGTCGGCCACCGCGTCGTGCACGACCTTGCGCTCGAACGGGGTCATCGGCTCCAGCGCCTTGCTCTCCCCGCTCTTCTGCACCTCGGCGGCCGCCTCCGAGCCCAGGGTGCGCAGCTCACTGCGCCGGCCCTCGCGCCAGCCCCCGACGTCCAGCATGAGCCGGCTCCGATTGCCGGTGCTGCGGTGCACCGCCAGCCGGGTGAGCTCCTGAAGCGCCTCGAGCACCTCGCCGTTCTCGCCGATGAGCTCGTCCAGCGTGGCCCCGACCACCGAGACCACCGCACGGTCGCCCTCGACGTCCATGTCGATGTCGCCGTCGAAGTCGGCGATGTCGAGCAGCCCCTCGATGTAGTCGGCGGCCACGTCGCCCTCGTTCTCCAGGGCCTCGATGTCGATCGTCTCTTCGGGCGCGTCCGCCACCGCGACGCTGCCGCCGCTCTCCTCGGGGGCGTCGGTGTTGCCGTTGCTCACAGCGTGCTGTCTCCTCACGTTCGCGATCCCGCCGACCGCGCGCTTCTGGGGCGTCTCGCCTGCGCCCGGACGGCGTGCCCGGCCGGGTCGGCCGGGACTGCCCTACTTCTTCGGACGACCGCCGCCGCCGCGCTTCGCCCGGGGCTGCTTCTTCGGCTGCTTACGCTCGATCTTAGGCTCTTCCACCGGTTCCGGGGCGCTCTCCTTGCGTTTGCCCAGAAGGCCCTTGGCCGACCCGTTGGCGGCGCCCGACGCCCCGCCCGCGGCCGCACCGGCCTTGGCCTCCTCGCTCCCGGGAGCGGGGAACTTGCGGTACATCAGGTGCTGCTGCCCCATGGTCCACAGGTTGGAGGTGACCCAGTAGACCAACACACCGATCGGCATGCCCAGACCGAAGAGACCGAAGGCCGGCGCCAGGTACATCATGATCTTCTGCGACTGCGCCATCGGGTTGTCGGCCATCTGCACCGTGGTGCGCTTCATGCTCTGGCGCATGGTGAGGAAGGTCGTCGTCCCCATGATCACACAGGCGATGACGATGACGATCTTGGCGACCACCGGGTCGGAGCCGTAGCTCTCCAGCTCGGCCGAGGAGCTGGTGAACTGGGCGGCGACCGGGACGTGGAAGATGAGGGCGCCGCGGGCGCTCTCCACCAGGTTCTCGGTGAAGCCGTACTGCGCCTCGCCCTGGGCGACCGAGCGCAGGACGCTGAACAGGGAGAAGAAGACCGGCATCTGCAGCAGCAGGGGCAGGCAACCCATGATGGGGTTGGTCCCGCTCTCCTGGTAGAGCTTCATCATCTCTTGCTGCTGGCGCTGCTTGTCGTTCTTGTAGCGCTCTTTCACCTTCTGCAGCTGCGGCTGCATGTCCTGCATCTTCCGCTGCGTGTGCATCTGCTTCACGAACAGCGGGACCATGATCAGCCGCATCAGGACCGTCAGCAGCACGATGGACAGGCCCCACGCCCATCCGCCGTCGGGGTCGAACCCGATGAAGGTCAGGGCCGAGTGGATCTGGATCAGCACCCACCCGACGATGTTGTACAGCCAGTCCAGCACCGGCCAACTCCCTCTTATGTCAGTTCGGCGACGGGTTCGCGGATCCGGTCCCGGACGCGCCGGGGCCCTCTCCCGTGTCGCTCGGTTGGTGGTCGCGTGCCCCCGGGCGCGGGGGAACCGGGTCGAGTCCGCCCGGATGGAAGGGGTGGCAGCGCGCGATCCGGCGCACGGCCAGCCACAGCCCCCGCAGCGCTCCATGTACCTGGAGCGCCTGCACCGCATAGGCGCTGCAGGAGGGGTAGAAGCGACAGACCGGGGGGAACAGCGGCGAGACGAACCGCTGGTACCCCCTGATGGGCACGATGAGGGCCCGCGCAAGGGGCCGGGGTCTGTCGTCGGTCATGAACCCGCCCGCTGATCTCCGTCGGCGCGAGCGGCGTCGCCCCCACCCCGTCCCTTGCGGCGGCGTGTCGCACCGCTCTTGGGGCGCCGGACCGCGGCGAGGGCGGCGTCGAGCCGCTCGGCCAGAGTGTCGTATCCAACGTGGGCGGCCAAGGGTTTGGCCCGCACTACCAGCAGGCTACCCGCAGGCAGGTCGGCGATCCGGTCGCGCATCAGGTGGCGCAGGCGGCGCTGCACCCGATTGCGCACCACCGCCGACCCCACCGCCTTGCTCACGGTGAACCCGACCCGGGGCCGGGCGTCGGCGTCCGGGTCGTCGGGGCGGGGCAGGAGCAGCACGACGCCCAGGGCGTCACGGCCGGCCCGCCGCCCCCGTCGCATGACGCGGCCGAAATCGGCGCTGCGCCGCATGCGGTTGCGGGACGACAACATGGGTTCGGTCCTCGAACACAAGAAGGGGACCGGCCTGCGGGCAGACCGGTCCCGAAGTCATCGGCTGAGCCGTGGGTCAGTGGCTCGCGGTCAGGCGCGCGCGCCCCTTCTTGCGACGGGACGCGATGATGGCACGGCCGGCGCGGGTCCGCATGCGCAGCCGGAAACCGTGGACCTTGGCACGGCGCCGGTTGTTCGGCTGGAACGTACGCTTACTCACTGCTGGGCTCCAGGGGCGTCTTAGAGAAGTGCTTGCGCGCGGTACCGCGATGCGGGCCGCACATGTCCTGCTCAACAACGTCGCGGGGACGTCCGAGGCTCAGGAACATCGCCCGCTCGCGCCGCTCGCCGGATGCTCCGCGCCGAGCGGGGCGCATTCCGGTAGCGACTTAAGCATAAAGAAGATACGGCCGTGCCCGTCCCCGGTCAAATCGGCCGCCGGTGCCCACCTGGAAGGACGCATGCGGGCGGGAGGCCGAAGACCCTGCGGCCGCGCGGTTTCCACACTACCCACCGGTTGTGGACGACGCGCTGTCCACAGCGGTGGAAGATCCCCCACACACCCCTAAGCTGTGGATAACGTGGAGCCGGGGCGATCGGCCCTCCGGAGCGTCGGCCCGCGCGGCGCCCACCCGGCCGCCCCCAGGTCACTACCCAGGGTGAACAGGGAATTGTGGACAACCTGCGGTTCCCGCCCATCCCGGCCTGGCCTGTGAACGAACCGGTGCACAACTTGTGGACACCGCCCCCACCCTGTGGAAAGCGGGCGGCCGGTCCCGAACACGGCGCGGGCACCCGGCCGACGCTCCGTGCACAGGCAATCCACAGCGAACCCCCGCTCCGCCCACAAGGAGGGGACCCACGACTCCCCGGTCCACAGGGGCCGGGACGACCGGGACAATGGGGCGTCCGGCCCGCACGCGCGGGGCCCGGGCACCGCCGAGCAGCCGACCGCCGAGAAGGGGACGAACCATGGCAGGGCACCGTGTCTGAGGCGCAGGTCAACCTCGCGGTGGTGTGGTCCAGCGTCCTGGACGGGCTGGACAGCAACGCGCTGCCCCCGCACCAGCGGGCGTGGTTCCTGCAGACCCGGCCGCTGGGCCTGATCGAGGACACCGCGCTGCTGGCCGCGCCGAACGACTTCGCCAAGGAGATCCTGGAGACCCGGCTGCGGGAGAGCATCAGCCGGGCCCTCTCCGCCGAGCTCGGCCGGGAGATCCGGGTGGCGGTGACGGTGGACCCCACGGCCGTGCAGCCCGCCCCGTCGCCGGCCCCCCAGCCCCCGTCCGCGCAGAACCCGCCGCCCCCGCCCTCGCCGGCCCAGCCGCCGTCCCCGCAGGGCACGCGGCCCGCCCCGTCGGCCCCCCGTCCGGACGAGGAGGAGCGCCCGGCCCCGGAGAACGGCCCCGCCCCGGCCGATCTGCCCGCTCCCCCGCCCTCGGAGGCCCTGCCCGACGGGCAGTTCGGCCGCCCCGAACCCGCGCGCGGCCATCCACAGCCCTATGGACGGAGTGAGTCCGCCCACCGCGACCAGGGCGCCGAGCCGCCCGGCGAGGACCTGCTCGCCGGTCCCCCGCCCGCGCAATGGGAACAGCGCCCCCAGCAGTGGGACTCCTCCCCTCGCGACCACCGCCCCTGGGACCACGGCGCCCCGGCCCAGTGGGAGCACCCCTCCCCTGAGCAGCAGGGCCGTCCGCCCCAGGGATCCTGGGACCGGCCCCAGTGGGAGCAGCCCGCCTGGGACGCGCCCGGCCCGCAGGGCCAGCAGGGCCACCAAGGGCAGCAGGGGCAGCAGGGGCAGCAGGGGCAGCAGGGGCCACAAGGGAACCACGGTCAGCAGGCCCCTCAGTCGGGCCGTCCACAGGGGTGGGAAGAGCGGCGGCAGCCCCAGTGGGAACGGTCACCCTGGGAGGAGCCGTCGGCCCCGGCCTGGGAGCAGGGCCGCTGGGAGCCGGCCGCGGAGGCACAGCCGTCCCCGGCCGGCGGGACCGAGGGGCCGGGCGCGGAGGCCCCGGCCTCCGGTGACGGCCCGGTCCCGCCGCCGCCGGCGCCCAGCCCGCCGGACACCGAGGGCGGCAACCAGCCGCACACCTCGGCCGAGCCCGCGCGGCTGAACCCCAAGTACACCTTCGACACCTTCGTCATCGGCGCCAGCAACCGCTTCGCCCACGCGGCCGCGGTCGCCGTCGCCGAGGCGCCGGCCAAGGCCTACAACCCGCTGTTCATCTACGGCGGATCGGGGCTGGGCAAGACCCACCTGCTGCACGCGATCGGCCACTACACCCAGCGGCTCTACGACGGGGCCCGGGTGCGCTACGTGAGCTCGGAGGAGTTCACCAACGAGTTCATCAACTCCATCCGGGACGGCAAGGCCGACGGCTTCCGGCGCCGCTACCGGGACATCGACGTACTCCTGGTGGACGACATCCAGTTCCTGGAGAACAAGGAGCAGACGCAGGAGGAGTTCTTCCACACCTTCAACACCCTGCACAACTCCAACAAGCAGATCGTCATCTCCAGCGACCGGCCGCCCAAGCAGCTGGTCACCCTGGAGGACCGGCTGCGCAACCGGTTCGAGTGGGGCCTGATCACCGACGTCCAGCCGCCCGAGCTGGAGACCCGGATCGCCATCCTGCGCAAGAAGGCCGCCCAGGAGGGGTTGGCCGCCCCGCCCGAGGTGCTGGAGTTCATCGCCAGCAAGATCTCCACCAACATCCGGGAGCTGGAGGGCGCGCTGATCCGGGTCACCGCCTTCGCCAGCCTCAACCGGCAGTCGGTGGACCTGCACCTGACCGGCATCGTGCTCAAGGACCTGATCCCCGACGACGAGGGCCCCGAGATCACCGCCTCGGCGATCATGGCGCAGACCGCCTCCTACTTCGGGCTCACCACCGAGGACCTGTGCGGCACCTCCCGCTCGCGGGTGCTGGTGACCGCCCGGCAGATCGCGATGTACCTGTGCCGGGAGCTCACCGACCTGTCGCTGCCCAAGATCGGCCAGCAGTTCGGCGGCCGCGACCACACCACGGTGATGCACGCCGACCGCAAGATCCGCTCGCTGATGGCCGAGCGCCGCTCGATCTACAACCAGGTGACCGAGCTCACCAACCGCATCAAGCAGGAGTCGCGCAACGGGTGACGCGCCCGGCGACCGCAGCTTTTCCGGGCCGCCTCGGGGGCCGGATCCCCTGCCGCACGGCCGGATCCGGACGTTGTTTCCCCAGGGGCGGCCCTTTTTCTGTGGACAACCCGTGGACAACCCTGGGGACGACCCCCGGATTCCTGTGGGCAGGCTGGGGACGGCCTGTTGACGGTGTGCGGACGCCGCTCCGCCCCGGTCCACCGCCCCTGTGGGTAAGCCGTGGACAACCGGTGGACGAGGGGTGGATAACCCGGGGAGAACCTGTGCACGCCCGAGCGGCCTCCACAGCCGCGCGCGTTCTCCACAACCGCCGCCCACAACCCCGGTGGACAAAAATCTCCGGTCTGACCTGCGCAAAGGACCTCTATCCACACTGTCCACAGCCCCTACTATTACGGCTCCCCTTGTTAAACCCCATGAGGCTTCAAAATCAGGTTCGGGCCCGATCTGTGGATGAGCGCCTCCCGGCCTCCCGCACGCCGCTGGGCCCCCTCCACCGGTCAGGTGTTGCGGGCAGCGCAGGGCGGTGAATGCGGGTACCGTGTGAAGCCGTCCCCGAGGTGAGCCCGCGCCGTCTCCACGCCCCACCGCTCACTGGGGTCAGCAGACGCCTTCGAGGAGAGTGAGTCGGAAAGTGAAGTTCCGGGTCGAACGCGACGTACTCGCGGACGCCGTCGCCTGGACGGCGCGCAGCCTGCCGGTCCGCCCCTCGGTGCCGGTGCTCGCCGGGATGCTGCTGGACGCCTCCGAGGACCAGGGCCGCCAGCGGCTGCGGCTGTCCAGCTTCGACTACGAGGTCTCCGCGCAGGTGTCGGTGGACATCGAGATCGAGGAGCCCGGCACCTGCCTGGTCTCCGGCCGCCTCCTCGCCGAGATCACCCGCAACCTTCCTCCACAGACGGTGGAGATCGCGACCGACGGCGCGAAGGTGACGGTCTCCTGCGGCAGCGCGAAGTTCACACTGCTGACCCTGCCTGTGGAGGACTACCCGACCCTGCCGGACATGCCCGGGCAGACCGGGTCCGTCGGCAGCGACGTCTTCGCGGCCGCGGTGGCCCAGGTGGCCGTGGCCGCCGGCCGCGACGACACCCTGCCGATGCTCACCGGCGTGCGGGTGGAGATCGAGGGCGACACCCTGACGCTGGCCTCCACCGACCGCTACCGCCTGGCCGTGCGCGAGATCACCTGGACGCCGCAGGACCCCGGCGTCTCCGCGGTCGCCCTGGTCCCCGCCAAGACCCTGGCGGACACCGCCAAGTCGCTCACCTCCGGCGCCGAGGTGTCCATCGCGCTGTCCACCGGCGAGAACGCCGAGGGGATGATCGGCTTCGAGGGCGGCGGCCGCCGCACCACCACCCGGCTGCTGGACGGGGAGTTCCCCAAGTACCGCGCCCTGCTGCCGGACTCCTTCAACTCGGTCGCCGAGATCAACAAGTCCGAGTTCATCGAGGCGGTCAAGCGCGTGTCGCTGGTCGCCGAGCGCAACACCCCCCTGCGGCTCGCCTTCGGCGAGGACCGCCTGGTCCTGGAGGCCGGGACCGGTGACGAGGCACAGGCCGTCGAGGTGCTGGACGCGTCCCTGGAGGGCGAGGAGATCCAGATCGCCTTCAACTCGTCCTTCCTGCTGGACGGGCTGGGCGCGGTCGACTCCGACATCGCCCGGCTGCAGTTCACCACCTCGACCAAGCCCGCCATCATCTCCGGCAAGCCCGCCGACGAGTCCGCCGCCTCCGACTACCGGTACCTCATCATGCCGGTGCGGCTCTCCGGCTGAGCCGGGGGCCGGTATTCCAGCCCCGGCGACGGCCGGGGACGAACAGGGTCCTAGGGGGAGTCACGATGAAGCTGGGCATGGTCGGCCTGGGCAAGATGGGCGGCAACATGGCCGCGCGGCTGCGGGACAAGGGCCACGAGGTGGTCGGGTTCGACTTCGACCCCGCCGTGAGCGACGTGGGCGGCCTCGCCGAGCTGGTCGAGCGCCTGGAGGCCCCCCGCACGGTGTGGCTGATGGTCCCCGCGGGCGAGGCCACCGACGGCGCCGTCGAGGAGCTGGGCGGCCTGCTGGACGAGGGCGACCTGGTCATCGACGGCGGCAACTCGCACTACGTCAAGGACCGTGAGCACGCCGACGTCCTCAAGGCCAAGGGCGTGCACTACCTCGACACCGGGGTCAGCGGCGGCGTCTGGGGCCGGGAGAACGGCTACGGCATCATGGTCGGCGGGGCGCCCGAGGACGTCGCGCGGGTGCGGACGGTCTTCGACGCGCTCACCCCGGACGAGGGCGGCGGCTTCGTGCACGCCGGCGGCGTCGGCGCCGGGCACTTCGTCAAGATGGTGCACAACGGGATCGAGTACGGCATGATGCAGGCCTTCGCCGAGGGCTTCGAGCTCATGCAGGCCTCCGACATCGTCGACGACGTCCCGGGCACCTTCGACAGCTGGCGCGAGGGGACCGTGGTCCGCTCCTGGCTGCTCGACCTGCTGGTGCGGGCGCTGGAGGAGGACCCGGAGCTGGAGGGGCTGCGCGGATACGCGCAGGACTCCGGCGAGGGGCGCTGGACCGTCCAGGCCGCCGTGGACCACGCGGTCCCGGCCCCGGCCATCACCGCGGCCCTCTACGCGCGCTTCGCCTCCCGGCAGGAGGACAGCCCCGCGATGAAGGTGATCGCCGCCCTGCGCAACCAGTTCGGCGGGCACGCCGTGGCCACGGCCACCGACGACCCGGCGCGCACCCCGCGCAGCTGAGCCGCGCCGTTTCACGTGAAACCCGGGAACGCCGGGGGCGCCGGCCCCCGGTGCTCGTAGGAGGGAGAGGCCGGATGTACGTCTCGCACCTGCAACTGGCCGATTTCCGCTCCTATGAGTCCGCCCTCCTGGAGCTGGAGCCGGGCGTCAGCACCTTCGTCGGCCCCAACGGGCAGGGCAAGACCAACCTGGTCGAGGCGATCGGGTACGTGGCCACGCTGGGCAGCCACCGCGTCTCGGCCGACGCCCCGCTGGTGCGCCGCGGCGCCGAGCGGGCCGTGGTCCGCTGCGCGGTGGTCGCCGGTGAGCGGCGGGCGGTGGTCGAGCTGGAGATCAACCCCGGCAAGGCCAACCGGGCCCGGCTCAACCGCTCCCCCGCCACCCGCCCCCGCGAGGTGCTGGGCGTGCTGCGCACCGTGCTCTTCGCCCCCGAGGACCTGGCCCTGGTCAAGGGCGACCCCGGGGACCGCCGGCGGTTCCTGGACGAGCTGCTGGTCTCCCGGGCCCCGCGCTTCGCCGCGGTCCGCTCGGACTACGAGCGGGTCCTCAAGCAGCGCAACGCCCTGCTGAAGTCGGCCTCGGCCCGCTACCTCAAGCGCCAGGAGGTCGACCTGTCGACCCTGGACGTGTGGGACGAGCACCTGGTCACCGCCGGCGCCGAACTGCTCGCCGGGCGCCTGGCGCTCACCGCCGAGCTGCAGCCGCTGGTGGCCAAGGCCTATGCCGAGCTGGCCGGGTCGGACGGAGCCCCGGCGCTGCGCTACCGCTCCTCGGCCGACCCGGACGCCCCCGACCTGGCCGCCGACCGCGACCACCTGGCCGCGGTGCTGCGCGCCGCCCTGGCCGACGCGCGCCACCAGGAGCTGCAGCGCGGGGTCAGTCTGGTCGGCCCGCACCGCGACGACCTGGTGCTGGCCCTGGACGACATGCCCGCCAAGGGCTACGCCTCCCAGGGCGAGTCGTGGTCCTTCGCGCTGGCGCTCCGGCTCAGCGCCTATGAGCTGCTGCGCGCCGACGGCGAGGACCCGGTGCTCATCCTCGACGACGTCTTCTCCGAGCTGGACGCCGCCCGGCGGCGCCGGCTGGCCGAGCACGTGGCCCACTGCGAGCAGGTCCTGGTCAGCGCCGCCGTCCCCGAGGACATCCCCGAGGAGCTGCGCGGGGCGCGGTTCCGCGTGCGCGAGGGGGAGGTCGAGCGTGACTGACGACGAGGGCGCGAGCGCCGCCCCCTCCCCCAGCGGCATCGACCTGGCCCGCCAGGCGCTGGCCCAGGCCCGCGCCGCCGCACGGGAGCGGGGCGCCTCCCCCGGCCCGCGGCCGCAGCAGCGGCGCCGGGGCCGCGTGCGGTCGCGCCGCGACCCCCAGCCCTTCGGCGAGGCCGTGCGGGCATGGCTGGCCGAGCGCGGGTACGCCGAGCAGGTGGCGGTCGGCGGGGTGTTCGGCCGCTGGAGCGAGATCGTCGGCGAGTTCAACGCCCAGCACCTGCGCCCCGTCTCCTACGAGGGGGGCGAGCTGGTGGTGGCCGCCGAGTCGGCCACCATGGCCGCGCACGCGCGCGCCATGGCCCGGGACCTGATCCGCCGCCTCAACGAGGAGCTCGGCCAGGGCACGGTGCACACGATCAAGGTGAACGGCCCGGGCCGGGGGCGCGGCGCCGGGCGGCTGCGCGCACGGTGACCGGCCGGTAGTCGCCGGGTGACCGGCCGGGGGCCGGGCGGCGACCCCGCCAAGAGTCCTGAACCGCTCCCGGATTCGTCGGCACGGGGGGACGCGTGTAGGGAGTCGGGTCCCATTCCGTTCGCGCGTTGTGGGGCGCCACAGCGTCTCTGATGCCACTTTCCTGCGGTGCGCGCGGTATCATGGAGACGGTTCTTCGGACGCTTTCGCCGGTACGGCTCACCCCAGACGAGGGTGGCGGGATCAAGGGGTGGTGAGCGGGGTCCGGCGGTGGTGCGGCGTGCGTGCCCTCCTCCCGGAGCCGCCCGTCCCCGCTGATCCCCCTCGCGCGCGGGGGCGGACCGACCGCAATGGCGTCCCCCAGCAGGAGGGTGTTCCCACTTGGCCTACGATGCTCGATCGATCACGGTTCTGGAAGGGCTCGAGGCGGTACGCAAGCGCCCCGGCATGTACATCGGCTCCACCGGTGAGCGGGGTCTGCACCACCTGGTCTACGAGGTGGTGGACAACTCGGTCGACGAGGCGCTGGCCGGCCACGCCGATGCCATCGAGGTGACCCTGATGGCCGACGGCGGCGTCCGCGTCGCCGACAACGGGCGCGGCATCCCCGTCGACCTCCACCCGGTGGAGAAGCGGCCGGCGCTGGAGCTGGTGCTGTCCACGCTGCACGCGGGCGGCAAGTTCGACGGCAAGTCCTACGCGGTCTCCGGCGGCCTGCACGGCGTGGGCGTCTCCGTGGTCAACGCGCTGTCCAGCCGGCTGGAAGCCGAGGTCCGCCGGGACGGCCACGTGTGGCGCCAGCACTACGAGGTGACCCGGCCCACCGCGGACGTGGCCAAGGGCGAGGAGACCGCCGAGACCGGCACCCAGATCACCTTCTGGGCCGACCCGACGATCTTCGAGACCACCACCTACAGCTTCGAGACGCTGGCCCGCCGCATGCAGGAGATGGCCTTCCTCAACAAGGGGCTGTCCATCACCCTGCGGGACGAGCGGCCGGAGTTCCTCGCCGACGGCCCGGTCGTGCAGACCTTCCACTACGAGGACGGCCTGGTCGACTTCGTCCGGCACATCAACGCCAAGAAGGAGCCGTCGCACGCCTCCATCATCGACTTCGAGGAGGACGGCGAGGGCATCTCGGTCGAGATCGCCATGCAGTGGAACCAGTCCTACACCTCCTCGGTGCACACCTTCGCCAACACCATCAACACGGCGGAGGGCGGCACCCACGAGGAGGGCTTCCGCACGGCGCTCACCTCGGTGGTCAACCGCTACGCGCGCGACCAGAAGCTGCTGCGGGAGAAGGACGACAACCTCACCGGCGACGACATCCGCGAGGGCCTGACCGCGATCATCTCGGTCAAGCTGGCGGACCCCCAGTTCGAGGGCCAGACCAAGACCAAGCTGGGCAACACCGAGGCCAAGTCCTTCGTGCAGCGGGTCACCCACGAGCACGTGCGCGACTGGTTCGAGCGCAACCCGGGTGAGGCCAAGGACATCGTCTCCAAGGCCAGCCAGGCGGCGCGCGCCCGCATCGCGGCCCGCCAGGCGCGGGACCTGACCCGGCGCAAGACGCTGCTGGAGTCCACCTCGCTGCCCGGCAAGCTGTCGGACTGCCAGTCCACCGAGCCGGAGAAGTCCGAGGTCTACATCGTCGAGGGCGACTCGGCCGGCGGTTCGGCCAAGGGCGGCCGCGACCCCCTGTACCAGGCGATCCTGCCGATCCGCGGCAAGATCCTGAACGTGGAGAAGGCGCGGATCGACCGGATCCTGAAGAACAACGAGGTCCAGGCGATCATCACCGCCCTGGGCACCGGGATCCACGACGACTTCGACATCGACAAGCTCCGGTACCACAAGATCATCCTGATGGCCGACGCCGACGTCGACGGCCAGCACATCCGGACGCTGCTGCTCACCCTGCTCTTCCGGTTCATGAAGCCGCTGATCGAGGCCGGCCACGTCTACCTGGCCATGCCCCCGCTCTACAAGGTCAAGTGGGACACCCGCGGCAACGACGTGAACTACGTCTTCAGCGACCGCGAGCGGGACGAGGTCATCGCCCGCGGGGTCGCCCAGGGCAAGAAGGACCCGCGCCCGCGCGACCTGGTGCAGCGCTTCAAGGGTCTGGGCGAGATGAACGCCAACGAGCTGTGGGAGACCACCATGGACCCGGCCAGCCGCCTGCTGCTGCAGGTCACGCTGGACGACGCGGCCCAGGCCGACGAGATGTTCAGCGTGCTGATGGGCGAGGACGTGGAGTCGCGCCGCTCGTTCATCCAGCGCAACGCCCGCGACGTCCGGTTCCTGGACATCTGACCGGGGCGCTCCCCCACAGGCAGGCCCGACAAGTCTCAGCAGAAAGGTTCGACATCCCGTGACGGATGCGAATACCCCGCAGGAACCGGAGCCCGACGAGACCGGCGGCGTCGCCCAGCGGGTCGAGCCCGTGGACATCCAGGTCGAGATGCAGCGCAGCTACCTCGACTACGCGATGTCGGTGATCGTCGGCCGCGCCCTGCCCGACGTGCGCGACGGCCTGAAGCCGGTGCACCAGCGGGTCCTCTACGCCATGTACGACGGCGGCTACCGCCCCGACCGCGGCTACTTCAAGTGCGCCCGCGTCGTCGGCGACGTGATGGGCAACTACCACCCGCACGGCGACAGCGCCATCTACGACACCCTGGTCCGGCTGGCCCAGCCCTGGTCGATGCGGATGCCGCTGGTCGACGGCAACGGCAACTTCGGCTCGCCGGGCAACGACCCGGCGGCGGCCATGCGCTACACCGAGTGCAAGCTCGCCCCGCTGGCCATGGAGATGCTGCGGGACATCGAGAAGGACACCGTCGACTTCCGCCCCAACTACGACGGCCGCTCCTCCGAGCCCGAGGTCCTGCCCGCCCGCTTCCCCAACCTGCTGGTCAACGGCTCGGCCGGGATCGCGGTCGGGATGGCCACCAACATCCCGCCGCACAACCTGCGCGAGGTGGCCGACGGCGTCAACTGGTACCTGGACCACCCCGAGACCGACGACGAGGAGCTGCTCGAGGCCCTCATCGCGCGGATCAAGGGCCCGGACTTCCCCACCAGCGGGCAGATCGTGGGCCGCCGCGGCATCGAGGAGGCCTACCGCACCGGCCGCGGCTCGATCACCATGCGCGCGGTGGTGGAGATCGACGAGGACTCCCGTGGCCGCCAGGTGCTCGTCGTCACCGAGCTGCCCTACCAGGTCAACCCGGACAACCTGGCGCTGAAGATCGCCGAGCTGGTCAAGGACGGCCGGGTCAGCGGGATCGCCGACGTCAAGGACGAGACCTCCGGGCGCACCGGCCAGCGGCTGGTGATCGTGCTCAAGCGGGACGCGGTCGCCAAGGTGGTGCTGAACAACCTGTTCAAGCACACCCAGCTGCAGGAGACCTTCGGCGCCAACATGCTGGCGCTGGTCGACGGGGTGCCCCGCACCCTGCGCCTGGACCAGCTCATCCGGCACTGGGTGGCGCACCAGATCGAGGTCGTGGTCCGCCGCACCAAGTTCCTGCTGCGCAAGGCCGAGGAGCGGGCGCACATCCTGCGCGCGCTGCTGCGGGCGATCGACCGGATCGACGACGTGATCGCGCTCATCCGCTCCAGCGCCTCGGCCGACGAGGCCAAGTCGGGCCTGATGGAGCTGCTGGAGATCGACGACGTGCAGGCGCGCGCGATCCTCGACATGCAGCTGCGCAAGCTGGCGGCCCTGGAACGGCAGCAGCTCACCGCCGAGTACGACGAGCTGATGGCGCAGATCGAGGACTACAACGCCATCCTGGCCTCGCCGGAGCGCCAGCGCTCCATCATCCGCGACGAGCTCACCGAGGTCGTGGAGAAGTACGGCGACGACCGCAAGACGCACATCGTCCCCTTCGAGGGCGACATGCGCATGGAGGACTTCATCGCCGAGGAGGACGTCGCGGTCACCATCACCCGCGGCGGCTACGCCAAGCGCACCCGGCTGGACGGCTACCGGGCGCAGAAGCGCGGCGGCAAGGGCGTGCGGGGGGCGCAGCTCAAGCAGGACGACATCGTCCAGCACTTCTTCGTCACCTCCACCCACCACTGGATCCTGTTCTTCACCAACAAGGGCCGGGTGTACCGGGCGAAGGCCTACGAGCTGCCGGAGGCCGCGCGCGACGCCCGCGGCCAGCACGTGGCCAACATGATGGAGTTCCAGCCCGACGAGGAGATCGCGCAGGTCATGGCGTTGCGCGGGTACGACGTCGCGCCGTACCTGGTGCTGGCCACCCGCGACGGGCTGGTCAAGAAGTCCCGTCTGGAGGACTTCGACTCGGCGCGCTCGGCCGGCATCATCGCGATCAACCTGCGCGAGGGCGACGAGCTGATCGCCGCCCGGCTCGTCTTCCCCACCGACGACCTGCTGCTGATCAGCAGCGACGCGCAGGCGATCCGGTTCTCGGCCACCGACGAGTCCCTGCGCCCGATGGGGCGGGCGACCAGCGGCGTGATCGGGATGCGGTTCACCGAGGACGCGCACCTGCTGAGCATGGACGTCATCCGGCAGAGCGACGGCCCCATCGACGTCCTGGTGGCCACCGAGGGCGGGTACGCCAAGCGCACGCCGTCCGACCAGTACCCGGTGCAGAACCGGGGAGGCAAGGGCGTGCTCACCGCCAAGGTGGTCGAGCAGCGCGGCGGGCTGGTCGGCGCGGTGATGGTCCACCCGGAGGAGGACGAGGTCTTCGCGATCACCTCGGTCGGCGGGGTGATCCGCACCCGCAGTGCGGAGATCAAGCAGTCGGGGCGCGCCACCATGGGCGTGCGCCTGGTCAACCTCGACAAGGGCAGCCACGTGGTGGCGGTGGCCCGCAACGCCGAGGCCGACGCGGAGGCCCCGGACGACGCCGAGGGCGCCGGGGAGGCCGAGGACGGCGACACCGGGACGGGCGGGGAGAACCCCGACTCCTGAGGCTCGCGTAAGGTTCGAAGAGAGCCCCGGGTTCGCCCGGAGAGAAGCGAGAGGGACCGGCCGCGGCCCCAGCGGCCGGTCCCCCATCCCTCGGCCCGAATTCCACCTGTCTCATGGAAAGTCCAGCGGTAACGTGGCTATGTCGGACAAGACGTCGGACCAGACGAAGGACGGCTCGGACGACGTGACGTCGCCCGAGGCGAAGACGGAACCCGGCGCCGAGGCGCCCGGGGAGGAGTCGGCGGAATCGGCCGAGCCGACCGCGTCCGCGACGGCCCCGGAGAAGTCGGAGGACTCGGAGAAGCCGGAGAAGGAGGAGTCCTCCGCGGGCTCGGGCGCATCAGGCGGCTCGGGCAGGCCCAAGGGGGCGGCGAAGGGCACGGCGAAGAAGACCGCGAAGAAGCCCTACGCGCCCGCCGGAGGCTCGACCGGTGCCTCCACCGCCAAGGGGTCCGCCAAAGGGTCCGCCAAGGATTCCGGATCCGGCAAGGGCTCGGGGACGGGCTCGGGCGGAGAGCCGGGTAAGGAGTCCGGTAAGGGCGCCACCGGCGAGTCGGACGAGGGTTCCGGCAAGAGCTCGGCCAAGGGCTCTGGCAAGGACTCCGCCACGGGGGCGGCGCCCAGGTTCGAGGCGCGAGAGGGGACGGCCATGGCGGCACCGGCATCGGGGGGCGACGGCGGCAAATCGCCGGTCGCGGCGGCGAAGACGGCCCGCAAGGCCCACCTGAGCGTCAGCAGGGTCGAGCCGTGGTCGGTGATGAAGTTCAGCTTCGTCATCTCGCTGGTGTGCTTCATCATCCTGTTCGTCGCGGTGGCGGTGATCTACGCGATCCTGTCCGGCCTGGGGGTGTTCCAGGCCCTGGCGGACATGCTCACCGCCCTGACCGAGGGCGGCGAGGGCGAGGAGGTCCCGATCGACCCGGCCGGCTGGTTCTCCCCGGCCCGGGTGCTGGGCTACACCGGCCTGATCGGGGCGCTGAACATCATCCTGATCACCGCGCTGTCCACGGTCGGGGCGATGCTCTACAACCTGGCCGCGGACCTGGTCGGCGGCATCGACGTCACCCTGACCGAGTCCGAGTGACCCCGGCCCCGACCCCGGCCGTCGGCCGCCGGACCGCCCCCGAGACGGTCCGGCCCACCCCGCAGAGCCGGTAGACTACGGGGGAACGGGACCTCGCCAGAGGCCCCGCTCCCCCGCACTGCCAGGCCCGACCGGTTCGCCGGAAGGTCCAGGATGCGGTAGAGTTCCACCCGGAACGCGGGCGTATAGCTCAGTCGGTTAGAGCGCATCCCTGATAAGGATGAGGCCCCAGGTTCAAGTCCTGGTACGCCCACCAGCGAAAAGGTCCCCACACGGGGGCCTTTTTTCATGCCCGTGCGCCGCGCAGTGAATCGACAGATGGTCGTGCGGCCGTGTCGACTCGACCGGCGGTTCGACCGACCGCCTCCGACCCGCTATGCGAAGAGGTCGGGGCGCACCGCGCGGAGCGCTCGTGCGACCTTCGACCGCCGGTGGTTGCCCGGCGTGATGTCCACGCGGACCCACGGCGGTGATCCCCGGACCGACGCCCAGGTCGGCACCGTGATGTCGCGGCCCCCGGTGTCCACGTCCAGCGTGACCATCTTGACCTTCCTGCGGTCGTTGCGCCGGCCGGTGACGACCTCGCGTTCGGCGACCGAACCGACCGCCTCCCACGGGATCCGCACGGTCCGCCCCGCGAACCACAGGCCGGGGTCCTGGATCAGCGCGACGCCGATGCCGTCGGCCGCCACCCCTTGCCGGGTGAACACCCGCGGCGCCGCCCACACCGTCCAGACCGCGACCGCCACCGACCCCACGAGGAACACGACGCCGCCGGTGATCTCGCTCGCGCCGATATACGGCTTGCCCAGCTCTGTGGCCATCCGGACGGTGATGGCCACGGCCAAGGCCACCGAGCCGACCATCGCCGCGATCCAGGCGGGGATCCAGCGCCAGCGCAGGTTCACCCACTGGGCCTCGACGGAGTCACCGGGCAGAGGACCGCCGGGATCGTACAGGCCACCGGGTGCGGGGTTACGGAAGGACACGAACGCAGTCAATCATGAGCCCCGAGGAGGCAGGTAGGGGCGGAAGACGAACCCCGGTGTGCGGCCGACGGTCTCTACGAGCACCGGACGGCCGTGGCGTCCCACCAGCGGCGTTCGTCACCGAGTCCGCCGAGCTCGACGATGACCACGTCGATGAGGCAGGCGCGAGTGGAGTCGCCGTCCTCCAGGGCGTGTTCGGCGCGGAACGCCGCCTCCTCGGCGGCCGTCATTCGGATGCTTACCTGCATCCTGACCTCATTGGACTCCATCCCGTCCTCCTAGCCGCTACGGTTGCGGTCGCTCGAAGCGGATCACCCTCGAGAGCCTGAGCGTGCCGCGCGAAGTCGACATGGGCATTCGCCGATATCTCCCCATCTCTACAGCGCGGTTCCCCCGGCCGGGGGAACCGGTGGATTCCCGGGTCGCCGGGGCGGGGCGCAGGGCCGAAGGAAACGACGCTATGCGGTTCGTCCGCACACGCCTGCCCGCAATCGTGCCGGCGGCCCTTCTCGTGGCCGCGCTGGGACCGCCCCTCCCGGCCGCGGCCGACGCCCCTCTTCCGGTGCCCGTCCCCGAGGTCGACGGTCCGCTGCCCGGCTCCCCACCGGGCGATCCGGTCTCGGACGACATCGCCGAGACCTACCCCTTCTTCTCGACCACCGAGGATCTGGAGCGGTACGGCTACGTCGAGGAGGAGTACCTCCTCAGCGGCGAGGCGAGCCTGTTCGACGGCGGCCGGGCCGTCTCGGAGCACCCCTATCGGACGCGCGTGGTGGTGCGGCGCCCCGCCGACGGCGCGGGGAGCGGAACCGCCCTGATGGAGTGGCAGAACGTCACCGCCGGGTACGACCTGGACGCCCTGTGGGGGCCGAGCGCCGAGCACATCATGCGCTCCGGCCACACCTGGGTCGGGGTGTCGGCGCAGCACGTGGGGGTCTCCCACCTCACCGGGTGGAGCCCGGCGCGGTACGGGGACCTCGACGTCACCGACGGCGGCGAGGTCGGCGACGACCAGCTCTCCTACGACGTCTTCTCCCAGGCCGCCCAAGGGCTCAAGGCGGGCCTGCTGACCGGTGGACAGGGCCCCGACCGGGTGCTGGCCATCGGGGCCTCCCAGTCGGCCGGGCGGATGACCGACTACTACGAGCGGGTGCTGCCCGCCATCGAACCGGTCATCGACGGCTACGGGTTCATGGTGGGCACCGCACCGGAGACCGAGCGCAGCGAGCCGGTGTTCCAGGTGCTCTCCGAGACCGATGTCCTCCTGGCCGGGGGCGACGGCGGTGACGGCGGCGACCGGGTGAACTTCCGGAGCTGGCAGGTCGCCGGCACCGCGCACTCGCCCTGGCACGGCCACCGCGCGCGTGAGGAGGCCGGTGACCGGGACCTGGGCGGGGTGCCGCAGTACGACTGCGCGTCGCCGCCCTACAGCAGGATCCCGCTGTACCAGGTCATGAACGCCGCCTACGAGCACCTGGACTCCTGGGCCGTCGGCGGTTCGCCCCCTCCGGAGGCCGATCCGATCGAGCGCACCTCCTCGGGACGGGTGGCGCGCGACGAGGACGGTATGGCGCTCGGAGGGATCCGCACCTCCCAGGTGGACGTGCCCACCGCGGTGAGTACGGGGGTGAACGCGCCGGCCGACGGCGACCCCGGCGGCGACGACGCGTTCTGCGTGCTCTTCGGCTCCCACGAGCCGTTCTCCGAGGAGGAGCTGGACGACCGCTACCGGACCCACGCCGGCTACGTCGCCCGGGTCGTCCGGACCGAGAGAGGGCTGGTGCGCGACGGGTTCGTGCTCCCGGTGGACTCGTTCCAGAACCGGTGGGACGCGGTGAGGTCCGACGTGGGCAGGTGAAGCCGCGGAAGCCCTGACGTGCGGGAGTGGGCCGCCCGACCGCGGCCGGGCGGCCCACTCCCGGGGTTTCGGACCGGCGATAAGTCGACATGTGGACTCGGAGACCAGGCGATCAAACGACGCGGCGCCCCTCGGATAGGCTGGCGGACGTTCGTACCGGACCGGGCAGCGCCCGTGTCTCCCTCGCGTCCCGCGCCGCGGCCTGAACCGCCGTGAACACGGCCCTGAAGGGGGTCACTTCCACCATGTCCCGGTCATGGAGCACACGCGCTGAGACCGCCGCCGACATCGGCGCCGTCCGCGCGATCAACCTGGCCGCGTTCGAGACCGCCCAGGAGGCCGACCTCGTCGAGGCCCTGCGGCGCGACCCGTCCTGGATCGACGGGCTGTCCTGGCTCGCCGTCGACGAGCACGGCACCCCGGTGGGGCACGCCCTGCTGACCCGCTGCCACATCGGCGACTCCCCGGCCCTGTGCCTGGCCCCGTGCGCGGTGCTGCCCGAGTACCAGCGCACCGGCGCCGGGTCGGCGGCGGTCCGCGCCGCCCTGGCGGAGGCCCGGCGCCGGGGCGAGCGCTTCGTCACCGTCCTGGGCCACCCCGCCTACTACCCGAGGTTCGGGTTCACCCGCGCCTCCGGACACGGCATCGGCCTGGACATCGAGGTGCCCGACGAGGCGCTGATGGCGATGTCCCTGGACGAATCCCGCCCTCTGCCGGGTGGCACCATCCGCTACGCGGCACCGTTCGGAATCTGACCGCCTGAGCCGGGGCGGCATGTCCACAGGTCGACACGTCCCCATGGGGACAGATCGCCCCGGGCTGACCGCCCCCGCCATGTCGTGGCCGTCAGGAGGCGGACACGTGCGGGTGGTTCGATGGACGCCAAGGCCGGGGACTGGGGGAGCCGGCTTCGCCTTCTGTGCGTCATAGGGGCGCCATGTGCCGATCGCCGCGCCGGTCCCTGGTGACCGGTGGTCACGTTTCGAGGGTGCGTCCCGTGGGCCCGGTATGGACCGAGTCCGGTGGAGCTGGAGGGCCATGCTGTTCATCGACCTCTTGGAACCGGAGCAGTGGAGAGTCGCGGCGATCTCTGCCGCCTTGCTGTGCACGGCCTCGTTCTATTTCTGCGTCCGACGCCTCCTGCCGGTGCTGATCTGGGTGGTCTTCCCTGTCTTCCTGCTGAGCTTCCCCCTTGCGGGGCTGCCGTCGCGGCATTTCACGGTGAACGAGACCTTCTACGCCTTCACCTTCCTGTTCACGTCGTTCGCGGTCGTACTGGCCGGGCTCAGGCCGGACATGCGCAGGGATCAGGAAAAGCACGCGGTCGGCGAAACGTACGCGATCCCTAAGTGGAAGGGCTACGTCACCGGTGCGGTGGTGACCGTCGCGGGGATCATCGTCTGCTTTCCCGCGGACGCGGTCACCGGCGGCTGAGGCCGCTCGCGCCCTGCCCTCAGCGGTCGAGGTAGGCCAGGACCGCCAGCACTCTGCGGTGTCCCTCCGTCCGGGGGTCCAGGTCCAGCTTGGTGAAGATCGAACCCACGTGCTTGCGCACCGTCGCATCGGACACCACCAGCAGGCGTGCGATGGCCGTGTTGGACTCCCCCCGGGCCATGAGCGCGAGGACCTCGCGCTCCCTGGGGGCCAACCGGTTGAGGGGACTCGACCGTGCCGCCATCATCACCTGGACCACCTCCCGGTCCAGGACCGTTCCGCCCGACGCGACCCGGGCAACCGCCTCGGCGAACTCCTCCACGTCGCCGATGCGCTCCTTGAGCAGGTAGCCGGCGCCCCCGTGGGCGTCGATCGCCAGCAGCTCCGCGGCGTAGGTCGGCTGCACGTACTGGCTGAGCACGATGATCCCCAGGCCGGGGCGCTCGCGCCGGATCCCGACCGCCGCGAGCAGCCCCTCGTCCGCGTACCCCGGCGGCATGCGCACGTCCGTGACCACGAGGTCCGGATCGTGCTCGCGGACCGCCTCCTCCAGGGCGCCGGCATCGCCGACCGCCGCGACCACCCGGTGCCCGAACCGTGCCAGGACCCCCGACACCCCCTCCCGGAGCAGCACCGAGTCGTCCGCGACCACGACGGTCAGAGCCGTCCCCGTCCCCGTCATTCCTCCGGGATCTCCAATCGCACGGTGGTCGGCCCGCCCTCGGGGCTGTCCACGGCCAGTTCCCCGCCCAGGACCGCCAGCCGGTGGCGCAGGCCGTTCAGCCCGCTGCCGTCCGGCTTCACGCCCCCGGGCCCGTCGTCGGTGACGGTCGCCCACAGCGTCCCCTCCCGCACGCCTCCCCGCACGCGCACCGAAGCGCCGGGAGCGTGCTTGGCGGCGTTCGCCAGGGCCTCGCACACCACGAAGTAGGCGGTGGACTCCACCGCGGCGGGCAGGCGCACGGGAAGGTCGAGGGAGACGTCCACCGGTGCCCCCGTGCGGGCCGCCACGTCCAGGAGGGCGGCCCGCAGCCCGCGTTCGGTGAGGACCCGGGGGTGGATGCCGCGCACCAGGTCGCGCAGTTCGCTCAGGGACGCCGTCACCTGCTCCTGGGCCCGTCCGACGGCCTCGGCCGCCGGGGAGCCGGGCGCCAGGTCCAGACGGGCCAGGCCGAGGGAGGCCTTCGCCGCGACCAGGCGCTGCTGGGCGCCGTCGTGCAGGTCGCGTTCGATGCGGCGGCGCTCCTCGTCGAAGGCCTCGGCCAGCGCCGCCCGCGACGCGGTGACGGCGCTCAGCTCCGCGGCCAGGCGCTCCTCCCGGGGCGAGAGCACCGCGCGGGCGATCTCGGAGCGCGCCGCCGCCCATGCCGCCACCAGGTAGAGCCCGACCAGCCAGAGCGACGCCCAGGCCACCACCGTGGGGATCCATTCGAACACCCTCAACTGCTCGGCGTCCCAGTAGGAGATCACCCCCGCCAAAGGGGCGCCGAGCGCCAGGACGAGCACCACCATGTCCAGCACGTAGAAGGCGCTGAAGGTGAGCACGGCATAGCCGACGTCGCGCCACAGCCGCGGGGAGAACGGCAGGGCCCGGACGCGGGCCCAGAGGCCTTCGGCGCCGGCGGGCTCCCGCTGGGGCGCCTCCGGGCGCGGGCCCACCAGCCCCTCGCACCACCGCCCCCACCGGACGACCAGGGGGGTGCTCCCGAAGGCCGCCGCCAGGAACAGCATCCCCAGGAGCGGCCCGACGAGGCGCCAGTGCCGGCCGGAGTCGGGCCAGTACACCGCCAGCGCCTGGGCTGTTCCGAACAGGAGCGTGCCCGCCACCGTCCCCGACAGCAGGTAGGCCAGGGCGCGCCACGGCCATGCGGACAGCAGGAAGCGGTGGGGTGCGTGCGTGATCGCCGCGCGCAGGGTTCGGATGGGCACGGAGACGACGATAGAGGGCCCCGGGGCGGTGGCGCGGTAGACCGGGGTCTACCTCTCGGTCTCCACCACGGGCGCCTGCGCGCGCCCCCTCCGGCCCGCTGTGCTGGGGGCATGAACGCACTACCGGACGCCACCCGCGACGCGATCCGCGTCGACGGGGTGGCCAAGTACCACACCGCCGGCGGCCACCGCGTCGTCGCCTTGGACGGTGCGTCGCTGACCGTGCGGGCGGGGACGTTCACGGCCGTCATGGGCCCGTCCGGCTCGGGGAAGTCGACCCTGCTGCACTGCGCCGCCGGCCTGGACCGGCCCGACGCCGGGCGCATCACCGTGGACGGGGTCGAGCTCGGGGCCCTCGGTGAACGGGAGCTCACCGAGTTCCGCAGGAGGCGGGTCGGCTTCGTCTTCCAGGACTACAACCTCGTCGACGCGCTGACCGCGGCCCAGAACACGCTGCTGCCCGCGCGTCTGGCGGGGGCGCGCGCGGGGCGCCGGCACGCTCTCGCGGCGTTGGAGGAGGTGGGGCTGCGCGACCGCGCCGACCACCGCCCCTCCCAGCTCTCCGGCGGTGAGCAGCAGCGGGTGGCGATCGCCCGGGCGGTGCTGGCCCGGCCCGCCGTCATCTGCGCGGACGAGCCCACCGGCGCCCTCGACCTCGCCCGGGGGCGCCGTGTGCTGGACCACCTGCGCGCGGTGGTGGACGCGCACGGCCGGACCGTTCTCGTGGTCACCCACGATCCCGCGGTGGCCGCGCGCGCCGACCGGGTCGTGTTCATGGCCGACGGCCGCATCGTCGGCGAGCTCGGCGCGGACGGCGACGGTGCGCCCACCGCGGAGGCCGTCGCGGTGCGCATGGCCGGGCTGGAGGCGGCATGATCGCGTTCGCCATGGTCCGCCGCCGCCTGCGCGCCGTCCTGGGCGGCTTCGTCGCGCTGACCCTCGGGGTCGCCCTCCTGGCGGCCTCCGCGATCGTCATCGCCTCCTCCCTGCCGACGGTGCCCCAGCGCTACGGGGGCGCCGACGCCCTGGCCGTCCCCGAGGCCGCCGGGACCAGGTCCGACGGCGCCACCGTCGCCCGAGAGGTCTGGAGCGCCTCGGAGGCCGACGCCCTGGCCGCCGCGGCCGCCGCCTCGGACGGTGTGGCGGCGGCGGTGGCCGAGCGCCGGTTCGACGCCAGGGTGATGGACGGGGAGAGGATCCTCGGTGAGGCCGTGGACGGGGCCCCGGTCGGGGCCGGCTGGTCCTCCTTCGCGCTGGGGAGCGCGCGCCTGCTCGAAGGCGAGGCGCCGTCGGGGACGGACCAGGTGGTCCTCCCCGCGTCCTACGGGCGGTCGGTAGGCGAGAGGGCGACCGTGCTGACGGCCGGCGACGAGTGGCCGATGACCGTGTCCGGCGTCACCGACGGCGGGGACGTCCTCGTCGCCGACGACCTCGCCGCCGCGTCCGCCACGGGCGTGTCCCTCATCGGCGCGGTCGCCGAGCCCGGCACCGGTTCAGCGGCGGTCGGCGAGCGCCTCCGGGACGCCCTGGACCCGGGGGCGGAGGTGTTCACCACGGCCGATCGGGACGCGATGGCCGCGGAGTTCGACGCCTCCGACAACTGGGTGGGACAGCAGCTCCTGGTCCTGGTCGGCGCCCTGGCGGTGTTCGTGTCGGTGTTCGTGGTCGGCACCACGTTCACCTTCCAGGTGGCGGTGCGGCGGCGGGAGATCGCCCTCCTGCGGGCGGTCGGCGCCACCCCGGGGCAGGTGCGCCGGATGCTGCTCGCAGAGGCGGCGCTCGTGGGGGCCGCGGCGTCGGCGGCGGGGGCGGTGCTCGGCGGTGCGGGTGCGTTCCTGTTCGGCGACTGGATGGTCGGCCGCGAGCTGCTCTCGGGCTCCTGGGAGGTGCGCTCGGTCGCCGTTCCCGTCGCGGTCGCCGTGGCCATCGGGGTGGCCACGGCCGTCGTCGGGGTCCTGGGCGCGTCGCGCCGGGCGGCGGGCGTGGCGCCGCTGGAGGCGCTGCGTCCGGGAGAGACGCGGTCGGAGAACCTGCCGCGGTGGCGTCTGTGGGCCGCGGCGGGGTTCGCGGCGGCGGGGGCCGCCATGGTGGCCGCGACCGCGCGGTCGGACGCGGAGGAGGCCATCGGCCTCGCACTGGGGTCGAGCCTTGCGCTGCTGGTGGCGTCGGCCGTTGCCTCCCCCGTGTACCTGCCGAGGATCCTCGGCCTGGTTCCAGGCCGCACCCCACTGGTGGAACTGCTGCGCGCCGAAGCGCGCGCGGGCGGGCGCCGACTGGCCGCGGCCATGATGCCGAGCCTGTTGATCTCCGCCTTGGCGGTGACCGTGCTCGGCCTGACCGACACCCTCGGTTCAGCGATCGACGAGCATTCCCGGGGCGAGATCCCCGGCGACGCCATGGTGGTGAGCGGGGACGCGGCGGGCCTGACCGACGGGGCCGTGGGCCTGGCCCGTGAACACGCCGAAGGAGAGGTCTTCAGCCAGCTCTCCACCGGCGTGTACGTGGACGGCCGCTGGGTGGAGTCTGTCGGGCTGCACCGGTACGCCCCTCAGGAGGGGACGGTACAGGCCTCGCCCGAGACCGCCGACCGGTTCGGCTGGCAGGAGGGCGACACCGTGGAACTGACCTGGGCGGACGGCACCGTGGGCCGGGTCCCGGTCACCGTCGCCCCCTTCCCGCCGGAGCTGGAGCTCTGGGCCGAGCTCGCGCTCCCCTACGACCTGGCGCGCGAGCACGATCCGGCCCCTTTCGTGAGCGCCGCGAGCTTCGACCCGGCGAAGGCCGAAACGCTCACCGGTGCGCTGGCGGTCCAGGGGGCGCACCTGGAGAGCACCGCACGGGCGATCGACGAGGGGATCGCGGGGGAGCTGCGCCTGATGCGCATGTTCACCTGGACCATCCTGGCGCTGTCGCTGGGGTACGCGGCGGTCTCCCTGGGGAACACCCTGTCCTTGGCCGCTTCGGCGCGCCGCCGTGACATGGCCCTGCTGCGGGTGGCCGGGGCGCACCGGTGGCAGGCGGCGGCGGTGCAGACGGCGGAGTCCGGCCTGGCGGCCGTGGTCGGCCTGGTCGTGGGGGCGCTGCTCTCCCTGCCCGGCCTGTTCGCGCTCACCGTGGGGCTGCGCGACGAGTTCGACCCCCGCAAGGGGCCGGCGGAGGTGTCGGTGCAGCTGCCCTGGGCGGAGTCGGGCGCGGTGACCGCCGCCTGTCTGGCGATCGGCCTCCTCGCGGCGCTGGTGCCCGCCGTCCGCTCCCTGCGCCGCACGCCCTCGTCCATGGTCACCGACTGAGGGCGGTACGGATCGCCTCGGCGGCGGCGTGCAGGTCGGCTTCGGGGAGCAGGGGGAAGTCCTCGCTGCCCTGCACGACCGCGCCGTTGTCCAGGACCCTCTCCGTGGTCGCTCCCTTGAGCATGGTGTCGTCGAAGGGGCCGTCGGCGGTCTGCGGGGCCAGGTGGACGTGCAGGTGGTCGAAGGAGCCGCCGAAGACGTACACGTACACCAGCTCGGCGCCGGCGGCCTCCTTGACGGCGCGGGTGCTCCGGGCCAGGACGGCACCGAAGGTCGCCGCCTCCCGCCCGTCGAGTTCGTGGACGTAGCGGATGTGGCGCTTGGGCTCGAGGAAGGAGAACCCGGGTGCCTCGCCGACGACGGCCGTGGTCAGCCGCCATTCCGCGTCCTCCCAGACCTGGACCCGCATCAGCTCCGGGTCCGCGTCGGCGCCGCGGCACATCAGGCACTCCGTCACGATCACCGTCCGGTCGACGTCATGTCGGCGCCGGAACCGGGCAGACCGCTTCCGGAGGTCCGGCGCGCAGGTCCTTCTTTACCTATCCGAACGGCGCCCGCCTGTCCACAGGCTGGGGACGGCGAGGGGGGCTCCGGCCGGTCCGGACGTTTCGGCCCGGCGATAAGTCGACATGTGGACTCGGCGCTACGGGGATGCGTCGACGTATCGGTTCAGTTCCGTCCGCTCCGAGCTGCCGTCGGCGGGGAGGCCGGTCCGGTTCCTGATCTCCCGTGGAGCCCGCGGCGCCTCTGTCGGCCGGGTGTCACGTCTGCGGGCGCGGAGGAGTCGTCTCGGTGACGAATCCTCATCTGAAGCGGAGGGCCGACCGATGGCCATGACATCCAGTCCGGGAACGAGCGCGGACGCGAGGGGCGCTGACGGCGCGACCGGTCTCAACGCCAAGGCGGCACGCCTGCGCGGACTCCACCGGCCCGGTGATCCCCTGCTGCTCCCCAACGTATGGGACGCGGCCAGTGCCGGCGTGGTCGAGGAGGCCGGCCATCCTGCCCTGGCCACGGCCAGCGCGGCGATCGCCGCCATGCTCGGCTACGACGACCACGAGGGCGCGCCCGTCGAAGCGATGCTGGCCGCCGCCGAGCGCGTCGTCCGGGCCGTGCGCGTTCCCGTCACCGTCGACGCCGAGGCCGGCTACGGCCTGCCCGAGCAGGAGCTGGCGGAGCGGCTCGCCGGGATCGGTGCGGTGGGATGCAGCATCGAGGACACCGACCATGCGACCGGCGGCCTGCGCGGTGCCGCCGAGCAGGCGGTGCGGATCGCCCGGCTGCGCGAGGCCGCCCGCCGCACCGGCCGCGACCTGGTCGTCAATGCCCGCGTGGACGTCTTCGTCAGCGGCGGGGACCGGAGCGGGGAGGAGCGGGTGGCGGAGGCCGTCGAGCGCGGACGCCGGTACCTGGAGGCCGGAGCCGATTGTGTCTACCCCATCGCGGCCCCGTCGGAGTCGGCTCTGGCGGCGGTGATCGAGGGCGTCCCCGGGCCGGTGAACGCCAATTGCCTGCCCGGGGGCGCGAGCCTGGCGCGGCTGGCCGAGGCGGGTGCGGCGCGGGTGTCCTTCGGGCCCCTCCCGTTCCTGCGCGCGCTGGACACGCTCAAGGAGGTGGCGGTCCGGATCGCCGAATACGGCGACCCCTATTCCGTGTGAGCGCTTCATCGACCGGAACCGGGGCGACCGTGGCCGTCCCGGTGACCGGCCGCTTCTCGCTCTGCGGCATCATTGAGCGGTCCTCTTCCGCCCCGGACGGGTTTGGAGTGTCTCGCCGATGCCGCCGTTCGCCGCCTCGCCCAATGTGCTGTTCGACACGCGGGTGTGCGCCGTCCGGCGGCCGTCGCCGGGCTTCGTCCGGCTCACGCTGACGGGCCCGGCCCTGGACCGTTTCGGCCCCTACGGCCTCGACCAGCGCATCAAGATCCTCGTGCCCCCGGACGGCCGGATCCCTGAGGGGCTCGGAGGCGGCCTGCCGAGCGAGGCCGAGTGGCGTGCGCGCTGGCGCGCGCTCCCCGCCCCCGAGCGGCCGCTCATGCGCAGTTACACCGTCGCCGGAGTCCGCCCCGGGGACCGCGAGGTGGACGTGGACTTCTATCTCCACGACCACCCCGGCCCCGCCAGTGCCCTCGCCGTCGCCGCGCGCGGGGGCGAGCGCGTCCTGCTGTCCGGCCCGGACGTCCGGCGGGGCCGCCCCGGGCACGGGATCCAGTGGGACCCCGGCCCTGCCGGGCACGTGCTGATCGCCGGGGACGAGGCCGCCTACCCGGCGATCCGCGGCATCCTCGCCTCCCTGGCCCCGTCCGTGCGCGCCGAGGTCGTCGTGGAGGCGGGCGACCCCGCCGACGCGGCCTGGGTCGCCCGGGCCCGGCCCGGGTGCGCGCCGACCGTGGTCCCGCGCGCCGGGGAGGAGCCGGGCGACCCCCTCCAGCAGGCGATCGAGGCGTGGGCGCACGGGCACGGCGCCGCCGCGGCCGCCCTCGGCGCGGACTTCTACGCCTGGACGGCCGCCGAGAGCACCCGCGTCGCCCGGATGCGGGACCGGCTGCGCGCCGCGGGGATCGCCCCCGGGCGCATCCACGCCCAGGGCTACTGGAACGCGAAGGGCCGGCGCGGGGAGCCGCCTCCCACCAGGCAGGGGGTGGCCAAGATGAGGTGAGGCTTTGCTAAGTTAGGCTCCGCTTATGTGGCCGCACCCGGCCATCCCGTCCCGGCGGATTGGATCCCCCATGCTTCCGACCACCCCCGGCCGCCGCGCGCGGCTGCTCCCCCTCGCCCTTCCGGCGGCCGCCGTCCTCGCCGTCGCCGCGTGCGGCGGCGGCTCCGAGGACTCCGGCGGCTCCGCCGGTGCCGACGCCTCCGGCGAGACCCGCACCGTCGAGCACGCGCGGGGCGAGACCGAGGTCCCCGCCGACCCGCAGAAGGTCGTGGTCCTCGAACCGGTCCAGCTCGACACCGCCGTGGCCCTGGGCACCGTCCCCGTCGGCGCGGCGATGTTCGACGAGGCCGCCGGGGCCCCTGCCTACCTCGGCGACGAGGCCGCCGACGTGCAGGGGGTGGGCACCGTCCCCGAGCCGAGCGTGGAGAAGATCGCCGCCCTGGAGCCCGACCTCATCCTCGGGACCGAGAGCCGCCACTCCGCCCTGTACGACCGGCTCTCCGACGTCGCCCCCACGGTCTTCATGGAGACCCAGGCCGACCCGTGGCAGGACAACGTCGGGCTGGTCGCCCGCGCCCTCGGCGACGAGGACGGCGCCGAGTCGCTGATGGACGACTACCGGGCGCGCTGCGGCGAGATCGCCGAGAAGTACGGCACGGAGGGCATGACCGCCCAGCTCGTCCGCCCCCGCGACGACGTGCTCACCCTCTACGGGCCGACCTCCTTCGCCGGGAGCACCCTGGAGTGCGCGGGCTTCACCACCCCCGAGCACGACTGGGAGGACATCTCCCTGGACATCTCTCCCGAGCGCGCCCTGGAGGCCGAGGCCGACCTGGTGCTCGTCACCGCCGACGACGTCGACGACCCCGAGGCGGTGCCCCCGTCCGTGCGCGAGAACGAGGACGCCTTCCCCGAGCTGCACACCGTCGACCGGTCGTTCTGGATCGCCGGGGTGGGCCCCAAGGGCGGTATGACGGTGCTCGACGACCTCGACCGCATCCTGGAGGAGTCCGACTCCTTCTCGGCCGGGTAGCGCCCCGCACGGAACGGAAGGGCCCCAGGTGACAGGCGAGACGGCGGATCCCGGGACGGCGGCGCCCTCCCCCTCCCGGACCCCGCGCGGACGTGCGCGGACCCCCGTGTGGGTGGCGGGCGGGCTCGCGGCGCTGTCCGCGGCCGTCGTCCTGTCCCTGCTGGTCGGCGCGAATCCGCTGCCGGTGCCCGCGCTGCTGGACGCCCTGGCGGGCGGCGGGGGCGACGAGGCGCGCTTCGTGGTCGGGGAGCAGCGCGTGCCGCGCACCGCGGCCGGCCTCGCCGTCGGCGCCGCGCTGGGCACGGCCGGGGCGCTGATCCAGGCCTTCACCCGCAACCCGCTCGCCGACCCCGGCATCCTCGGGGTGAACTCGGGGGCCGCGTTCGCGGTGGCGGTGGGCATGGCCTTCTTCGGGGTGAGCGACCCCTCCGCCTACGTGTGGCTGGCCTGCGCGGGCGCGCTGGTCCTCACCGTCGTCGTCTACGGCGTCGGCGCCGCCGGGGGGCCGGCGGCCGGGCCGATCCGGCTCACGGTGACCGGGGTCGCGCTGGGCGCGGTGTTCGCGGGCCTGACCACCGGGCTCACCCTGACCCGCCCGGACACCTTCGAGCGGATGCGCGGCTGGAGCGCCGGGAGCCTGCTGGAGCGCGGCTTCGACGTGCTCCTCCCGGTCCTCCCGCTGCTGGCCGCCGGGCTGGTCCTGGCGGCCGCCACGGCGCCGGCGCTCAACGCGGTCGCGCTGGGCCCCGACGTCGCCCGCGCCCAGGGCGTGCACCTGGGCCGGGTGCGGGTCGCGGTGCTCGCCGCCGTGACGCTGCTGGCCGGGGGTGCCACCGCCGTCGCCGGGCCGATCGCGTTCGTCGGGCTGATGGTCCCGCACGTGGTCCGCTGGACGGTCGGCCCCGACCAGCGCAGGATCCTGCTCGGGACGCTGATCGCCTCCCCGGTGCTGGTGCTGCTGTCCGACGTCCTCGGGAGGGTCGCGGTGCTGCCGAGCGAGATGCCGGCGGGCGTGGTGACCGCGTTCGTGGGTGCCCCTGTGCTGATCGCGCTGGTGCGCCGGCCGAAGGCGAGCGGCCTGTGAGCGCGCCGGTCCTGCGCCGACGCCGCGTGGTGCGCCCGCGCACGGCCGCGGTGGTGCTGCCCGGCGCAGTCGTGACGGCCGTCCTCGGCGTGCTCGCCCTCGGCCTGGGCGACTACCCGCTCAGCCCGTCCCAGGTGGTCTCGGTGCTCGCCGGGCGCAGCGACGGGTTCGAGCGCATCGTCGTCATCGAATGGCGCCTCCCGCGCGCGCTGGCGGCCGTGGTGTTCGGCGCCGCCCTCGCCGTGGCGGGCGGCGTGTTCCAGACGCTGACCCGCAACCCGCTGGCCAGCCCGGACATCGTCGGCCTGGCGAACGGGTCGTTCACGGGAATGCTGGTGGCGCTGCTGGTGCTGGGCGGGGGATGGCCCCTGCTGATGTCGGGGTCGCTGGTGGGAGGCCTGGCCGCCGCGGTCCTCATCTACGTGCTGGCCTACCGGGGCGGCATCAAGGGCTTCCGCTTCATCGTGGTGGGCATCGGGGTCTCGGCCATGCTGTCCTCGTTCAACACCTGGATGCTGCTGCGGGCGGACGTGGAGACCGCGCTGTTCGCCTCGGCGTGGGGCGCGGGCACGCTGAACACCGTCACGGCGGAGACCGCCTACCCGGCCGCGGGCGCGGCCCTGGCCCTGCTGGCGGTGCTGCCGTTCGCGGCCCCCGCGCTGCGGCAGATGGACCTGGGCGACGACATGGCGCGGGCCACCGGGGTGCGCGTCGACCGCGCCCGGGCGGCGGCGATCGCGGTGGCGGTCGCCCTGGTGAGCACGGTGACGGCGGTGGCGGGGCCGATCGCGTTCGTGGCCCTGGCCGCACCGCAGATCGCCCGCCGCCTCGCCAAGGCGCCGGGGATCCCCCTGGCGGCGTCGGGGACGGTCGGCGCCGGGCTGCTGCTGGCGTCCGACCTGATCGCCCAGCACGTGATCCCCCTGACGGTGCCGGTCGGCGTGGTGACCGTCGTCTTCGGCGGCGCCTACCTGGTGTGGCTGCTGGTCCACGAGGCCCGCAAGGGGCGGTGACGCGCTCACCCGCCCCCTCCGTCGTTGATCTCGGGGAACTCGGGCTTATGACGGCGCTCTTAACCCCGACTTCCCCGAGATCAACGGGGATCAGGGCCGGTGGGGCCGCCGGGGGCGCGTTCGGCGTCCCCGTTTCGGTTCCCCGGGACGGGGGACATTCCGGTGGTTCCCGGCCTCGCCCCGATGGAGGATCCCCCCGATGGCGCCCGTCACCGATCGCGTTCTGTTCAAGGTCAGCCACAACCTCTCCGTCGAGAACGCCGGGATCAACCTGCGCCGCCACACGAACCGGGAGACGCTGCACGTGGTCGCCCGTCCGGCCGCCGGCCACGCCGACGTCGAGGTGGCGTGCGGGCACTGCGGCCGTACCGAGCGCTACCGGATCCTCGACCAGGAGGGGACGCGGGCCCTGCGCCGGGCCTCGGCGCTGAAGTGGGGCGGGATCGCGGCCGGCGTCGCGGCGGCCGAGGCGCTGCTGCTCCTCACCGGCGCGGCGGGCACCTTCCTGGGCGCCCTCCTCGTCTTCCTCGGCATCGTCGGGCTCCTGGTCAGCGTGGTGGCGACCGTGGCCGGACCGGGCGACCTGCACGGGACCACCCGGATCGACGAGGACGGGAACCCCTGGCAGCCCACCGCCACCAAGGAGGAGCGGAGAAGGGCCCGCACCGAGCGGGTCCCCGAGGGGACCAGCGCCTACTGCATGGTCCTGGTCGAAGCGGCCGGGGAGCCGGAGCAGTGGGATCAGCCGGGTCGGCGGCCCGTGGACGGTCCGGGCGGCCTTCCCGGCTGATCCCGGACGCGGCTCAGACCCTCCCGGCGGGGGACGTGGTCGGCGCCTTCTGCATGGTCACGATCGAGCCGGTCCAGGAGGGCCCGAAGACGGGGTGAGAGCCCGCTCCGGGTAGGACAGGGCCACGGACGTGACACCGACGGGGAAGGGCGGTGCCATGGGCGCCTGGCCCCTGTGGGCGAGCGCGGCGGTCCTGATCGGTGCGGCGGTGCTGCTCACCGTGGGAGGTGGGCCCTTCACGCGGCTGGTCGACCGGCTGGCCGACCGCACGGGCATCGGCGAGACGATCGCCGGGATCGTGATGGTCGGCGCCGTCACGTCGCTGCCCGGACTGCTGACCAGCATCGTCGCGGCGAGTGCGGGCGACACGGAGCTGGCGATGGGCAACGCCCTGGGCGGCATCGCCGTGCAGACCGCGTTCCTGGCCCTGGCCGACCTGTACTACCGGCGCTCCAATCTCGAACACGCCGCGGCGTCGCTGCAGAACCTCCTCGCGCCCGTCGTCCTGGCCGTCATGCTCGGCGTGGTGCTCATGGCCGGGGCCGGACCGCAGGTCACCGTGGCGGGCGTGCACATCGCCTCGCCGGTGCTGGTGGGCTGCTACCTCTACTGGCTGCACTTGTCGCGCGAGGTCCGCGACCGCCCCCTGTGGAGGGTGGTGCACACCAAGAGCACCCGGCCCGACCTGCCGGAGGAGGGACCGTCCGACACCTCCGAGCGCCTGTCCGTGATGTGGGTGAAGTTCGTCCTGCTGGCCGCCGTCGTCGCGGGGACGGGGTACGCGGTGGGCGGGGCGGGGCTCTCGGTGGCGGCGCAGACCGGCCTGTCCAGCGGTGTGGTGGGCGCCGTCGTCACCGGTGTGGTCACCTCCCTGCCCGAGCTGGTCACGGTGCTGTTCGCGGTGCGCATCCGCGCGCTGCACCTGGCGATCGGCGACATCGTCGGCGGCAACGGCTTCGACGTGCTGTTCCTGTCGGCGGCCGACGTCGCCTACCGGGACGGGTCGCTGTACGCCGCCATGGGGCCGCGGGTGGTGCTGCTCATCGGGCTCGCCATCGTCCTCAACCTGCTGGTGGCCGCGGGGCTCATCCGCCGCGACGAGTCGGGTATCGGGTTCGAGGGGGTGGCGATCCTCCTCGTGTACGCGGTCGGGGTCGTGTCCCTGGCCGCACTGGGGTGAGCGCGGGGGGCCGACCGGGGCCGGCCCCCGCGGGGAGGGCGGAAGGGTCAGGCCCCTCCGGCGGGCACCGGCGCGGCCGTGCCGAGCACTGCGCCCGCCATGCCCTCGTGCCCTGCGGCGTTCGGGTGGACGGGCGCGGCGTCGACCGCGTTCAGCGGCTCCATCCACCGCACGTCCTGCGGCTTGCACAGGTCGTGGCCGATGGACCCGGTGTAGGTGTCGACGTACTCCGCGCCGTGGGCCTGGGCCCGTTCGGCGAGCATGTCGTTCAGGCTCTTCTGGGTGTCGCGCAGCCAGGGGGCGTCCCCGGCGGCGATGGGAACGGTGGAATGGCAGTTGGACCCGTCGTCGGGCATGATCACCGGGTAGCCGAGGAGCAGGACGCGCGCGTCCGGCGACCGCTCGGCGATGCCCTCCAGCACCCCGTCGATCTTCGGCGCGGTCTCGGCGATCCGCTCCTGCAGCCGGTCGGTTCCGCCGTAGGTGTAGCTGTTCTTGCACGGCTCGCCGTAGGGGTTGAACGTCCCCAGGAACGCGCACCGGGTGACGATGTCGGCGAACCCCATGTCGTTGCCGCCGACCTGCAGCGTCACCAGGTCGGTCCCGGCGCCGAGGGCGTCGAACTGCGGCGGGTTGGAGCCCTGGGGCTCGGTCATGTGCTCGGTGGTGGCGCCGCCGCAGCTGATGTCGGTGAAGGAGCCGGGCGACAGGTCGGCGGAGACCAGGGTGGGGTAGTTGCGGTCGGAGCGGCCGCATTCGGCGTCGACCTCGTCGGGGATGCCGACGCCGGAGGTGAAGGAGTCGCCCAGGGCCGCGTACTCCTGTACGGCGCCGTCGGTGGGGACGGAGACGGCCGAGGCCGGGGCGGCGCCCAGCATCGGGAGGACGAGCGCCGCCGCGGCGACGGGGGCGGCGGCCAGGCCGAGTCGGCGGGTGCGGGGGGATGGGGGCATGGCGCGACCTCGCGTGGTGTCCGAGGGCGGCCGGGCGCACAGAGGCCCGGGCCGCGGGGTGCGGGGGACTCGGAGGGACACGGGGGAGGCTGCGCGCAGCGGACGGTGCGGACGTCCGCGAAAAACCCTTACCGGTGAGTAATCCTCACTGCGGCGCCACCGGCCCGTCAATCCCCCTGACGGGCCCAAGCCGGTCAGGAATCGAGAAGCGCAGGCCACGGCGCCGCTTCTAGGGTGAGCGGCATGGACATCACGATTCACACCACACCGCTTCCGCACGTCGATCCGGAGGAGTCGGTCGCCTTCTACCGCGACGTCCTCGGCTTCGAGGTCCGCTCCGATGTGGGCCAGGGCACCATGCGCTGGGTGACGGTGGGACCCGCCGGGCAGCCCGGGACCTCCATCCTCCTGGCGCCGTCGGCGGTCGACCCGGGGCTCACCGAGGACGAGCGCCGCATGATCTCCGAGATGATGGCCAAGGGCACCTACGGTTGGATCCTGCTGGCCGCCCCGGACCTCGACGGCGTCTTCGAGAAGGTGGTGTCGCGGGGCGCCGAGGTCGTCCAGGAGCCCACCGACCAGCCCTACGGGATCCGCGACTGCGCGTTCCGCGACCCTGCGGGGAACCTCGTCCGCATCCGCCAGGCGGACTGAGTGCGAAGGGGCCCACAATGTGCGACCCCTCGTGGGGGCGGGCGCTCGCGGAGCATGTGCGGCACCGACGGAACGGCAGCGACGACCGGACGGAGGGACCGATGAAGGACGCGCCGCCGCGCGGGCGGGCAGAGCGGATCCGGGACACACGGGCCAAGCTGGAGGAGGAGATCGACCTCTGGGTCTCCACGTCGAGCCCGTCGGCCGGCCCGTACCTCGTACCGCTCTCCTTCATGTGGGACGGCGAGACGCTGCTCCTCGCGACGTCGCGGGCGTCGGTGACCGGGCGCAACCTGCTCACGGACGGACGGGCGCGGATGAGCCTCGGGGGGACCCGCGACGTCGTGGTCATCGACGGCACCGCCGATCCGGTGGAGAACACGGAGATGCCCTCCGAGATCGGCGATGCCTTCGCCGACAAGTGCGGGTTCGAGCCGCGGGACGACGGCGCGTCCTACCTGTACTTCCGGGTCCGGCCGCAGCGCATCCAGGCCTGGCGCGAGGTGAACGAGGTCGAGGGGCGCGACCTGATGCTCGACGGGCGCTGGCTGGACGGCCGGTCGCCCTGACTTCTCGTCCACACCCTGTGGACGGGCACGGAGAAGGGGCCGCGCCTCGCGCGACCCCTTCTGTCGTCTCCCCCGTCCGCCTCAGGCCGTCAGGCGCGGCCCGGGGTGCGGAACAGGTGCTCGGAGCGCAGGGCGGCGTACCCCGGCTTGATCACGTCGTCGATGATCACGATCCGCTCGTCGAACGGAAGGAACGCCGACTTCATCGCGTTCAGCGTGAACCACTGCATGTCGTCCAGCGTGTAGCCGAACGCCTCCGAGAGCTTCTCGAACTCCTCCGACATCGACGTGCCGCTCATCAGCCGGTTGTCCGTGTTCACCGTGACCCGGAACCGCAGCCGCCGCAGCAGGCTGATCGGGTGCGCCTCGATGGACTCGGCCGCCCCCGTCTGCACGTTGGAGCTCGGGCACATCTCCAGCGGCATCCGGGTGTCGCGCACGTACTGCGCCAGGCGGCCCAGCTCGGCCGCCCCGTCGTCGCCGACCTTGATGTCGTCCACGATCCGCACGCCGTGCCCCAGCCGCTCGGCGCCGCAGTGCTGGATCGCCTCCCAGATCGAGGGCAGCCCGAAGGCCTCCCCCGCGTGGATGGTGAAGTGCGCGTTCTGGCGGCGCAGGTACTCGAAGGCGTCCAGGTTGCGGGTGGGCGGGAAGCCCGCCTCCGGGCCCGCGATGTCGAACCCGGCCACCCCGGCGTCGCGGTGCCGGACCGCCAGCTCGGCGATCTCGGTGGCGCGGGCGTTCTGGCGCATCGCGCACAGCAGCGTGCGCACCATGATCCGGTGGCCGGCCGCGGCGGCGCGCCGCTCGCCCTCGGCGAAGCCCTCCTGCACGGCCTCGACGATCTCGTCCAGTCCCAGCCCCCTCTCCTGGAACAGCTCGGGGGCGTAGCGCACCTCGGCGTAGACGACGCCGTCGGCGGCCAGGTCCTCGGCGGCCTCGGCGGCCACCCGCACCAGCGCCGGGCGGGTCTGCATCACGCCGACCGTGTGCGAGAACGTCTCCAGGTAGCGCTCCAGCGAACCGGAGTCGGCCGCGTCGCGGAACCAGCGGCCCAGCTCGACGGGGTCGGTGGCGGGCAGCCTGTCGTAGCCGGACTCGGCGGCCAGCTCGGCGACCGTGGCCGGGCGCAGCCCGCCGTCGAGGTGGTCGTGCAGCAGCACCTTGGGCGCCCGGCGGATCTGGTCGGGGGTGGGCCGTTCGGACTGACCGAGCATCGAGACTCCTCTGGGGTCGGGTTCGTTGCGGTGGATCGGGTCTGTCGTATACGTGTGCGGCCCGCCCCTGCGAGGGGACGGGCCGCACGGCGGGGGCGGCTAACCGATGAGGATGCCCGCGATCGCGGCGCTCATCAGGTTGGCCAGGGTGCCCGCGATGATCGCGCGCACGCCCAGCTTGGCGATGCGCTTGCGCTGGTTGGGGGCCAGGTTGCCCAGGCCGCCCAGGAGCACGGCCAGCGAGCCGACGTTGGCGAAGCCGGTGATCGTGAAGGTCACGATGGCCACCGTCTTGTCGGACAGCTCGGCCATCTGCGGCGTGAAGTCCAGGAAGGCCACGAACTCGTTGAGGATGAGCTTCTGGCCGAGGAAGCCGCCGGCGGCGACCGCCTCGCTCCACGGGACGCCGATGACGAACATCAGCGGGGAGAAGATCCAGCCCAGGATCTTCTGGAAGCTCAGGTCCTCCATGCCGAACAGGCCGCCCAGAGCGCCCAGGCCCATGTTGAGCAGGGCCACCAGGGAGATGAACGCGAGCAGCATGGCGCCGATGTTCAGGGCCAGCTTCAGGCCCTCGGTGGCGCCGCGGGCCGCGGCGTCGATGACGTTGTGCGGCTTGGTCTCCTCCTCGTCGGCGAGGGCCCCGGTGGCGCCCTCCTCGGTGTCGCCCGCGCCGGAGGAGGTGCCGGTGCCGTGCGCATGGCCCTCGGCGACGGCGGTGTCGGGGGTGTCGGCGACGGCCCCGCCGCCGGCCGGGACCGCGGGCACCTTCTCCTGGCCCTCGACGGCGGCCTCGGAGGACTCCTTCTCGGTCTCCGGCATGATGATCTTGGCCATCATCAGGCCCGCCGGGGCGGCCATGAAGGCGGCGGCGATCAGGTACTCCATGCTCGCGCCGAGCAGGTAGTAGCCGATGAGCACGCTGCCGGCGACCGTGGACAGGCCGCCGACCATGACCGCGAACAGCTCCGAGCGGGTGAGCCGGCTCAGGTAGGGGCGGATGACCAGGGGCGCCTCGGTCAGGCCGAGGAAGATGTTGGCGGTGGCGTTCATCGACTCCGCCTTGCCGGTGCCCAGGACCTTCTGCAGCCCGCCGCCGATGATGCGGACGACCCACTGCAGGATGTTCAGGTAGTAGAGCACCGCGGTCAGGGAGGACACGAAGATGACGACCGGCAGCACCTGGAAGGCGAAGACCGATCCCTCTTCGGGCAGGACCGGGCCGAACAGGAAGTCGATGCCCTCGTTCGAGGCGTCGATGAGGGACTGGAAGCCGAGCGCGATGGCCTGCAGCGCGGCCTTGCCCGGAGGCAGGTAGAGGACGACCAGGCCGAAGACGACCTGGACGGCGAGTGCTCCGAAGACCGTGCGCGGGCGGATCGCGCGCCGGTCGGTCGAGAAGGCGAACGCGATGGCCAGGATCACCAGCATCCCGCCGATGCCCCACAGCACGTTGAGCACGTCCATGCCCCCTCCCTTCTTAGGTGTGTGATGCGCGCCTGCCGGGCCGCGGGGGTCCGCTCGGCCGCCGTGGCGGAGGTCCCGCCGGGGATGTAAACGATTACCGTGATGCAGCACACTGCAAGCGTGTGAGATCTTTTGTCAACCCGTCAGAGTTGTCACAGAACATCGTAAATGAGCTGGTGAGTCCTTGACCGCAAGCCGGATCGCGTGTCCTGCCAGGCTCTCCCGTGCATGAGAAAACGATTTCTCGACACCCTGTCCCCGCCCGGTTCCGAGGAGTGAAGTGATGTCGGTCACCATCAAGGACGTCGCCGAGCGGGCCGGAGTGTCCGTGGCCACCGCCTCGCGAGCGCTGTCCGGCGGGCGCGGGGTCCGGCCGGCCAACAGGGAGCGCGTGCTGCGCGCCGCCCGCGAACTGGACTACGAGCCCAACGCGGTGGCCGCGGCGCTGCGCAGCCGCACCACCAACAGCATCGGCATCGTGGTGCCGCGCATCTCCAACCCCTTCTTCGCCACCCTGGTCGAGGCGGTGGAGCGGGAGGCCGCGCGCGGCGGCCGGGGGCTGTTGCTGGCCGCCTCCCAGTACGACCCCGGGGTCGAGGAGGCCCAGCTGCGCTCGCTGCTGGACCGGCGGGTCGACGCGCTGATCGCGGTCCCCTGCCACCGCGAGCACAGCCGCGCGGCCATCGAGGCGGCGGGGCGCCGGGTGCCCACCGTCCAGCTCGACCTGTGCCTGGACGGCGGGGGCGGGAGCTGGGTGGGGGTGGACAGCGAGGCCGGGATCCTGGCCTCGGTCGAGCACCTGGTCGCGGCGGGGGCGCGCACCCTTGCCTATGTGGGGTCCGAGCCCACCGACTCCTCGGCCCAGGCCCGCCTGGACGGCTTCCGCGGTGCGGCGCCGCTGTGCCCGGGCGGCGCCGAGCGGGTGCTGCTGGGCGACTTCAGCCTGGACTGGGGGCACACGGCGGCGCGCCGACTGCTGGAGCGGCCCGGCGCGCTGCCCGAGGGCATCGTCTGCGGCAACGACACCATCGCCCTGGGGGTCCTGCGCGAACTGGCCCGCGGCGGGGTGGACGTGCCGGGCCGGGTGATGGTCACCGGGTTCGACGACATATCCTTCGCCGAACTGGCCGAACCGCCCCTGACCACGGTGCGCCAGCCGCAGGAGCAACTGGCGGCCGAGGCGGTCCGCACCCTGACCGACCGCCTCGGCGGAGGGGCCGAACCCCACCGGAGGGTCGCCATCGCCCCGGAACTCGTCATCCGGGGAACCACCCGCCCGACCGGGTGACCGTGCCGCGGCGGACAGGACAAGGGGGCGCCGGGAAGGGCGCCCCCCTTGCCGTCCGTTCTCGGTGCCCTACAGGCTCGCGCCGGGCTTGAGGGCGCGGGCGATGCGGACCACGCGCTCGGCCTGGACCTGGGCGGCCTTGCGGGAGGTGTCGTCGACCGGGTTCTGGCCCTGGGCGTCCACGTGGGAGGTGCCGTAGGGGTTGCCGTCGACGAACTTGGAGCCGTCGGTGTAGCCGGGGGGAACGATGATCCCGCCGAAGTGGTAGAAGGTGTTCGCCAGCGCCAGCAGGGTGCTCTCCTGGCCGCCGTGCTGCGTGGCCGAGGACGCGAAGCCGCTGTAGACCTTGTCGGCCAGCTTCCCCTCCGCCCACTGCGGGCCGAGCGTGTCGATGAACTGCTTGAGCTGCGAGGCGATGTTGCCGTAGCGGGTCGGCGAACCGAAGATCACCGCGTCGGCCCAGACCACGTCGTCGGCGCTCGCCTCGGCGACGTCCTTGGTGGCCTCGATGTTGGCGGCCCACGCCGGGTTGCTCTCGATCGCCGCCTCCGGGGCGAGCTCGGCGGCCTTGCGCAGCCGCACCTCGGCCCCCGCCTTCTCCGCCGCGTCGGCGAGCTCCTTGGCCAGCGCGGAGACGGTGCCGGTCGAGGAGTAGTAGATGACGCTCAGCTTGACGTCGCTCATGGTGGTGCCTCACACAGATCGCTTGCGGGATGACTGCTTGCTAGAAAAATAATGCAAACACATTTATTCCCTCGCAAGGGGGTGGAGTGCGCTGTGAGGGGAGGCACACGGGGCGCGCGGGCTCCGCGCCGCCGCGGAACCCGGTGCGCGAGTGGCGCAGGGGGAGGGACAGGCGGGGACGGCCGGGGTACCCTTTGCGCCGTGAAGACGGTGCAGGCGGCGCGGAAGCGCGGATGGAGGGCGCGCCCCGGGTGGGTGCTCGCCCTCGCCGTCGTCCTCGCCCTGCACTACGTGTGCCTCGTCTGCATGGCCGCGGCCGCCTCCGCCGGCGAAGTGCCCGCGCAGGTGCACACCGAGGCGGTCGCCGGCAAGGCGGTCGTCGCCGATGCGCCCGCCGAGCCGACCGGGGCGCAGGCCCTGGCCCCCGACGCCGCGCACGACGACTGCGACGCCCCGATCATCAATACGGCCGCCTACTTCGGCACCGACAGCGACGACTCCGGTGTGAAGTCGCCCGCCGACCACCGGACCGCCTCGACGGCGCTGCTGCTCATGCTGCTGCTGAGCGCGGCCCTGGCGGTCGTCCTGCGGCTGCCGCCGGTGCGGCGGGGCGCCGCGCGCGCCGCCGTGTCCCGGGCCGCCTGGCGCCCCAGCGGCATCCGGCTGCTCACCACCCTGTGCATCCAGCGGGTGTAGATGCCCGCGCACCGCCGCCACCCCCTGGCGGTGCGCCCTTCACCGGACCCCCCGACCTTCTTTCCCGGCGCCCGGCCCCCGACCCGGGGCGGCGCCCCGAAGCGATCCTGGTGAGGACATGACCAGAAATCTCAGCATCACCCTCGGCCTCCTGCTCGTGCTCGCGCTCGCCTTCGGCGTCTTCGCCGTGGTGCGCTCGGTGACCGGAGGGGGCCCGGCCGAAGCAGAGCGGGTCTCCGCCGAGACCCTCGTCCGCGAGGACAGCCACTACCTCGACGAGGTGGAGGGGGCCGACGTCACCATCGTGGAGTTCCTCGACTTCGAGTGCCCGGCCTGCGGCCAGATGTACCCCGTCATGGAGGACGTCCGCGAGGAGTACGACGGCCAGGTCAACTTCGTCGTCCGCTACTTCCCGCTGCCCGGGCACGTCAACGCCGAGGCCTCGGCCGCGGCCGCCGAGGCCGCCTCCCGGCAGGACGCCTTCGAGGAGATGTACCAGAAGCTCTTCGAGACCCAGGAGGAGTGGAGCGGCGCCTCCGAGCCCACCCCGGAGGTGTTCGTCGACTACGCCGAGGAGATCGGCCTTGACCGCGAGCAGTTCCTGGAGGACATGAACGACCCCGCGATCCTGGAGCGGGTCAACGCCGACATCCCCGACGGCACCGAGGCCGGCGTCGAGGGCACCCCGACGATCTTCGTCAACGGCCGCCTAATGTCGTCCATGCCCACCGAGAAGCAGCTCAGCGACGTCATCGACGAGGAGCTGGAGGCGGCGCAGGAGGAAGGGGGCGAGGAGTGACCGCCCAGGAGGCCGCCGCCGGCGGCGCCCCCACGTCGGCGCCGTCCGGTACGGGAGCCGATGCGCCGATCGTCGGCCGGGCGCTGCCCTGGGTGCTGGCGGTCGGCGGCGCGGTCGGCCTGCTGGCGGCGTTCGCGCTGGCCATCGAGAAGATCAACTCGCTGGCCGACTCCGACTACGTGCCCACGTGCAGCGTCAACCCGGTGATCAGCTGCGGCACGGTCATGGACACCCCGACGGCGGAGGTCTTCGGGTTCCCGAACCCGCTGTTGGGCATCGCCTGCTTCGCCGTCGTGACCGCCGTCGGCATGGCGCTGCTCTCCGGGGCCTCGTTCCGGCCGTGGTTCTGGTGGGGCCTCCAGGGCGGCGTGCTCTTCGGCATCGGGTTCGTGCACTACCTGATCTTCCAGAGCCTGTACCGGATCAGCGCGCTGTGCCCGTACTGCATGGTGGTGTGGGCGGTGATGATCCCGATCTTCGTCTACACGACCCTGGACAACGTGCGGACGGGCCGCATCCCGCTCCCGGCGGGGGCCCGGTCGGCGGCCGGGGTGCTGATCCGCAACCACACGGTCGTGGTGACGGTCTGGTTCCTGCTGGTCATCGCGGCCATCGCCCAGGCCTTCTGGTCCTTCTGGACGGGTCAGATCTAAAGGCCTGAGGAAGTGGTGCGGACCGCCCGCCGCGTCGTTACGCGGCGGGCGGTCCCCTATTTGCCGGAAGGGGGCGGTGGTCCGGGGCACCGGCGGCCGTGAAACCGGATGCGCGTCCGTCCGTCACCCGTCGCGCCGGGCGGCGTCCTCCTCAGCGGCCGCGCGGACGGCGTCGCGGACCGCGCGCGCCGCCCGGCCTCCCCAGCGGGACCGGGGCCCGCCGAAGGGATCGGGGGCGTTGCCGGCGACGCCGGTCCGGCACGCCACGGCAACCGCGTCCGAGGCGGTCCCCGTGCACGCGAAACCGGCCTCCATCACCGCCTGCACCTTCGCCTCGACCACCGTGGCCAGCAGGTTCGCCAGCCCCGAATCGGACAGCGGCTCGGGCACCGCCACCACGATGTTGATCGTTCCGGGGCCGGGTCCGGCCAAGGGGGCGCCCAGCCGGATCTCGTCCAGATCGGGGGAGTCCGCCGCCCAGGTGGGGCGACCGATGCCGACGGTGGCCAGCGCCTCGGCCCCGCCGTCCGCGGCGAAGCGCGCGCGGGACACCTCGGCAGCCGTCATCAGTCCCACGCCCCGCCCGCGCACCCCTGCCCGGGACGCGATCTGTCTCAGGTGCACGGCCGGGTCGAGCCGCCGGTAGTCGCCGGAGACCTGGGCGTTCACCACGAACGACCGGTCGCCGAGCCCGCCACCGAGCACCGCCGAGGAGAGCATCCGCCATCCCGGTCCGGCGTCCCACACCAGCGCCCGCAGCTCGCGCCCGTCCTCGCGGCGCGTGTGCAGGCGCGGTGCGATGAGCGCGCCCCCGGGTACCGCTGTTGTCCGTTCCCGCCTGTCCACGGCGCGACTTTAGCGCTCCCCCGCCTCCGCCGGGCGGTGGACCGCAGCCGTGGCGAGGGCGCACACCCATCCCAGCGCCGCGCCCCACAGCAGACCGGCCACCGCGCCGCCCGCCGCGTAGACCGCCCAGCCCAGCGGGCCGAGCCCCATCGCGACCGCCGGGGCGGCCCCGCGCAGTACACCCGCGAGCGCCGTACCGGCGGCGAAGGCACCCCACGCCGACAGCGCGGTGCGTCCCCGGCCGGCGGCGGGGCGGCGGCGGGCGGCGCGGGCGGTGGCCAGCCCGGTGGCGGCGGCCAGCACCGCCACCGCCGCCAGCTCGGTCACCAGGGCCGACCACGGCTGCTCGCCGAGCGGCACCGCGCGCAGCGGCGGCGGGCCGAACGGGGCGCCCAGGGCGGAGGGGACCACGAGCGGACCGGCGGTCGCGGTCAGCCAGGTGAGGAAGGCCGCCGAGCCGAACAGCAGGCAGGGGGCCAGTGCGGCGGCCGCGGCGGCGGCGCCCGTGCGCGCGGCGGGCGTCGCCGGGCTATTGCGAAAATCATTCACGTTCTGCAGGATAGTGATCCAGGTCTCACAGGGACAGGGGTTCGGCGGAGACTCCCCTCCCCCGCCGAACCCCTGGTGCGACGCGCCCCCGCCTCCGACGAGGCGCGCCCCCCGAACACGTCCCCCGAAGAGGAGTGCGGTGAGCAGAACGACGCGGACCCGGCGCCCCGTCCTCCGGGCGGTCGCCGTGGCCGCCGTCCTCGTGACCGCCGCGGCCGGCGTCGCGGCCGTCACCCGGACCGAGCCCGGTCCCCCGCGCTACATCACCGACGACCAGGGGCGCGCCCTCTTCCTGCACGGTTTCAACACCTCCGGCTCCACCAAGGCCGACCCGGACTCCCTGCCGTGGATCACCGAGGAGGACGTGCAGCACGAGTACGACACCATGGGCACCAACTTCGTGCGGCTCCTCATCCAGTGGAGCGCCGTCGAACCGGAGCCGGGAGAGTACGACGAGGCGTACCTGGACGCCGTCGCCGAACGTGTGGACTGGTACGGGGAGCGCGGGTACCACGTGCTGCTCGACATGCACCAGGACCTGTACGGGGCGGACGTCTCCCCCGACCGCCACTCCGGGAACGGGGCGCCGGCCTGGGCCACCCGCACCGACGGACTGCCCGTCGCCGAACAGGACATGTGGGAGCTGGTGTACCTGGAGCCGGGGACGATGCGCGCCTTCGACCACTTCTGGAACACCACCGGCGACCACCCCGAGCTGATGGAGCACTACGCCGACGCCTGGGGCCGCGTCGCCGAGCGCTTCGCGGACGACCCCGCGGTGATCGGCTACGACCTGATGAACGAGCCCTTCGGGGGAAGCCTGCAGGGTCCGGCCTTCGAACGCGGGCCCCTCGCCGAGCTCTACCGGCGCTGCACCGAGCGGATCCGCGGCGCCGACACCGACACGTGGATCTTCGTGGAGGGCCAGGCCGTAGGCGTGAACTGGGGGACGCCCTCGGCGCTCCCCCGGCTGGACGACCCCCGCCCGGGTGAGCCGCGCATCGTCTACGCGCCGCACGCCTACCCGCTCCCGATGGACCTCGGCCGGTCCTACACCGGAGAGGGGCGCGGACAGGTGGACACCGCCATCGCGCTCTGGGAGGAGAACGTCAGGGTGACCGCGGAGCGCTTGGGCGCGCCCGTCGTCCTCGGCGAGTTCGGCCTCGACATGTCGGGCGACGGGGCGGAGGCCTATGTGGCGAAGATGCTCGACGTCACCGACTCCATGGCGACCGGGCGCGCCTACTGGTCGAACGACCACGACGGGTGGGGCCCCTGGGCCGATGAGGACCTGACCCCCGGTCCCCTGGCCGAGGTGATGGATCGCGCCTACCCGCGCGCGGTCGCGGGCGACCCGCTGGACGTCGGCTACGACCCCGGCGGCACGGGTGGGGGCGCTGGTGGCTCCGGGGGCTCGGACTCTCCGGAGTCCCCGCAGCTCACAGTTCGGTTCAAGGCGGTGGAGGGCGTCACCGGCCCCACGGAGGTGTACCTGCCCGAAGGGGAGTTCCCCGATGGCGGAGAGGCCCGGGTCGCCGCATCGACCGGAGGCGAGGCCGAGGCCTCCGTGGAATGGGACGCCGAACGTAGAGTCCTGGCCGTCGAACTCGCGTCCCCTGCCCCCGGAACAGAGTACGAACTGAGAGTTCGTCCCGATCGGCCGTAGTCGCGCTCGGGTTTATCAAGAGAAGAGTTCATCAAGAGAAGAACCCCCAAGAGAAGTCCCCGGTCACCGGGTTCGGCTATGGGGAGCACCGTGGGCCTGCGAGCCGTGTTTTCGGGGGGCGGGGATCGGGCGTGCGGACGGCCGGGGCGGTGGGGCGGCGACGGAGCGGCCGGGTAGCCGCTTATGCCTGCTTGCCGTCCGCCGGGCCCCTGTCGGCCCAGGGGGGAGGAGCGGCGGCGGAGGAGCAGGTGCCCCGCTCACTGCTTCTCGCCGGCTGCCGGGTTCCCGCCGGTCGGACGGGGAGGGCGGCGGCGGATGAGCGGGGCGCCCCGGTCGTGTCCGCCGGCGTGGTCGGACTCTGCGGGCCCCGGCCGCCCCCCGGGGGCGCTGCCTGCCGCCCGCAGCGACACCCTTGTTGATCTCGGGGAAGTCGGGGTAATACCGGCCGGTATTACCCCGACTTCCCCGAGATCAACGGCGAGGAGGGGCGCACCGGGGGCGGGGGCGCCGATCGCGCTGCAGAGGTCGCACCGCTCGGAAGGGCGCGGCCGAAAGCTCCACCACTCCAGCGCACACGACCGGCGCCCCGCTTGCTGCTGCTTCCCGGCTGCCGGGTTCCCGCTGGTCAAGCGGGTAGGGCGGCGGTGAAGGCCGGGCTGTTCCCCCGGGCTTGGCTGTCGGGCGCCGGACAGCCCCTGCCCCCGCGCGTGTGGGGTGCGCGCCGCCCCGGCCGGCCCCCACGGGTGCCGAATCGACCCCAACTGGATTGGGAACGCATCGGTCCTTATCCGCGCCCCGCCCTGGAACGGGCGGCCCTCCGCCATTCCAGGACGCTCCAGAACGGGCACCCCTCTCCGGTTCCAGGGCGCCCGGAAAAGGAAAGGGACCTTGTTTCCAGGGCGGCTTTTCACGGGAAGTGACCGGCCTTCCAGGGCGCCTTTGCCGGGCAATATTGCAGCGCCGTCCATCCATGATCGACATGTGCCCTGACCTTGGAGAACCATGCTTCTATGAATTTCTTCAGGAAATCTTCTTCCGGGCCCCGAAAATGGTGGCGGGTGGTTCATAATGGGTGTATGGCAGATCAGCGGCACCCCGGCGCCCCGGCCGGATCTCCTGCGGAGGAGATCCGGCGGGGATGCGCGGGTGTGCTGGGCGGGGTGGAGCGGGCCCTGGCCTCGGACGTGGCCCCCGGCCACAGTGAGACCCTGACGCGCTCCATGGCCGCTCTGGCGGGTGGCCAGGACGCCCTGGACCTGGCCGCCGCGCGGCTGGCCGCCCGGATCGGTGAGACCGGGGCCCTTGCGGGCTCGGGGCACTCCACGGTCGCCGGGCTGCTGCGCGCCAATGGCCGCTCCTCCTCACAGGCGAATGCCGTGGCCACCGTGGCCGACCACCTCGAGGACTACCCGCAGGCGGTCGAGGCCGCCGAGGCGGGGCGGGTGTCCTTCGGCCAGCTCGCTCTGGTGGTGGAGTTGTCGGAGAGGGCGGTGGCCGGGCGCTGCACCGACCGCCACCCCGAGGCCGGTGACTACCGTTCCAGGGCCGAGGACATCATGGTCCGGGCCGCCGCCTCCGGGGCTGGCGACCGCACCCTCAAGCGCATCGGCAGGGAGCTGCCCCAGCGCATCAGCCCCCCAGAGCACGAGGAGCACAACCGCCGCGCCTACGAGGGGCGGGGGCTGCGCTTGGA
>NZ_ANAS01000026.1:0-4807 GCF_000341205.1 Nocardiopsis baichengensis YIM 90130 | reverse complement strand
GTGGTGCCGCTGGAGGCCCTCCTCGGCGCGGAGGGGGCGGCCCCGGCCACCACGGACCGCGGGCGGCTGCTGCCGCCCTCGGCTCTGCGGGCCTTCGCTTCGGACTCCCTCGTGCGGCGGCTGGTCACCGACCCCGTCGAGGGCGTGGTCGACATCGGCCGGGCCCGCAGGACGTTCCCCTCCCGCATCCGCGAGGCGCTGGTGGCCACGGCGGGCACGTGCCAGTGGGAGGAGGGGTGCAGCGTTCCGGCGCGGTGGTGCCAGGGCGACCACCGCACCGAGTGGTGGGAGGGCGGGGCCACCGCCCTGGGCAATGCGCAGCTGCTGTGCGGGCGGCACAACCGCGAGAAGCACATGCGCCGCCTCCAGGCCCACTACCGGGCCCGGGCCTCCGGGGCCGGAGGACACCGGGACACCACCCGCCGACCGGAGCGAGGGCCCGGCGGGGACGACGATGACGGGCCACTAACCGAGGCCGCATAGGCCACCGGGTTCTGGCCCAGGATTCACGGGCTTCTCCGGATCGGGAAGCACTGGGGGTACGGCACATAGTGCACCAGCGGAGGATCACGGAACTTCCCGCCTCGGCGGGTAGCCGCCGCGGCCTCTCCAGGAGGACCCCACCGAGGGGCTCACAGGAGAGGCGTGGGCCCCGGATGGGTGCCCCCTCCCCCGCTACGTCAGTCACTTCCCCGTGAACGGCCTGCTCGGTGGGTCTGCAATGGATCGTGCGAAGAATTTTGTACTGCATGATCCAAAACGATGATAGCGTCCCAGCCATGGGACGACCCCGGAAGTTCGACGAGGAGCGCGTCGTCGATGCGGCCTGCCGCGTGTTCTGGCGCAAGGGATACGAGGCCGCGTCCGTCGATGAGCTGTGCGCCGAGACCGGCCTGACCCGGAGCAGCCTGTTCAACGCCTTCATCTCCAAAGAGCACCTGTTCAAGCGGGCGCTCTCGCACTACCTCTCCTCCCGTTCGGCCCGACAGGCGGAGGTGCTCGACACTCCCGGCGTCCCCGGCGCCGAGCGGATCCGCCGGGTGCTCGCCCTGGTCCTGGAGGACGAGGCGGCCAACCGCGGCGGTGAGGGCGAAGGCGGCCCCGGGTGCTTCTCGGTCAACACCATCACCGTGATGGCGCACCTCGACCCGGAAGTGGCCCGGCTCGTCGAGGCCGACCTGCACCGGCGCCTGTCATCCCTGCGGCTGGCCCTGATGGACGGTCGGCTGGACGGGTCGATCACCTCCGGCCGCGAGCCCGGTGAGCTGGCCTGGTACCTCAATTCGGTGATCTCGGGGATGCGCGTCTCCGGGCAGGCCGGTGCCGACTCGGCCGCGCTCGAAGCGGTCGCCGCGGCCGGAATGGACGCGCTGAGCGGCTGAAGCCGCGTCCAGTGAGGGGTGGAGCCGCCCGGAGCGCGGGAAGGCCCACCCTTGCGCCTGCCCGGCCGGCCGGTGATTGAGAGCCCTGTCAGGGGCGAGTCGCGGCCTGGCTTGCCAGAGTTTTGGTCTACACAGTCCAATATTGGAAAGGGACCGGATGACGAACACCCACAGGGCAGAGGCGACCGCGGAGCCGCCCCCGCCGGGCACGCCCGGTGCGTCGGAGGGGCGCCCCGGACATCCCCGCGACCGGGTCCCACCAGCCGTCCGCCTCGTGGCCCTGGGCATCTTCACCATGGTCACCAGCGAGTTCGCCGTGGGTGGCCTGATGCCGCGGATGGCCGAAGGGCTCGGCACCGGCGTCCCGCAGGTCGGCTACCTCATCACCGCGTTCGCCCTGGCCATGGCCGTCGGCGGGCCGGTCGCCGCCACGGCCCTGCACCGGCTGCGCCCGACGACCGCCCTGCTCGTGCTCTACGCCGTCTTCCTCGCCGGGAACGCACTGGCGGCCGCCGCGCCCGGCTACACCGCCATGTTCGTGGCGCGTGTGGTCACCGGCGCCGCCTCGGGCGCCTTCTTCGGCGTGGCGCTGAGCGTGGTGGCACGCATCACCCGGCCGGAGCTGCGCGGCCGCGCCACCGGCGTCGCGATGCAGGGGCTGATGGTCGGCACCCTGCTCGGGCTGCCGCTCGCGACGTTCCTCGGTGAGCTGTGGGGGTGGCGGGCGGCCTTCGTCGCGATCGGCGTCCTCACCCTGGTCGCGGCGGGCGCGAGCGCCGCCGCCCTGCCGCGCCTGGACCACCCGGAGGCGGTCGGTGGACTCGGCCGCGAGGCCGCGGTGCTGCGGGACTCGCGGCTCATCGGCGCGATGCTCTGCTCGACCCTCATCATCGGTGCGACCTTCGCGGCCTTCTCCTACTTCACGCCGATCCTCACCGAGGTCACGGGCTTCTCCAGCGGGACGGTCCCGTTGCTGCTCCTCGCCTACGGGGCCGCGACGGTGGTGGGCAACGCCGTGGTCGCGCGCTTCGCCGTGTCCAGGACCCTGACGGTGATCGCCGCGGGGCTGGCCCTGAACACCGCCTTCCTGGTGACGTTCGCGCTGGCCGCCGGCCACAAGGCGCCCGCCGTCGTGGCCATGGCCGGGATCGGGCTCGTGGGGGTCACCATGAACCCGGCCATGATCACCCGCGTGCAGCGGATCGGGAACGCCGGTCCGCTGGTCAACACCGTGCATTCGTCCTTCATCACGATGGGCGTCGTGGTCGGCTCGTGGGTCGGCGGCCTGGGGATCGACGCATTCGGTCTGCGGGCCCCGTTGTGGACGGGGGCGGCCCTGGCCCTTGTCGGTCTGGCGACCCTGCTCCCCAGCGCGGCAAGGCGGCTTCGAGAGTGACGCCCCCTCTCTCCCCCTGGGACTTCCGGGCTCGTGTGTAGCCGTTGTGCGTCGGAATCAGCATGTATAGCTTCCGATGATGGAGCCGAATGAGAGACGCACCGATCAGGGTGACCGATGGATCAAGGCGTCCAAGGAGAGCGTCTACCAGGCGATGGTGGACCGGCACGGCCTTGAACGGTGGCTGCCGCCGTCGGACATGGTCGGGCGGATGGAGCGGTTCGACCCGCGGCCAGGGGGCGGCTACCGGATGGTCCTCACCTATAGGGGGCGGGGAAAGGGCAAGGCGACGGAGGGCTCCGACATCGTGGAGGCGGAGTTCACCGACCTCGTTCCCGGCGAGAGGGTCGTGCAGCGCGTGGAGTTCGTGGCGGACGACCCCTCCTTCTCCGGGAGGATGACGATGTCCTGGCTGCTCGACGCGGAACACGGCGGCACCCGGGTGACCATCAGGGCGGAGAACGTGCCGCCGGGGATCTCGCGCACCGACCACGAGGCCGGCCTGGCCTCCAGCCTCGCCAACCTGGCCGCCTACGTGGAGGCCGACGGGGCGGAGTGACCGCACCGGGAGCGCCGCTCCCTTCGGAAGCCCCGGCTCGGTGCCCGCCCCTCAGTCCCACCAGAGGAACCAGCCGCTGGTGGGGGCGACCTTCTCCGCGAGCGCCGCGACGGACCCGATCCCCTGATCGACGATGTCCGGGCAGTAGGCGTACATCTCCATCGCGGCGAGGGCGGCGCCGCCGGGCGTCGTCGGTGCGCGGTCGACCAGCAGCTCGATCACGTCGCCCGTCATACCGACCAGGTCGGCCCCGTACTCCTCGTGGAAGTGCCGGAGTACCGCCATGTGGTGGTCGCCCTCCAGAGCGTGGTTGCCCGCGCCGCCCCAGCGCAGGAGGGCGGGGACCTCATGTCCCGCGGACGCCCGCACCAGCATGAGCAGGGTGCTGGGGGATGCGACGGACCAGGGGGTGGAGGGCTCCGGTGCGAAGCGGGAGCCGCGCTCGGGTGTGGCCAGCCGGGATTCGGCGATGAGGTTCTGGGCGAGGTCCGCCGCGTCGTGGACGAGGTTCGGGGCGGGGTCCGGAGAGGAGAGTTCGACGAGTTCTCCCGCCGCTGAGAAGCGAGCGGCCTTCGACGTAGGGGAGCCGTGGCGGCCGGCGCCGTCGGTGTCCTCTATGAGGAAGGTGCGGGCATAGAGGTCCTGGAGGAGGGAGACCGGGTCGTGTTTGTCCCCCAGACCGAGGGCCGAGGTGTCGAGCGCGCCGTCGAGCATCTCCCAAGGCGGGAGTGCGGGGGACGGTGCGCCGCTCAGGACGGGCCACCACCCGCTGGACTCGTGGAGTGCGCGCAGAGAGGACCAGAGGGGGACGACGTCGGCCTCGGGGACGGCGGCGACGTATACGGGGGACCCAGCGATGTCCACCGCGACCCGATCCATCTCCGGGAGCGAGCGGCCGCGCTGCGCGCAGGCGGTGCGCAGAACGGGGATCGGCATAGGAAGGTGCATGTCGCGACCCTAAGGATGCGCGCGGACAAGCACGGCGGGATCCGCCGAAACTGTGGACATCTCCAAGGGGTGCCGACGCCCGTGGTGCTCCGGGCGCGGGTCGGTGGACGAGCAGGAAGGTCGGGGCGTTCGCCGTCTCTGCCGGCGACCTTGACGGCGGCTCTGTGCGGAGCCGGGGCGAGCGGCGTGCGGTGGGCGAGGGGGAGGCAGGCTGGAGGGAGGCGCAGAGCACATGGCGCCGGCCCCGGATCCGGTTTGGCGTAGGGGATTCGAGCGGCTATAGTCATCCAGGTCGCTCGGAGCGGGGGCAAGAGCCCCGGACTCGGGCGGCGGTCTTCTCTCGGTCGAAGCGAACACCGGACGACGGTGGGCGTGACCGCATCCTTCCGGACACGGAACACGTGGTTCTGAGCACCGGCGAACCGATGGCATACTAGATCACGTGCCTGAAGCGCGCCCTTTCTCGGAACCGGGCAAACCCTCCGGAACGGGTGAGTCAGGGAAAACCGGAACAACCCGCCG
>NZ_ANAS01000025.1:0-210793 GCF_000341205.1 Nocardiopsis baichengensis YIM 90130 | reverse complement strand
GGGCCATGCGCGCCGACAAGGCAGCGCGCACGGCCCGCGAACAACAATCCCTCTCGCTGGCCGCTTGACATAGAAGCGTCAACGCGAGAGAGGGGTGGGGCGGGGCGCCGGACCGCTCGCGAGGGGGAGGGTTGTCCACAGGCGGGGAGAACGGTCCGCCGCTGCGGGGACGGCGGGCGCACAGTCGTGGCATGCGCATACGAGAGACCGAGATCAGCAACGTCATGACCACGGCCGCCGCCCAGTACGGGCTGATCAGCCACCGCCAGGCGCTGAGCTGCGGGCTCGACGACACCCGCATCCACCGGCTCCTCCGCCGGCGGGAATGGGTGATCGCCCTGCCCGACGTCTACGCGGTTCGCTCGCTGTCGGCCGGGGCCGAGGGGGCGCGCGGCGCGGACGGCGTCCGGCTGCGGCGGGCGGTCAAGGCCGCGCAACTCGCCCTGGGGCCGGCGGCGGTGGCCTCGGGGCCCACCGCGGCGCGGCTGTGGGGGATCAAGGGGCTTCCCCGCTGGAACGGGCGGGAGGTGCACATCACCCTGCCCGCCCCGTGCGGGGCGCCGGACCTGCCCGGGGTGCGGATCGGCACCCGGCTCGTCGGCCGGCACGAGGCCGCACGCAAGGACCGGCTGCGGGTCACCGCCCCGGGCCGGACCCTGCGCGACACCGTGCTGTGCACCGACCGGGCCACCGCCGTCGCCCTCATGGACTCGGCGCTCAACCGGGGGCTGCTGCCCTGGCGGGAGCTGCTCGCCCAGCCGACGCTCAACGCCTGTCGGCCAGGCGCCGAGGCGTCCGAGCCGTGGTGGAGGCTGGCCGATCCGCGGGCGACGACCCCGCTGGAGACCCGGATCCGCCTGCTGTGCACCGACGCCGGGGTCCCTCCCGACGACCTGTACCCGCAGGGGCCGGCCGAGGGCGGCGACCCCCTGCCGGGCAGGGCGGTACGGGCCCCGCTGTGGTGGAGGAGGGGGCCGCTCATCGTCGACCCGGTCGGGGCCGTGCCGCCCCGCCTGGCCGAGGAGCTGGAGGCGGCCCGTCCGACGGCGACCGTGCTCCGGCCCACGTGGGACGACCTGGCGCGGCCCGAGGTCCTGGTCGGCGCGGTGGCCGGTGCCCTGGGCACCGGGCCCGGGCCGTGACCCGCACCCGGCTCGGGCCGTGCGGGGGGGGGCGACGCCCCGGGCCGGTCGGCGGGGTGCTTCGCCCCGACTCGACCGCCCGCCGCCGCCTCGTCGATGACCGAGGCGGGAGCGCGGTCGTCCTCGCAGGAACGGCGGCGAACGGCAGCGAACGGCGGCACGTTCGCCTGGATCATCGTGCCGGGGGGCTTCGACGCCCCCCCTGCCCGACGGTGTCCGCCGGAGTGGTCGAACCTCCCCGTCCGGGCCGGGACGGGTGCCGCGCCTGAGGTCGGGCATCGTCGGCCACAGGCCGGGTCGACCAGGGATCGCGCCTCCGTCGGGCCGCCGAAGGCCTCCCGGCGAGGGCGGTCGCGCTCGCGGGAGGTGACGCCGCTCCAGCGGACGCGGCCCCTGCTCCGCCGATGCCCTCTCAGCCGCCGGCCTGCACCACCGCGTAGCTGCCACTGGTGCGCCAGCCGATGCCCCCGGCGTCCAGCTCGGCGGCGACCACCGGGTCCAGCCCGGCGACGGTGTCGGACTTGACCGTGCGCAGGGCGACCACAGGGGAGGGGAAGCCGCCCACGGCCTCGGCGAAGGGGGTGGCCGGGTCCCACCAGCGGTCGCCGACCAGGCGCCGGTAGTTCAGGTCGCCCTTGAGCACGGTGAGGGAGGCGGCGCCGAAGTCGGTCTCCAGGTCCTCGGGCATGGCCGAGTACGGCAGGGGCGCACAGGAGAAGGGGTGGGCGCGCACGATGAGCGCGCCGGTGCGCAGGGCCTCGCGGAGCCGCTCGCCGCACGCCGCCGCCTCGCCCCCGGCGCGGCGCAGGCGCCCGAGCGCGGCCAGGACGTCGGCCATGGTCGCGTCGGAGACGAAGTAGGGGTGCGGTTTGAGGTGCAGGACGACCGAACCGGCGCGCCGGGTGGAGAGCAGGAGGTCGATCAGGGCCAGGTCGGGCAGCAGCTCACGGGCGGCGTTGTCGGCGACGAAGCAGACCCGCTCGGCGTCGCCGAGCAGGTCCCACAGGCGCCCGCTCTCGTCGGCGATCAGCCCCGCCTCGGGCCTGCCCGCGTCCGCCGCTCCCGCGGCCTCCGACTCGGTCCCGCCCTGCTGGGACAGGGCGAATCCGAGGTCCGCGCGGTTGCCCCAGAGCGAGGAGAGCAGCAGGGCCCGGTCCCGCTCCTCCTCGGGCAGGCCGGCGACGGTGTCGAGGGCGCGCAGTTCCTCGTCGGCCTCTTCGGAGCGCAGCTCGGCGCTCTTGGAGGGTTCGAAGGGGTCCACCCCCTGCCAGGGCCCGGGCGCGAAGTAGCCGACCGCCCCGAGGAGGCGCCGGTAGAAGTAGCTCTCGGCCCAGAGGAAGGGGAGGTCGGTCCAGGGGACACCGGTGTGCTCGTCCATCCCCCAGGAGACCCACGCCGCGCGGTCGTGGGCCTCGGGCCGCAGGGGCTGGACGTTTCCGGAGGTGATCTCTTCGAGCAGCAGATCGAGGCGGCCCCGCTGCGCCGGCGTATAGGGGTGGGCGTCGCGGACCTTGGCGATCAGCGCGGGGTGGCGCTCGGTGAGCACACTCCGGGCGTAGGACCCCGGCTCCCCGCCCATCACCACGGGTGCGCGGTCGGGCCCGTTGAGAGAAGTGTCGGCCATGCCCCCGGTCTACCGCTCGCGGCCACTCGCCTGCCACCCGCCGCGCGACGTGAATCCGGTCGCAGACGGCGGCCCGGGGCCCGCGCACCCCCTGCGGCCGTCCGTCCGGAGAACGGCCCCGGCCATCGATCGTGGTGGAATCGCCACGCGATCGCACATCGCGTGGCGATTCCACCACGATCGATCGGGGCAGCGGCCTCGTCCGCCGCGAAAGTCGGGGGTAGGGCCTGCCCCCTCTGTAAAGCTCAGTCGTCGACGTGGTGCGGCTCGGCCAGCTCCCGCAGGCGATCGCTCAACGCGTCCTCGTAGCCGTGGAGCACGTCGTCGTAGAGGCCGAGGGCATCGGTGGCGAGCCGGGCGGCCTCCTCCCCGTAGCCGTAGTCGGCGAGGACGTCCAACGTGTCGATCGCCCGCCGGAGACGGTGCGTTCCGCTCTCCTCGGTGTCCCAGCCCTCGTCCGGGGTGAATTCCACGATGGCCTCTTCGAGCTCCGCGTACGCGGTCTCCAGGGCCTCGGCCATGCCTCCGGCGGCTTGCAGGCGGGCCAGCACGACCGGGTCGTCATCGGCGAAGTCGAGGAGTTGATCGACGAGCCATTCGGGTTCCTGAGCCGAGAGGAAGTCCTTCAGAGCCGGACCGGTCCCCCCGGTACCTCCTGTTGCGGGCTCGGGGAGGTCGGGCTGTTCGGCATCGATCCATGCCAGGGCCGTGGCGATGGCGTGCTTGCACCAGGGGGCACCGTCCCGGCCCAAGGGGCAGGTGCAGTCCGCGTGAGGGAGCCCTGCGCCGGTGGGGCGGAGGGTCACGCGGTACGGCCTGGTACCCGAGACGATCGCGGTGACCTGGCCGGGGGCGGTGCGGAGGCGTTGGACGCGTCCGGACTCGAAATAGCGCAGCCCGCGCGTGAACCGGGCGGGGTCGGTGGCGGAGCGGAGGTCCTCGGGGGAGAAGCGGGATCGCGTCACGACGCGAGGCTAACGCGCGGGGCGGAGCTCTCGCCCGGAGGCAGTGGAGAAGAAGGAGAAGAAGGAAAGGGGGACGGTGAAGGCGGGGCCCGCTCAGGCGGTGGTGGGCCTGGGGAAGAGCGGGGATTCGAAGACGGCCCAGACGGTGGTGCCGCCGCGGTCGTTCGGGTCGTATCCATGATGGGCAGGGCTCAGTCGGCGGCATTGAGCCCAGCTGGTTCACTTAGCCTGATCGACAAGGTGATCGAGTCCCTAGAAGAGTGAGCCGAGTGATTGAACGGCGCGGGTGGCGCAAGAGCAGCTGTAGCGGCGCCAGCGAGAACTGCGTTGAGGTCTCCAAGCAAGCCTGGCGCAAGAGCAGCTACAGCGGTGGGCGTGAGAACTGCGTCGAGGTGGCCGACCTCCCCGGGGCCACGGGGGTCCGCGACTCCAAGTTCCCTGAGGCCGCTGTCCTAGCCTTCCCGCCCGCCGAGTGGAGCGCCTTCCTGGCTGGAGTCCGTGAAGGCTGACGCCCCCGGCCCCGTGCGCGCTGAAGGCCCCGCCTGCGCCGGTGGTCCCAGGGGCGGTGGCCCCCGACGGCCGCCGTCCTCCGGTGGGCCCCATCGGTGATAGAGAAGGGTCCGTGAGCATCTCATCCATGCAGGACCTTCTCGCCGACTTCGCCGAGCGCCGGGACTGGGGGCGCTTCCATACGCCCAAGAACCTGGCCATGGCCCTGGCCGGGGAGGCGGGCGAGTTGGCCGCCGTTCCAGTGGCTGGAGCAGGACGAGGCCCGGCGCGTGATGGAGGACCCCGACAAGGCCCATGCGGTCCGCATGGAGATGGCCGACGTCCTCAGCTACCTGCTGCGCATGTCCACGGTCCTCGGCGTGGACCTGGAGGAGGCCCTCAAGGAGAAGGTCGCCATCAACGAGGAGAGGTTCCCCGAGAAGTCGGCCTGAGGCCCCTGCCGGGCGGCCGTGTCGGCGGGGCGGGCAGCGGGGTGCGGTCGGGCGGGCCGTCGAGGCCGTGGGCGGTGTCATGGGCGGCGTCGTCCGCCGTGACGCCGAGGTCTTGGCGCATGAGGGTGCGCAGGACGTCCAGATCGCCCCACAGGTTCTGCAGCTCCCGCTGGGCGCGCTCGACGGACTCCTCCTCGTGTTCGAGGCCGTCGTTCAGTCGGCGGACCATCCCGTAGAGCCAGTTCAACTCGGAATTGACGTCGCCCGCGGCGACCAGGACGCGGTCGGGCGCCGTGAGCTGGATCTCGGAGTAGTCCTCCACGAAGGCCTTCCGCGCCTCGTCCAGGGCCGCCCACGGGTCGTCCGGGCGCTCCTGGCCGTGCAGGGCGTGCGTGCAGTGGCGGATCTGGGCGTGGAAGTGGCGCGCCTCGGCGTTGAAGGCGATGTAGGACGCGCGGCGGGTGGCCATCGCCGCGTCGGCCTGCTGGCGCTCGTGGTCGGCGGCGCGGGCCTGCTGCTCCCGGTCGATCTCCGCCAGGCGGGCCCGGGCCGCCAGGATCTGCGTGAACACGGCCGACCCGAGGGTGCCGGCGATTCCCAGGACGGCGACGATGATTCCCACGTACGGTTCGGACACGGCCTGCGACGGCTCCCTGTTGCGGTGCGGGGCGAGGGCGCTTCCACGGCGCCTCGCATGTGCGGCGAGAGACCCTATAGGAGGCGGGTCGGCGTTCAGCGGCCGACCCAGTCCGGAAGGGGCTCGGCGCGGTCGCGCCACCGGTCGGGGATCCCCTCGATCCCGGTGCGCGCGGCGGCGACACCGCCCGCGATTGCCGACGTCGTGTCGCGGTCGCCCCCGGCCTCCGCACAGGTGCGCACTGTCGCCTCGTAGTCGTCCAGCCGGGTCGCCGCCGTCCACAGCGCGAACGGGACCGTGTCGGGTGCGCTCACCCTCGACCCCGTGCCCAGCGCCCTGGCGGCGGTGTCGGACGGCGCCTGCATCAGGTTCCGGGCGTGGATCAGCCCCTCGCGCACCTGGCCCCCGGGCGTCTGCTCGATCGCGGCCTCCAGGAGCTGTTCCCCGTCCAGGCCCCGGATCCCCGCGGCCGCCGACGCGGCGACCGCCACGGCCACCGCCCCGGCGACCCCCTCGTCGTGGGTGTGCGTCACTCTGGCCGACCGCGCCGCCTCGTCTCTCGCGCGCGCGAGGTCGCCGGCGAAGTACGCCCCCAGGGGCGCCACCCGCATCGCGGCCCCGTTCCCCCAGGAACCGCCGCCGCCGAACTGGGCGTCGGCCAGCTCCTTCCAGTCGGCCCCCTCGCGGACCCGCTCCAGCAGTTCCCGCGTCGCCGCGCCGTACTTGCGCTCCGGGTCGTAGTGCTCGGCGAACGACCGGGCGAGCACATCGCCGTCCACCCGCCCCGCCCGCAGCAGCACGTCGGCGATGGAGCACGCCATGAGGGTGTCGTCCGTCCAGCGCCAGGGCGCGGGGGGCAGCTCCCCCGCGGCGTTCCGTGCCACCGCCGGGGAGAAGTGCCACTCCCCGAAGCCGTCGCCGATCGCCAGGCCCACCAGGGACGAGCGCAGGCGCCCGCACGCCGTCCTCCCGCCGGGCGCGGCGTCGTCCGGCGGGAACGGCACGGCCTCGCCGTAGGCCTGCTGCCGGGTGCCCCTCTTCCTGCTCTGGCTGTGCCCGCTCATGTACGTCGCCTTGGCCGCGCGCGCCGTGTCGTCCGTGCGCGCGCTCCTGGCCAGCAGGTCCAGCTCGGCGATCTGGTCGGCCACCTGGCGGGCGAGGGCCTCGGGCGCGGCGCCCATGTGCGAGCTCAGCTCCTGCCGTGCGCCCTCCAGCTCGGCCGCCGCCCCGCCGCGGTCGCCCCGCCGCAGCGCGTCGCTCGCCCGCCGTTTCGCCTCCTGCGCCTTCTGGTAGGCCTTCTCGGTGCTCACGGCGGGGTCGGCGATGCGGGACGCCGCCTCGTCGCCGGGCACGGCGTTCACCGGCACCGGGAGCGTCACCGTGTAGGTCTCCAGCTCCGCCGGGTCGACGTAGGTGACCTCCAGGGCCGCCACGGTCGTCGGCCCCGGGTCGGTGATGCCGCCCACGTCCATCCGCAGCAGCAGCCGCCGGTGCTCCCCCGAGTAGAAGTCCCCGAGCTCCACCACGACGTCCCCTCCGGGGAGCCGGTCGGAGGGCAGGCCGCCCAGCGGCTCGACCGACCCCACCCGGGGGCCGACCCGCACCCGCAGCGACGCGGCCTGCGCCGTCTTGGCCAGCAGGTGGTCGACCTCCCCCTGCAGCAGACCCAGCGCGGTGTCGGGGTCCTCGGCGAACAGGGCGTCGCCCGCCCCGCCGTCGGCCACCGCCCCCAGCAGCTCCTCGTCGTACCCCAGCCCGTAGCCCACGGTGGTGGTGGCGACCCCGGAGGCGTAGGCGGTCCGGGCGATCCCCGCCAGCCGGTCGTGGTCGGTCACCCCCTGGTTGGCGTGCCCGTCGGAGATGAGCAGCAGCGTGGCGCCCCGGTCCGCCGAGGCCCGCCGCGCCTCCTGCACGCCCCGCAGCAGCCCGCTGGACAGGTCCGTGGAGCCGCCGGCCCGAAGACCGCGGATCCGCTCCTTGACCGCGGCCTTGTCGGTCAGCGGCGCCGCCGGGACCAGCGCCTGGGCCTGGTCGGAGAAGACCACCACGCCGAAGCGGTCGGCCGGGTCCAGGCGGTCCACCAGCGCCATCAGCGCCCGCACCGCCCCTTCGAGCTTGCGCCCGGAGTGCATCGACCCGCTGCGGTCCAGCACCACCTGCAGTGTCGAGGGCGGGCGGCGCCCGCCCCCGGGGCGCTCGGGGGCGGTGATGTCGAGCAGGACCGTGACCTCGTCGCCGGTGTCCAGGGGGACGGCGTCGAATTCGAGGAGGGCGGAGACGTGCACGGCTCGTCCTTCCGGTGGGGCGCTGCCAAAGGGGACGTCACCGACCATCGTGCCCCGGCTCGCGGCCCCCTCGCGCCCGCCGCGGTGGCACGAACCGGCCAGCTCGGCCCTCCGGGCCGCCCGGCGGGCGCTCCGCACCGCCGCGGCCGTCCGCGGTGCGCGCCAGGGGAGAGGAAGGCGAAAGGAGGTGCAGGAGCGCACTTCCGTCCGGAGAAGGAAATTCGGGGAGGGAGGAAAGCCTCTATAAATGAATCGTTCCCCCGGTGCTACGATGCGTCTCCGCGAATCGGCGAGGAGGGTGCATGCACAGCGCTCAAGCGGAACTCGTGTGGCAGGGCCGCATTCATCTCGGGGACGAGCCGGGTGTTTACGGGGACGCGGCGTACTCCGGCCTCGCCATGGAGCTCCCGCTCACTCTGGCCAAGACCGACCCGAGCGGCCCCGACACCACCGCACTGCGCCTGAGGACCGAGGACGTGGCGACGTTCGCCGGATATCCGGGGCACGCCGTCACCGTGATCCTCTACGAAGAGGACCAGCCGAACCACTTCACCGAGACCCTTCTTTCGAGCGCTCTTCTGACGAGTGCCGACAATAATAAGATCAATGTTCCCGTCGATCTTTCCGGTGTCGCGTTTCCGGCGCGGGTGAGTGTCCGGGTGCGCGTCGACACCGAGGTTCCCCCGGGCCTGTACGACGATTTCGTGGTCGTCCGCCTGGAGAACAGGTCGCCGCAGTTCACATTCGTCGCTTCCCTGGGATTCACCGCCTGAGCGGCGGCGGAGGGGAGCCGGCCGCGGGCCCGGTCCCGTATGCCCTGGTGCACACCCACGCCAGCTCGTGGCACGACGGGGGCGCGGCCCTGCTGGACCCCGCAGGGGAGATCACCGCGCTGGCCTCCGAGCGCGTCGGCGACCGGCGCAAGCACAGCTGGGACTCCCGCCTGGCCTACCGGCACCTGCGCTCCCTGCCGGGCTACCGGGCGTTCTTCGGCGGTCCCGGCGACCGCGCGGTGGACAACTCCGGCGGTCTGGTCCGCGAGGGGCACCACCTCTTCCACGCCGCGAGCACCTTCTACGCCTCCGGTCTGCCCGACGCGGCGGTGCTCGTGGTGGACGGCCAGGGCGACTGCGGGGGCCTGCTCACCGGGACCTCCCTATGGCGGGCGGGACCGGACGGCCTGGAGCCGGTGGAGCGGCTCTCCACCGCCGACGGGGGCTTCGTCGCCGACTCGCTCGGCCACTTCTACACGGCGGTCGGCGCGCTGGCCGGTGCGGGCCGGATGCACGAGGAGGGCACCACCATGGCGCTGGCCGCCCACGGGCGGCCCTCGCGCTTCACGGAGCTGGTGCGAGAGTGGGCCGGGACCGCCGCCGACGGCACCTACCGGGTGGACCCGCGCTTCACCCGCGCGGTGCTGGCCAACACGATGGGGCGGTGGTACTTCGGGTGGCCCGCCCCGGCCCCGCGCGAGCAGGCCGTGTGGGACGCCTTCGCCGCCGCGCGCGGGCGGCCCGTGCAGGCCGGGCGGTTCGGACGGGACGACATGGACATCGCGCACGCCGGCCAGGCCGTGCTGGAGGAGATCCTGCTGGGCCTGGTCCGCCGGGCGCACCGGCTGGTCGGCGGCGACCGGCTCTGCCTGGCCGGCGGGGTCGCGCTCAACTGCGTGGCCAACGGCCGGATCGTCCGCGAGGGGCCGTTCGGCGAGGTGTTCGTGGTGCCCGCGCCGGGCGACGACGGCCAGGCCCTGGGCAAGCTGATGCACGAGGTGCGCCGGCGCGGCCTGCCGGTCGACACCGCCCTGCGCACCGCCTACCTGGGGCCGCGCTATGCGCCGGAGGCGGTCGATGCGGCGCTGCGCCGGTTCGGCGACCGCGTGCGGCACGTCCGGCCGCCGGAGGCCGATCTGGTCGAGGAGGCGGCGGAGCGGCTGGCCGCGGGCCAGGTGCTCGGCTGGTGGCAGGGGCGGTCCGAGCTGGGCCCCCGGGCGCTGGGGCACCGCAGCATCCTGGCCGACCCCCGGCGCCCCGGCATGAGCGCCCGGATCAACGGGTCGGTGAAGCGGCGCGAGTGGTTCCGCCCGCCGGCCCCGATGGTGCTCCAGGAGCGGGCCGCCGACTTCTTCGACCTGGACCGGCCCGCCCCCTTCATGGAGCTCGCCGTCCCGGTCCTGCCGGAGCGGCGCGCCCGGATCCCGGCGGTGACCCACGTCGACGGCAGCGCCCGGGTGCAGACCGTCCGCCGCGACCAGGACGAGCGCTGCGACCTGCTGCTCCGGTGCTTCGCCGCGCGCACCGGGGTGCCGGTTCTGCTCAACACCTCCCTCAACCGCAGGCACGAGCCGCTCGTCGAGACGCCGGACGACGCCTGCCGCGCCTTTCTCGCGATGGACCTGGACGCCCTGGTGCTCGGCGACCGCCTGGTGGTCAAACGCGGCTGAGCCGGGGCGCCCGAGTCGGCGGCCCGGGTACTGCGGCCCGGCCGGGGCGGGCGTCGACCGCTCGTGGCGGTCCCCGGAACGGTCCGGGACGATCGCGGGACACGACCAGGCCGCGAGGCCCGGGAGGCCGACTTCGCCCCGCGCCTGTGCGGGGGCTCACGGGGCGGCGGTACCGCGAGGGGCCCGGAGGGCTCCGGCGTGTCCTATCCCGCTGGGGCGCCGATCAGTGAGCGGCGCGCGTCGGACCAGGAGCGCAGCCGCTCGGGCGGCAAGGTCCGCAGGACCAGGGCGTCGGCGTCGGCCGGGGCCGACACGTCGGTGCCGTCGGGCAGGAAGATCGCGCTGCGACCCAGGTAGACGGTGCCGTCGGGGTCGGTGCCGTGCCGGTTGCAGAAGACGCTGACCACCTGGTTCTCCACGGCGCGCGCCCGGTGGAGGATGCGCAGCAGGTCCACCGACACCGCCGACGGGCTCAGGACCGCCGCGGCGCCCTCGGCCGCCGCGGCCCGTGCCGGGCCCGGGTCGGCGATGTCCATGCAGATCTGCACCGTGCAGGGCAGCCCGGCGACGTCGACGACCCGGTGCCGGGCGCCGCCGGCGGTGAAGGCGGCCCGCTCGGGGCCGAACAGCCGCACCTTGTCGTGGACGGCGGACGGCCCGTGCGGACCGATGGCGACCGCCCGGTTGACCCACCCCCGGGAGCACCGCACGGGCAGGCTGCCGACCAGGCGCAGGTGCCGGTCGGCGGCGGCCTCGGTGAGCGGGCGGAGCAGGTCGGCCAGCCCGTCGGCGGGGAAGCGCTCGTCCGGACTCCGGTAGGGGCCGAGGAAGAACTCGGGGAGGACGACGACGGCGCCGTCGAGCCCGTCGGCCGCCTCCGCCCCGCCATCGCCGTAGGTGTCGAGGGCCGTGCGGACGGCGGCGATGTTCCCCCGCGCGCTGCGCGCCCCGGGGGCGAACTGGAAAAAGCCGATCCTGATCGCGGAGGCGGGGCCGCCTGCGGGATCGCTGCCCGGAACATCGGCAGGCCCGGTGGAGCGGCCGGCTGCGGGAGGGGGCTCGGGGTCGGACGTCACGGTTGTCGGGGCCTCGGGGTCGCGGTGCCGGTGTGCGGCACGGGACCGCGGTCGCCGGTGCCCGCGCCCATGGGGGCGCGGAAGGGCCGACGGCGCGGTGGGACGGGTGCGGGACGATGCGGGGATGCGGTCGGGACGGCATGTGCGAAACGGACACCGAGCAGGGCCGTGCCGAGTCGCACCAGGCCGTTCCGGGCCGCCGAGCGGTCGGTCCGCGGCCGGAACCGGCCGTACGGTCGGTAATGCTAGAGCCATCCCGCACCGTGGGCCACCTGCGCACCGCCGGGGGCGCCGGACCGGGCGTGGCGTGGGCCCCGGTGCAGGCTTGCCGGAATCCCCCGCGGGTGCGGGAGCAATCCGGCACACTTGGGCCGGTGCGGACAGATGGTGAAGCCGATACCGAGGCCGAATCCGCCCTCGCCTTCGGTCGCGCCCTGCTGGGCGCCTCAGCAGAGCAGCCGGGAACGGGCGCGGTCGCGTTGCGCCATGCCCGGCTCCGTGTCCTCGGAGTGCCCGCGACGGTCTTCTTCCGGGCGGATGCCGGTGAGCTCGACAGGCGGGCGAGAACAGGGCAGCCGCCGATCCTGAGACTGGGCGTGCTCGAAGCGCTGATGGGCCTTCCCCTGGGGGAGCCGGTTCCGGAGAGCGCCCTGAGCGAGCGGGAGCGCTGTCTCTTGCGGGCCGCCCCGGCGACGGCGGTGAGCAGGCAGGGCGGGTACGTCGTCCGCCGCGCCGCGACGCCCCTGCGCGTAGAGCTCGCCGTGGTCGAGTCGCCCCACTGGCACACCGCGCTCCGCCGTGCGGGACGCTTCCCCCCGACCTGCGCGCGCGCCGCGATCGCCGGTCGCCGCCCTAAGGACGAGACCGTCGCGGCCGCCGAGGCCGACTACTACGGAATCGGCCTCGGGACACGCGGGTGCGGTGCGGAGGGCAGCGGCACGGACGGGGGCGGTGCGCACGCCTGCGGCCGCACCGGATGCACGGGGGTGCACCTCCTCGTCCCGCCGGCCCCCGCGCGGCGCCGCTGGACCCCCGTGGCCTGGAAGCTCGCCGAAACGGTGCTGGGGGCGTCGGAGCGCCGGGGCCTCCTGGCCTCAGAGGCGTCCGCGGCGCGGCTCGCCTCCCGCCCAGACGCGTAGCGCGGCCGAGGGCCCGAACGTGCGCCCGGGGCGTCCCGCGGCCTCATTGAGCCCTGCGATCTCGGTCAGGGCCCGCCGGCAGTACTTCTGCCACCGCTCCTTGGCATCGGCCTCGTCGGCGGCGCGCATGATCCACTCCCACAGCGCCGACCAGACCGCGTGGTTGTGCCGGTGGGCGCCGTGGGTGTCGACCGCGTCGGTGAACGTGGTGAGCGGGCGCCGGCCGTCGGCCGACCCGTTGGCGGCGCCCCACTCCAGGCACGCCCCACAGGGGCACAGGGGGGCCTCGGCGCCGTCGAACGCGGTGGCGATGGTCTCGCCGTAGTGGTAGCTCAGCGCGCGGGGGAGCAGGACGGCCGGGTCGCGCCTGCGGGGGCCGGGGCCCCGGCGGTCGGGGGTGGGGCCGTGCCGGGCGGAGGCGGAGTCGCCGATGGAGGCGAAACCGGCGCCGTGGACCATGGCGTCCAGGGCGGCCAGGTCCGAGCGGAGCAGGCCGATCCCCGGGACCGACGAGACGACCTCCCTGAGGTTGGCCGCCGCCTCGGCGGTCGAGAGCGGGTCGTGGGTCGCGCACAGGACGAGCGCCTTGGGGAGGGGGACCTGGCGGAGCATCGAGATCAGGTCGTGGTGGTGCGGGGCGCGCAGCCAGCGCGCGTCGACGGGCAGGGAGAGCAGCACGTCGTCGTCGCTGATCTCCAGTGCCCGTTCGGCCACGGCTTCGAGCGATGCGAGGTCGCCCGCCGAGAGCAGGGCCGTGGGGGTGACGGCCATGGTCGCCCCCTGCATGCGCTGGCGTTCCAGCTGCTCCTCCAGGCCGTCCGCGGCCATCAGGGAGGCCTCTCCGGCGTCGAAGGGGCGGTCGGGGGTGGCGACGTGCTTCTCGTACGCGGACGGATCGATCAGGACGGGGCCGGTGAAGGGCCGATCGCGCAGGACCGCGGCCTTGTTCTCGGCGGCCTTGAGCCCGCAGAAGACCAGGCCCCCGTCGACGGGGGAGACGTCGTCGAACGGGGCGGGGTCGACCCTCTTGACCTGGAGCATGAGGTGCCCGTCCAGCGCGTGCGGGACGGAGCCGGGGGCGTGGGCGCCGTGCGGGAGAAGGGGCATCAAGGCCTCCTCGCGGGTGCGGGCGGAGGGAGGGCACACGGAGCGGGGGACGGCACACGGAGACGGCACGTGGAGGAGGTTCGGAGGTCGCGTGAAGGGACGGCACAGGAAAGTCGGTCGATGAGGTGATGCCCGAGCGCGCGCGGAAGCCCGGCCGCTGGCGCGATGCGGTCACGACCCGCGACCAAGGTGTGCCTCCGAGGTAAGGTCGCCCTGGATTCCCGGCCGATGCGGCCATTGAGGCGGAATCGGTGCCATGCCCCAGCGGAGGACCCCCCGAAGGAGCGCTATGCGGCAGGGTGGCGAGGACGGGCCGGAGGGCCTCGACGACCCCACGGCGCGCGAGGTGCGCGAGGCGCGCGAGGCGCAGGGAGAGCGTTCGGACGAGCGCACGGGTACGCCCGCTGTGCGGAACGAGCAGTCGGGCCGTGCCGAGAACGTGGTCCAGGTCGGCGCGGTGTACGGAGACGTCCACGTCGGTGCGGGCGGTTTCGGAGGCAGGTCCGAAGGCGGGGACGGTGGCGGGCCCGGAGGCCGCAAGCGCCGTCCCGCCAATGTTCCGCCCGCTCCCGGTGTGTTCGTCGACAGGACGAGCGAGCTGGACGGCATGACCCGCATGTTCGAGGGCTCCGCGGGATCGGGGGTGCTCGTCTACGAGGGGCCGCCCGGGGTGGGCAAGTCCTCGCTCCTCAGGCAGGCGGCGCACCGCCTCGAGCACATGTTCCCGGGAGGACGGGTGTACTACGAGTACCCGCCCGCGGGGACCGGCGCCCGGTCCGACCCCGACCAGGCCGTGACGGAGTGCCTACGCGACCTCGGCGTCCGGGACCGGTTCCTCCCGGACACCTTCGAGGCGCGGGTGGCCGAGTTCCGCGCCCTCACCGCCGAGGCCCCGGTCCTCGTCGTCGTCGAAGGGGCGCAGGAGCCGGCACAGGTCCGGCCCCTCATCCCCGCCGGGCCCGGAGGCGCGCTTCTGGCCAGCAGCGACGGGCCCTCCCTCGCCGAACTCGAATTCGGCCCGGAAGGGGCCGTCCACATGGTGCTCGACCCGCTGGGAGCGGAGGCCGCCCGGGAGCTGCTCTGCCGGGTGTGCCCGGGGCTCGACCCCGCCGACCCCGACGTCGACCGGCTCGCCGAGGCCTGCGACGGCCTCCCGCTCGCCCTGGTCATGGTCGGCGCGCGGCTCCGGAGGTCGGGCGACACCGCCGGGCTCCTGGCGGAGCTCGGCGACGAGAAGCGCAGGCTGGCCGCGATCGGTCTGGGGGCGCACACATTGTCCGCGGCTTTCGGGATCTCCTACGAGCGCCTGTCGGATCGGGCCGCCGCGCTGTACCGGGCCCTGGGCGAATGGCCGGGGGAGGACTTCGAGGTGCCGACCGCCGAAGCGGTCGCCCAGGGCGGCGATGCCCGGCCCCTGCTCGCGGAACTGGTGGATGCCAACCTGCTGGTCTCCGAGCACGTCGGGCGGTACCGCTTCCGGCACCCGCTCATCGCCGCCGACGCGCGGGACCGGGGAGCGGAGTCGGACGGCACACGGAGCCGGCGTGCGGCGCTGGAGGCGATGGCGGAGCGGTTCCTGGCGCGCCTGGCCTTCGCCGACCTGGCCGTCATGGGCACGCGCACCCGGGCGACCGATGTCGACGCTCTCACCGCAGGGAGGGACGACCCCTTCGGAGGCGACGGCAAGGCCAAGGCGCGCGCGCTCGCGTGGCTCAAACACGAGCGGCGCACACTGACCGGGCTCGTCCGGCGCGGAGTCGAGGCAGGGCGCGACGGGCTCAAGGGGCCCGACGGGTTCGACGGAATCGTGTGGCGGACGGCGGAGATGGCGACCGCGCTGTACATGAACGTCCGCTTCGTGCAGGACTGGGCGGAGACCGGCCGGGCCGGAGCCGACGCCGCCGCTAGGGCGGGCGTCCCCGCGGCGGAGATGCGGCTGCGGACCGTCGTGTCGCGCCCGCTCACCGACCTGGGCGACAGGGAGGAGGCGCGGCGGCAGCTGGAGCGCGCGCTCGCGCTCGCCCCCGACGTCGGCGACGTGATGCTGGAGTCCTCGGCGAACGAATTCCACGGTCGCCTCCTCGAAGGGAGCGACCCCGGTGCCGCCGTGTCCGCCTACGACCGGGCGGAGGCGCTGTGCGCCACTCTCGGCGACGACCACAACGGGCGCCGGGGCGGCGCGCTCGCCGTGTACTTCCGCGGCTGTGCCCATGCGGCGGCGGGCCGCGAGGAGCGTGCCCGTGCGGACATGGAGGACGCCCTCGCGCGCTTCCTGGGCCTGCCCGATCCCGACGTCCGCATGGCGGGGCGTGTGCAGGCGAGCCTGGGGCGCCTGCACTTGGGGGCGGGGAGGGTTCCCGAGGCGGTCGGCGTCCTCACGGAAGCCGCCGAGTCCCTGAAGAAGCTGGACGCCACCTACTACGAGGCCGAGGCCCGCGAGGACCTGGCCCGGGCGATGGAGCGGATGAACCTGCGGTCCGAGGCCGAAGGCCAGCTGCGGCGGGCGCTGGAGATCTACCGCGAAGGCGGCTCGCCGCGGGCCCGGGAAGTGGAGCGCCGGCTGTCCGACGAGGACTGAGCCCCTGTCGTTGATCTCGGGGAAGTCGGCCTTAAGAGGACGTTTTTAAGGCCGACTTCCCCGAGATCAACGCGGGGTCGGGTCGCCCCGTTCACCTCCGCGACGTGTGGGCCCGCCACGTCCTCCGCCCGTCGCTGACACGGGTTTCGCCGGTGCCTGCGCCCCTGACGACCGTATAGGCGACGGCCGCCGCGATCCCCAGGGGGACGGCGGCCGACGTGCGGACCGACACGGAGGACCCGTCCCGGAGATGGGCCGTGTACGCGTGGCGATCTGCCGGTACCCCGGCCTCCGCCCCGGTGAGGGGAGGGGCGGCCGACACGGCCATGAGCGCCCCCGGATGGCGCATAAGGGTGTCGGCCGCCCATTTCTCACCGGTTCCGGTCCCGGCCTGCCAGGTGTCCCCAGCGAATCCGGGCCGGGCAGAGGTGTCGGAGCGCTCCTGGCGTTCGGAGGTCGGTGAGCGGAGGATGACGGACGCTGAGCGTGCCAGTGCCTCATCGGGTTCGGCCTCAGAGACGGCGAGATGACGCAGCCGACCGTCACCCGGATCGGCCGGTCCGGCGACCGCGGCAGGGAAGCGTTCCACCGTGATGAACCGTGTGTCCCCGGCCGCCGTGTCCTCCACGTGCTCCACGTCCTGCACGCGCGTCAGCACCTCGAAGGCGGTGACCTCCCGCCACTCCGGCTCCGGTTCGGCGGGCCCCGGCATGGGCGTACGCCGTTTCCTCTCTGGGGGCGGTTCGCCGCCCGCTCCCGGGTTTCCCGAGTCCGAGCCGTCGGAGGTTCCGAAGGGCGTTCGGGTGCGGGGCGTCCTCCCTGCGGCCGGGGGCTCGGGCGGCGTCAGGCCCAGTTCCCGGTACAGGAGCGCGCGCAGCCGGTGCGTCGCGGCGCCCTGGTACGCGAAGGCCTGTTCCGTCGCTCCGTGATGCCTGCCCGGTGCGTGCCCGTCGATCGCGGCGTCGATCTGGCCCCGCAACGGGAGCGCGTGGTCGAGCCGCGGCGCGCTCTCGGCGAGTGCGCCGATGGCGGTTCCGGGAACGGACTCCTCGCCGAACGCTCCGAGGAGCACGGGGGTCCCCGCCCCCGCCGCGTACAGGGTCACCGACCCGTGGTCCCCGATCACGCAGTCGGCCGCCGTGATCGCGGCCTCCCACCCCCGTTCCGGGGGAAGGAGTCGGAGGCCGGCGTCAACGGCGGGTTCGAGGACCTGCCGTACGCCCCAGGGGCCGTGCGCGGTCCAGATGTTGGGGTGGAGGGCGGCGGCGACCCGGTACCGGTCCAGGGGCAGCTCGGCGAGCAGGCGATGCGGGAGCAGCGGCGAGGAACCGAGGAGCCCCTGCTCGCCCCAGGTCGAACTGAGCACGATGAGGCGGTCGCCGGGGCCGGCGTGCAGGCGCTCCCGGTGCAGCGGGCGCCGCCGCAGTCCGGCCACCACGCGGTCGTGCACGTGGTCGCCCACGGCCTCGGCGCGGTCGGCCAGGACGGAGTCCTGCCCGCACGCCTTGCGCAGCTGGTCGCGCTGCGCCGGATGGGTCAGCACCGTGATGACGTTCGGGCGGTCGGCGAACTCGTCGCGGACGACGCCCGACAGGCGGCGCCGGCCGCTTTCGGAGTCCGGAACGTACTTCTGGAAGCCGATGCCGTGCGGGAGGACGACCACGGGCGCGTCCAGGCCGGTCAGGTCGACGTTCTCACTGGCCGTCAGGACGAGCGAGGCCGGGACCCGCCGGGCCTCGTCCCCGTCGACGAGGACGGCCCCCGACTCGGCCAGCAGGCGGCCGGTGCGGCCGCTGAAGGCCGAACCGTCGTCGCAGGTGAAAACGGTCTGCACCCGCGGATCGCCGCGGAACAGGGCCAGCGCGTCGATCAGCCGGATCGTCGAGGTCAGAGTGCGGGCGACCGCGAGGACGATCGCGCCGCGCCACGTGGTCCAGCGCCGGATCTCCTCAGGGGCACGGGCCCAGAGCGAGAGGCCGCCTGGCGGCCCGGTCGTCCGGTCGGAGGGCGGAGACGCGGGGGCCGAGGGCCTGGGGCCTGGGGCCTGGGGCCTGGGCTCATCTCTGATGCTAGTCGGGCCGCGCGCCCCTGTCTCTGAAAAGGGCGAATCCGCGGAAGGGTTGCACATCGGGGCGAGTGTAGCGACCGGACCCCGTCGGAGGCGCCCCGACGGGTCTGTGCCCGCCCCTCGCCGCTGACGGGCGGCCTGCACGCATGAGGACGAGCCCGGCCCCCGAAGGTCGGGCCCGTCCTGGTCCGTGCGGAGCCGTGGGGCTCGGCGCACGCCCTTCGGCCGGCCGGGACCGCGATCAGCGAGCGGCCGCCGTCCTTCGTGCGCCCCCGCGCCTCCGCCGGGCCGTGGCCCCTCGCGCCTCCTTCCCGGCCTCAGAGGAACTCAGGAGCCGACGGCCTCGGGGCTGCCCTCTCCGCAGGCGGAGCACTCCGCGCGGCGGCGGATCGCGTAGGCCGCGGTCGCCACCGCCAGGGCCGCGCCCCACAGCAGCATCGCCGCGAACGCCGCCTCGTGCACCAGGTTCGCCCCGCCCGGGGCCTGGGCGGTGAAGAACGAACCGGTGAGCCAGGCCGCCGGAACCACCTTGCCCAGGGAGACCAGCGCCAGCGCCACCAGCGATGCGGGCACCACCGCCAGCGGGACGGGCACCCTGCGGCCCGCCAGGCCGACCATCCAGCGGGGGAACCGCACGCCCCAGCGCTGCACCAGGCCCAGCATGAGCACGGCACCGCCGACCGCCCCCGAGGCCAGCCCCAGCCCGATGGTCAGCGTCCCCGGATCGGGGGTGAACCCCTGGCCCCCGTCGAGCCCGGGGTAGACGCCGAAGATCCACGGGACCCGGATCGCCGGGTAGACCAGCGAGGCCGCGACCGCCACGGCCACCGCGATCCTGCCCGTGCGCAGCGCCGCCGCCCGCACGCGCTCCTCACGCTCGGCGCTCCAGTCCCCGGTCCTGCCGCACGCGCCGCAGGCGCCGCGCTGGGCGCGCAGGCCGGCCAGGCCGCTCACGCCCCACAGCACCGCCCCCAGCGCCGAGTAGAGCAGGAAGAGGCTCTCCGCCGAGGTCACGTACTCCAGGTAGCTCGCCGGCAGTCCCGGGACCGCCCAGCCCGCGGCGATGACGACCGGGGTGTACCCCAGCAGCGTCAGCAGCGCTCCGTGCAGCGGAACCAGCACGATCATCCCCGCCAGCAGCAGCGCGGTCACCGACGCGGCCCGGGCCGCCACCCCCGAGGGGGCCCGCACCAGCACCGTCGCGCACACGGCCCCGAGCGCCCCGAGGGCCAGCATGAACGCCGAGCCCACCGCCGGGTCGAACGCGTTGAGCACCGCGCCGATGCCCACCCCGTCCTCCCGCGAGAACGGGTGCGGCAGTACCCCCGCCGACCAGGCCAGGGCCAGCAGCGCCGCCCCCGCCGACCAGGCCAGCGCCGCTGGGAACGCCCACCTCCCCATGTCCGTGCGCGCCTTCGCCGCTACCGCCATGGCCGCCTCCCCGAATCCCCGGGTCACCGTCCGGCGGGCCTTCCGCCGGACACCCCCGACACTTCCGGGAACGCGGCCCGGGTGCCTCCCGCCCGGCGGTGAACCGCGTCCCCCGGGAGGGGGAGGCGCATCCGCGGCCCCGCGTGCCACGATCATGGCGTGGGGATCCTCCGCGCCGCCGTCGCGCCGTTCGTCTCCGCCCGGACCTACACCCGATGGGTGTACCTCGTCCTCGGCGGGGCGCTGTTCATGCCCTTCTTCATCGGCGTCCTGGTCCTGATCAGCCTGCTGTCGCCGTGGACCCCGGAGGAGGGGTTCGGCGTCCCGGGCCTGGCCGGGACGCTCGTGGCGGCGGCCCTGGGCGGGCTGACGGGGTTCCTGCCCGGCGTGCACGCGCTCCAGGCGCAGATCGCCCGCAGCCTGCTGGGCGGCCCCCTGGCCGATGAGCCGCCGCTCGCCGGGGCCGACTGGCGCACCCGGGCGCGGGGCTGCTGCTGGCTGGCGCTGCTGTTCGCGGTGGGCCTGGCGGTGTGCGTGCTCACGATGGTGGTGCTCACCGACGCGGCCTCGCTGGCCCTGGTGGCCCTCCTGGGGCAGGCACCGGACATGGGCCAGCGCGTCATCCTGGTGGACTGGGCGCCCCAGGGGAGCCGCCGCTGGCTGTCCCCCCTGGTCGGCGCCCTGATGCTGGCGGCCCTGATCTCCACGATGGCGCTGCTGGGCGCGGGCGCCGCCCGGCTGGCCCGCCCCTTCCTCGGCGCCTCGGCCGCCGACCGCCTCGCCGCGGTGCGGGCGCGCGCCGACGACCTCGGCGAGCGCAACCGGCTCGCCGCCGAGCTGCACGACTCCATCGGCCACGCGCTCTCGGTCGTGGCGCTGCAGGCGGGGGCGGCCTCCCGGGTGATCGACCGCGACCCCGCGTTCGCCCGCGGCGCCCTGGAGGCCATCGCCGAACAGGCGCGCACCGCTACCGCCGAACTGGACCACGTGCTCGGCCTGCTGCGCGAACGCCCCGGCGAGCGGGCCCCGCAGCGCACGCTGGCCGACGTCCCGCACCTGGTCGAAGCGGCCCGGGCCGCGGGCACCGAGGCCGACTACGAGGCGCGCGGGCCGGTGGGGGAGCTGCCCGCGGTGCTCGCGCGGGAGCTGTACCGGATCTGCCAGGAGGGGGTGACCAACGCGCTGCGGCACGGGTCGGGCGGGCCCGTCCGGGTGCGGGTCGACGTCTCCGAGACCGCGGTGCGGGCCGAAGTCTCCAACCCGTGCACCGGGCGCGGCGCCCGGCGCGGGGAGGCGCGCGGGGGCCGGGGGCTGGCGGGCGCCCGGGAGCGGGTCCGCCTCCTGGGCGGCGAACTGCGCGCAGGGGCCGATGACGGGGTGTGGCGCCTGGCGGCGGAGATCCCGTGGACGGGGGGCCGGTGAGGAACGGCGGAGGCTCGGCGGAGGAGGCGGCGGTGATCTCGGTGGCGCTGGTCGACGACGAGGCGCTGGTACGTGCGGGGCTGGGCGCGCTCATCGGCGCCGAGCCCGGCATGGAGGTGGTGGGCGAGGCCGACGACGGCGACGCGGCCCTGGACCTGGTCCGGCGGACCGCGCCCGACGTGGTGCTGATGGACGTGCGCATGCCCCGCCTGGACGGGATCCAGGCCACCGCGGCGCTGGTGCGCCTCGACCGGCCGCCCAAGGTCCTGGTGGTGACCACCTTCGAGAACGACGACTACGTCTACGGCGCCCTGCGCGCGGGAGCGGCGGGGTTCCTGCTCAAGCGCAGCCGGCCGGAGGACATCCTGGCGGCCGTGCGGGTGGTGCACTCCGGCGACTCGCTGCTGTTCCCCGAGGCGATCCGGTCACTGGCGGCCGCGCACGCCGGCGAAGAGGGGCCGGCCGCCCGAGCGGTGGCGGGCCTGACCACCCGCGAGGCCGACACCCTGAAGCGGATGGCCCGGGGCCTGTCGAACGCCGAGATCGCCGCCGAGGCGTTCGTGGGGGTGGAGACGGTCAAGACGCACGTGTCCAACATCCTGGCCAAGCTGGGCGTTCGCGACAGGACGCAGGCGGTGGTCGCCGCCTACGACTCCGGACTGGTCCGCGCAGGCCGACGCTGAGTCCCGGCCCGAGCGGCCGGTCCGCCGCCAGGCGCTCCTCCAGGCGCCCTACCGGGGCGGTGTCACGGGCGCTCGGCCGGCAGCAGGGGCTCGACCGCGGCCAGCACGTCGAGCAGCCGTGCCCGGAGCCCCCGGCCCCGTTCGGCGAAGGCCTTCTGCGCCTCCAGGTACTCCGCCTTGCCCTCGGCCGTCTCGATCCGCACCGGCGTGTACCCGTGCGCCTCGAGCTCGTAGGGGGAGGCCCGCATGTCCAGCTCGCGGATGTCCTTGGCGAAGACGAAGCAGTCGGCGACCAGCTCCGAGGGCACCAGCGGGGACAGCTTGTAGGCCCACTTGTACAGGTCCATGTTGGCGTGCAGGCACCCCGGCTGGTCCAGCTCGGCCTGGCCCTCGCGGGTCGGCCGCAGCCGGTTCAGCGGCCGCGCCTCCTCGGTGAAGAACCGGAACGCGTCGTAGTGCGAGCACGTGATCCGGTGCGACTCCACCACTTCGTCCGTGCCCTCCGCGCCCAGGCGCAGGGGCACCGACGCGTGCCGCACCTGGTCCTGGCCCAGCCGGTACACCATGGCCCACTCGTGCAGGCCGAAGCACCCCAGGTGGGCCTGGCGCCCCTGCACCGCGCGCAGCAGCCGCAGCACGAAGGCGACGGTCGGCCCCTTCTTCTCCAGGAAGGCCGGCACGTCCAGCTCAGCGGCGTCAGGGGAGTCCGCGTCCGACGGGCCCTCCGCGGACCTGTACCAGCGCAGCCCTTCGGGAGACAGCCCCTCCAGGACCACCCCCGCCCCCGGGTGCCAGCGGCGCAGCTGTGCGGGCTTGTGGCTGTAGTAGGTGAACAGGAAGTCCTCGACGGGGTGCTTGATCCCGGCCGCCCTGCGCTCCAGGTGGGCGGAGACGAGGGCGTCCACGCGCGCGTGGTGGCGGGCCTCGCGCCCGCGCCACTCCTGCTCGGGCAGCACGCGGGGGGCCGCTTCCGTCGGGGTTCCCATGTCTACCGAGGGTACGAGTGCTCAGTTGGTGCCCTGCACGGGCAGGTGGCGGCCCAGATAGCCGATGTAGATGCGGTTGGTGGTGCCCGGCCCGAGGTCGCTGTAGAAGTACAGGCGGGGGCAGATCCCGTACTCGCTGTCGAGTTTGATGTGCGCGAACATCGGCACCTCCCCGTCGGGGGAGACCTCGCGCGGGACCTTGAAGACCCGCTTGTCGCTGAGCTTGTCCCGGTTGCGCACGGTGTCGCTCTCCCGGGAGGCCAGCCGCTTGACCGGGACCGCCCGGTACCCGTCCGGCGGCTCGCGCAGGTAGTCGTGGAAGCCCAGCCCCGACTCCGGGTTGGCCAGCTGGTAGCGCGCGTAGTCGTCCAGCGCCAGCAGCGCCTCCCACGCGCGCGTGACCCACAGCTTCTCCTTGCGGCTGCCGGTCAGCTCCCGCACGGTGTCGCGGTCCTCGATGGTGAAGTACAGGTTGGGCAGGTTGCTGCGGTCGGTGATCCGCTCCAGCAGCTCCTCCACCGTGCGGGGCGGTCCCAGGGGCCGGTCGGCCGGGGGGTGTTCGGCGGCCAGCCGGTACAGCCCCTCCTCGTTCAGCCGCTCGCGCAGCCACGCCAGCTCACCGGTGGCGGTGTGCAGGGCGGACCGCGCGTGGTGCAGCTCCTCGGTGACCTCGGTGAGCTCGGCCGCCAGCCGTTCGCGCTCCTTGGCCTGCTCGGTGCCGCGCACACTGAGCCGCTTGGCCTCCGCGCGCAGCCGCTCGGCGTCCCGCGCCTGGTCGGCCAGGCGGGCCTTGAGCATCGGCACCAGGTCGGTGCCGTGCGGCCCGGTGGTGGCCGGTGCGACCGGGGCGGAGCCCGACCCGTTCTCCTGCTCGCGCAGGTAGGCGTCGAGCTCCTCCTCGTTGAGCAGGGTGTCGATGGCGCGCAGCTCCGCGGGCAGCGGGGCGTCGACCGCGTTGTCGCGCACCGACCGGGCCAGCGCCCGGCTCACCCAGGGGCGCACCCGCCCCTCCTCCCGGGCCGAGTCCAGGGTGTGGGCCGACATGCGCGGGTGGCGCTGGGCGTCGGCGCCGTCGTCGGGGTCGACGCCGGGAAGGAAGGTGCGCACCCCTCCGGCGGGGACGTCGGCCCCCCGCGGCAGCAGCGCCGCGAGCCGCTCGTGGGCGGCGGCGTCCAGGACGTACCCCGCGCACATGCCGGCCGACCGGGCGAGCACGGCCGCCATGGTGTCCCGCCAGGCGGCCACGGTCGTGTCGGTCGGCGGGCCGAAGACGACGACGGCGAGTCTGCGGGCCGGGTCGGCGATCGCCGCGGCCAGCGCGCGGACCGCCTCGGGGTCGCGGCCGCGCACGATGGCCGGGTCGGGGCCCAGCCGCTGCCCGCCGTCGCGGCAGGGGAGCCGCTCCAGGAGCATGCGCACCGCGTCCGGCGGCACCACGTCGAGCCGGTCGGGGCCGGACAGCTCGTGCCGGGGGTCGGCGGTCATGTCCACCCAGCTGTAGCCGTGCGGCAGCCGCTGGGGGTCGGAGACGATGGTGGCGGTGGTGCGCCAGCGCCCGTCGGCCTTGTCCGACTCGGTGGTGAGCCGGAGGAAGGAGATGCGGTCCTCGCGGTTGTCGTGGCGCACCACCATGGCTCTGGACCGCCTGCTGAGCTCGTAGGAGCCCGACCGGGTGAAGTCGACCCGCGCACCGGCCGGACCGCGGCGGCTCAGCCAGGCGGCGAGGGCGGCCGCGGCCTCGCCGGTGATGTCGCGGTCCAGGTCCACGGTGGCGATGCTGCGGTAGACGAGCGACACCCTTGCTTCTCTCCCGGTCGGTCGGGCCGGACGCGGGGGTCCGGTCACTGGCCTGTGAAGCGCCGGTGTTCGGGCCTCTGTCCCCCACTTTGGCCCAACCAGGGCGTGCACACCAGCCGTCCCGTCCGATTCGGGACCCCCGGTGAACAGGCCGGTACCGTCCGGAACCGAACGGCGGGCCGACGCGGCCGGGGCGGGCCGCGCCCTCGGTGCGGCGGCGGGCGGGGGAACGGCGGCGGCCCCGCGGACCGGACCGTCCGCGGGGCCGCCCCGGCCGTCACCGGTCTCAGCAGGTGCCGGCCCAGGTGCACTCCCGTCCGCCGTCGGAGGAGTCGGGGCCGGCCGGGGCGGGCGCGTAGGCGGGCGCCGGCGCGGACAGGCGCTGCATCCCCCCGCGCGAGAACTCCGCCAGCCGAACGGCCACGGCGTCCTGCACGTGGCGCGGCGCCGGACCCGTGTGGCCGTTGTTGACCACGGCGAACACCAGCTCCTCGCCGTCCGCGCTCTGCACGTACCCCGACAGCGCGCTGACCCCGGTCAGGGTGCCGGTCTTGGCGCGCGCGTTCTCCTGCGCCGCCGTGTCGCGCATCCGGAACCGGAGGGTCCCGCCGACCATCCGCTCTTCGGCCCCGGCCAGCGGCAGGGAGTCCTCGAACTCCGGCCACCACGGCTCGCCGCGCACCGTCTCCAGCAGGTCGGCGATGCCGTCGGCGGTCATCCGGTTGCTGCGGGCCAGCCCCGACCCGTCCGTCTGGCGGTAGGCACCGGGGTCCAGCCCCATCCGCGCGGTGGCGACCTCCACGGCGGCGGCGCCCGCCTTCCACGAGCCCAGGCCCGCCTCTTCGGCGCCCATGGCCTTGAGCAGCATCTCGGCGTGCCCGTTGTTGGACAGCTTCATGTACGGCACCAGCAGCTCGCCCAGCTCCATGGAGGAGCGCTCGGCCACCGGGGAGGTGCGCCGCGGTGCGGTGCCGAAGTCCACGTCGCCGACGACCTTGACCCCGTGGTCGGCGAGCGCGTCGGCGAACAGGTGGGCGGCGTGGGCCGTGGGGTCGTCGACGGTGCGCAGCGTGGCGTAGTCGCCGCCCCCGGCCGGGAGCGAGCCCGAGAAGGTGAAGGTGTTGGTCCCCCGTTCGCGGGTCACCTCCAGCGAGGGCTCGGACCCGGGCGCACCGGTGACCGCCTCGTTGCGCACCTCCAGGTTGTCGGCCATCGGCTCCAGCCCGGCCTCGACCGGGTCGCCCGGGGCGTTGCCGGGCTCGGCCGAGGCGGTGACGACGCCGGTGTCGTAGTCCTGGTTGGCGGCCACGGTCAGCGCCGAGATCTGCGCCGCGTAGTAGTAGGGCTCGTCGCCCTCCTCCCAGTCCGGGTGCAGCCGCTCGTCGTCGAAGTAGGTGTCGTCGGCGACCAGGTCCCCGGTCACCCTGCGCACCCCGGAGTCGGCCACCTCGGCGGCCAGGTCGTCGTAGGCGTCCGCGGTGAGCGTGGGGTCGCCCCCGCCCACCAGGTACAGGTCGCCGCGGACCACGCCGCCGGGGTTGGGCGCTGTGTCGGCCTGCACGTCGGTGGTGAACCGGTGGCCGGTGCCGAACACGTCCAGGGCGGCGGCCGAGGTCAGCAGTTTCATGTTGGAGGCGGGCAGCAGCGGCGTCCCGCGCTCGTGCCCGTAGAGCGCCTCGCCGGTCTCGGCGCTGCGCACCACGACCCCGGAGACCGCGCCCTCCAGGGCGGGGTCCTCCAGCAGGGCGTCGATGTCGCGGCGCAGCTCGTCCACGGGGTCGTGGGCCGCCGCCGGGGGAGCCGCGGCCGCCAGCAGTGCGCCGGCCATGAGCGGTACGGCCGCGGCGCGCAGGGCGCCGCGGGATCGGAGGATCGCCATCGGGTCGGGTCCCTTCCTTCTCGACGGGGGACGGACGGGGGAAGGAGGTCGGTCGGGAGGGCGGGGCACGGGCGGGGGGATCGTGCGTGACGGCCGGGCGACGGTGCGTAGGCAGGCTACCCCGGCGCGGCCGGGGCGCACGAGAGGCGCGGCCGGATCCGGGCCGCCCGCAACCGGGGAAAGCGGTGGTGGTGGAGGGGCGGGTGCGGCGCTACCCTCGTGGCACCGCAGCCACCGCCCCCTGACAGTCTGCGAGCGACGCCGTGACCGAGCGACCCGACACCGCCCCCGGGTGCCCCCTGCACGAGGCGCCCTTCCCGCTGTACAAGTACGCCGAGCACGGAGAGGCCGAGCACGTCTGGGAGACGCTGCGCGAGCGCTACGGCCAGGTGGCGCCGGTGGAGCTGGAGCCGGGCCTTCCGGTATGGCTGCTGCTGGGGTACGAGGAGAACCTGGAGGTCATGCGGGACTGGGGAGGCTTCTCCCGGGACACCCGCCGCTGGTGCGACGTGCGCGACGGCAAGCGCTCGCCCGGCGACGACCTGCCGATCGGCATGGGGCACAGCAGCAGCGCCCTGTACGCCGACGGCGCCGAGCACGCCCGGCTGATCGCCCCCGTGGCCGACGCGCTCGCCCGGCTCAGCGACGCCCGGCTGCGCGCGGACACCACCCGCGCCGCCGACCGCCTCATCGACGACTTCTGCGCCCAGGGCGACGCCGACCTGATGGCCGACTTCTGCACCCTGATCCCGGCCATGGTGCTCAACCGCCTCTTCGGGCTCGACGACGACTTCGGCTACGCCCTGGGCGACCTGACCGCCGCCATGTGGTCGCACGACGGCGACCGCTCCGCCGAGGCCGCCGCCCGCATGCGCGACTACTTCGCCGGGCTGGTCCGCCACAAGCGCGCCGTCCCCGGCGAGGACCTCACCAGCTGGATGCTGGGGCACGGGCAGCAACCCACCGACGCCGAGACCGCCGACCAGCTGGTCACCATGGCCGCCGCCGCCCACCTGCCCACCGCCAACCTGCTCGGCAACGTGCTGCGCGAGCTGCTCGCCGACGACGCCCTGGCCCGCGACTACGCCGGCGGGGGCCTGCTGCTGGGCGAGGTGGTCGACCACGTGGTCTGGACGGCCCCGCCGGTGCAGGTGCTGCCCGCCCGCTTCGCCACCCGCCCGGCCGTGGTCGGCGGCACCCGGGTGGCCGAGGGCGAGCCGCTGGCGTTCGGCCTGGCCGCCGCGCACGCCGACCCGCGGCTGCGGCGCGGGGACCGGGACGAGGCCGCCGTCCCCTCCGGGCACAACCGGGCCCACCTGATCTGGGGCGCCGGGGAGCACCGCTGTCCGGCGCGGGCGGTGGCCGAGCGGATCGTGGAGATCGGGGTGGAGCGGCTGCGCGCCCGGCTGCCCGGTCTGCGCCTGGCGCTGCCGGCCGAGGAGCTGTGGTGGGCGCCGTCGCTGTTCTACCGGGGCCCGGCCGCGCTTCCGGTGGAGTTCGAGCCCTCGGCGCCGCTGCCCGCCCCCGAGCCGCCGGCGCCCGAACGGGCGGTCGAGGGCACCGGCCCGGAGCCGGCGCCCGAGCCGCCCTCGGACGCCCTGCTGGTGCGGGTGCTGCGCTGGTGGCAGGGGAGCGGTCGGCGGGCACGCCGGAAAGGCTAACTCGGGCACCGTGGTTTGGACGTGAAGGACAACGCCGGGCCGCGATGGGGGCACTAGCGTCACGGACATGTCTACGCGTCCGTTCTGGCTGGCCGGGGAAGCCGCGACCGGCGACACCGAGATCCAGGTGACCGACCCCTACACGGGGCAGAGCGCGGGGGCCGCCGCCGTGCCCTCGCCCGAGCAGATCGAGCAGGCGGTGGCCGCGGCCGACGCCGCGGCGGCCGGGTTCGCCGCGCTCCCGGCGCACGTGCGCGCCGAGGCGCTGATGCACGTCTCCCGGCGGATCGGTGAGCGCGCCGAGGAGTTCGCCGCGCTCATCACCGCCGAGAGCGGCAAGCCCATCACCTGGTCGCGCGCCGAGGCCGGGCGCGCGGTGTCGGTCTTCCGGCTGGCCGCCGAGGAGGCCCGGCGCGACAGCGGCGAGCTGCAGCGCCTGGACACCGACGCCGGCGGTACCGGCCGCGTCGCCCTGGTGCGGCGGGTGCCCAAGGGGCCGGTCCTGGGCATCTCCCCGTTCAACTTCCCGCTCAACCTGGTCGCCCACAAGGTGGCCCCAGCCCTGGCCGTCGGTGCCCCGATCGTCCTCAAGCCCGCCCCGGGCACCCCGCTGACCGCGCTGCTGCTCGGCGAGATCCTGGCCGAGACCGACCTGCCGCGCGGGGCGTTCTCGGTGCTGCCCATGCCCAACGACCGGGCCTCGGGCCTGATCACCGACCCGCGCCTGCCGGTCGTCTCCTTCACCGGCGGCCAGTTCGGGTGGGAGCTGCAGCGCCGGGCCCCGCACAAGCACGTCACCCTGGAGCTGGGCGGCAACGCCGCGGCCGTGGTCCTGGCCGACGCCGACCTGGACCGGGCCGCCGAGCGGATCGCGCTGTTCGGCAACAACCAGGCCGGGCAGGTGTGCATCGGGGTGCAGCGCGTGGTGGTGGACGAGCGGGTCTACGACGACTTCGCCGCCCGCCTGGTCGCCCGCGTCGGCGAGCTGGGCACCGGCGACCCGGCCGACGCGGCCACCCAGGTCGGCCCGATGATCGACGAGGCCGCCGCCGAGCGGGTCCAGGGGTGGATCGCCGAGGCCGAGAAGGCCGGGGCCGCGGTGCTCACCGGCGGCGGGCGCGACGGGGTGAGTGTGGAGCCCACCGTGCTGGCCGACGTCCCCGCCGACGCCCGGGTGGTGCGCGAGGAGGTCTTCGGCCCGGTGCTGGTGCTGCAGCGCGCCGCCGGCACCGACGAGGCGTTCGCCGCGGTCAACGACAGCGACTTCGGGCTGCAGGCGGGGGTGTTCACCTCCGACATCGCCACCGCCTTCCGCGCCCACCGGGAGCTGGAGGTGGGCGGCGTGGTCATCGGCGACGTGCCGACCTTCCGCGCCGACCAGATGCCCTACGGAGGGATCAAGAACTCCGGTGTGGGCAAGGAGGGCGTGCGCGCCGCGATGGACGATCTGACCTACGAGAGGGTGATGGTTCTCACCGGCGTGCAGTTGTGAGCAGGTCCATACGGAGTGGCCCGGCTCTCGTGAGAAGGGCCGCACACCAGGGGACGCGGCCGCGGCCGCGTCCCCGGGGCCGTCCCCGCGCACACCTCCGGGACACCGGGCGTCGCCCCGCCCGGCGTCCCGGGGGTTACCAAGGGGTATCGGAGCGATGGCACACTTTCCGTTGACGATGACTTTGGCCGGTTTTCTACCGGTTTGAGCTTCTTTGGGGCGTTCCCGGCCGCGTCGCGGTGCGGAGCCCCCGGCGCGGGTCCGGCACGGCCCGGCGCCCTCACAGCCACGGCGCCCGAGAACGGGTCGCCCCCCGGGGTCCGCCCTCCTCGCCAGGGAGGGGCGCTTCAGGGTGCGCTCCCCCCGTTCGCGGGCGCGCTCATGCTTCAACGGAGAGGTAAGAGATGTCCCCCGACACCATTGGCCTCGCGCTCCTCCTCCTGGGGGTGTTGCTGCTGGTCGCGAAGTTCGTACGGGTGAAGTCGAAGCTCACGCAGAAGCTGTTCCTGCCGAGCTCGATCATCGGGGGCGGCATCGCGCTGATCCTCGGGCCGGACATCCTCGGCCGCTTCCTGGACAGCAAGTACGCCGAGTATCTCGGCGTGAAGACCGACGCGTTCGCCGGCGGCGGCCTGTTCGGCGAGAACGTCATCGACGTCTGGTCCGCGCTGCCCGGCCTGCTCATCTCGGTGGTCTTCGCCGGGCTGTTCCTGGGCAAGCCGCTGCCGAAGTTCCGGGACGCCGCCCAGCTGGCCGGGCCGCAGCTGGCCTTCGGCCTGACCCTGAGCACCGGCCAGTACGTGATCGGCCTGCTGCTCGCCATTCTGGTGCTGGCGCCGGTGTTCGGCATGCCGCTGCTGACCGGGGCGCTCATCGAGATCGGCTTCGTGGGCGGCCACGGCACCGCGGCCGGTCTGGGCGACACCTTCGAGAAGGCGGGCTTCCCCGAGGGGCAGGACCTGGCCGTGGGCATGGCCACCGTCGGCCTGCTGTCCGGGATCATCCTGGGCATCATCCTGATCAACTGGGGCGTGCGCCGCCGCAAGACCGCCGTGCTGGACTCCAAGGCCGAGATCTCCGACGCCGAGCAGGCCGGGCTGATGGTCGGCGAGAAGCGCGGCCCCGGCGCCATGCTGACCGTCCACCCCTCCTCGCTGGACCCGCTGGCCCTGCACTTCGGCCTGATCGCCATCGCCGTGCTGATCGGCCAGGTCATCCTGTCCGCCATGCAGGCCGTGGAGCAGGTGCTGTGGGCGGACACCATCGAGATCTTCGCCTACGTGCCGCTGTTCCCGCTGGCGATGATCGGCGGCATCCTGCTGCAGATCCTCATCGACCGGTTCGACAAGAACGCCATCGTCGACTCCATGATGATCGAGCGGGTGCAGGGCTTCTCCCTGGACATGCTCATCATCTCGGCCATGGCCACCCTGTCCCTGCAGGTGCTGGCCGAGAACCTGCTGCCGTTCCTGCTGCTGGCGGTCGCCGGCATCGTCTGGGTGGTCTGCGCCTTCCTGTTCCTGGCCCCGCGCATGATGCCCTCGCACTGGTTCGAGCGGGGCATCGGCGACTTCGGCCAGTCCCTGGGCGTGACCGCCACCGGCCTGGTGCTGATGCGCATCGTCGACCCCGAGCTGAAGACCCCGGCCTACCCGGCCTTCGGCTACAAGCAGCTGGTCTTCGAGCCGTTCTTCGGCGGCGGCCTGGTCACCGCCGCGGCCATCCCGCTGATCATCAGCCCGCACGTGGGCGCGGTGCCGTTCCTGATCATCATGGCGGTGGGCCTGGCCGCCAGCCTGTACGCAGGGCTGTTCATCTTCGGCCGCAAGCGCGGCAAGGCGGCCCGCCAGGCGGAGGAGAACGCCGCGGCGAGCGCCTAGCGCAACGGGCACCACCCGCAAGGGGCGAGGGCCGAGACGGCACAGAGAAGCCGGAGGGGGAGGGGCGCACGCCCCTCCCCCTCCCGCGTTCCCGTCTCAGTGCTCCCGGCCCTGCGCTCCCGCCACCGCGTTCCCACTGCCAGGGGCGCGGCGGCCCCGTACAGATCCGTTCACAGCCGCTCAGATCCGCTGGGCCTCGTCGAAGACGCGGTGCTCGGAGGAGCCCAGGACCGGCCCGTACTGAACGCCGGACTCCGAGGCGTACTTGAAGCTGATGACCGAGACCACCGTCCCCCGGCCCGAGTCGGCGTCGAAGCCCGCGAGCCACGGACCGCCGCTGGAGCCCTCGGTCATGTCGCAGTCCATGCCGCGCGCCGAGGTGCCCCCGTGGTCGGGGCGGGTCGGACCGGCGCAGTAGCGCAGTTCCCGGCCGTCGTAGGGCGCGCGGGCCGGGTACCCGAACGCGTGCACCCGCCCGGTGTGGTCGCCGGAGAAGTCGATGCGCTGGGCCCCGGTGCTGTGCTGGACCGGCCCGTCCTCGCCCTCGCGCAGCACGGCGGCGCCGAAGTCGCGGCTGTCGTCGGTGTGCCGCGCCCACTCGGGCGTCACCAGCATCTCGCGCGCGGTGTAGCGGCCGCGGGGCTCCGCGCCGTCGTCGTAGCCGGGGACGAACACCCAGTTGGAGGCCCATGCGCCGGAGCCGTCCTTGAGGCAGTGCCCGGCGGTCACCACCGTGGAGGCGTTGCGCGCGCGCACCACCGAGGCGGTGCAGGTGAAGTCGCGGCCGTCCATGCTCAGGAACACCCGCCCGGTGGCGCGCGTGACGGCCCCGCCGCCGGTCCACGGGCGCGCGTCGCCCCCGTCGGCCTGGTGCCGCACCTCGCCGGGGCGCCCGGTACCGGGCAGGTCCGGCAGGAGCCCGGCGGCGCCGCCGAGCAGCCGGCCGATGGGCCGGGCGGCGGCCATCCGCTCGGCCGTCCAGTAGTCCAGCACCGCCGAGGGCTCCTCGGCCGAGGTGTGGCGGACGGCGCCGGGGCCGTGGTCGGGCGGGGCGGGAGCGGGTGCGGTCGCCGCGGAGGCCCCGGTCGCGGCGGCCACGAGGGCGGCCGAGACCAGGGGTGCGACGAGCATGCGCAGGAGGGGCCGTGTCATGGCACGCGATCCTGCCATACGGAGCGTGTTCCTGTGGCCACTTTCGGTTGAACGACGTGTCGCGGGCGCGGTGTCCGAAACCCCTCCGGAGTGCTCCGTGGCCCTCTCCGCGCCCGCCGGGGTCCGCCTTCCGGGCGCCCTGTCGGTCGGGGCCCGCCTCACGGGGAGTCGCGCCTGCCGGGGAGCGGGCGCTCCCCGGCAGGCGGCGGGGCCTCAGGCCAGGTCGCCGGGGGCCGGGCCGGTGGGCACCGACAGCGCGGCCGGGGCCTGCTCGGTCGAGCCGAACTCCACCCGGTCGCCGCGGGAGCCCGTGTCGGTGTAGCGGGCGTCCTCGGTGTCCACCACCAGCGCCAGGCGGTGTCCGGCCGGGACGTCCCAGACCACCGGCTCCATGCGCACCTCCACCTCGGTCGGCGCGCCCGGTTCGGCGTCGCGCAGCGTGTAGGGCTCGTGCGTGACGAGCGCCCCGTTGCCGTACCGGTCCACCGCGTACAGGTAGAAGTACAGCGACTGGTCGGCGGTCTCGGGGGTGACCACCACGTCCACCTCGGGCGACCCGCTCACCCGGGTCTCCTCGGGCAGCCTGGGACCGGTCCACACCCCGGCGTAGGAGCGGTTCACCAGCGGCAGGGAGACGCCGGTGGGGATGTCGGCGAACTGCTGGAGCGCGCCGCTGAGCAGCAGTGTGCCGCTCTCGGCCACGGTGCCGCGCCCGGCGCCCACCCCGTAGTCCCAGCCGGGCTCGGGCTCCCCGGTCAGCCCGCCGGTGCGCTGCCAGTTGTCCCAGGTGCGGGTGGGCTCGCTCAGTCCGTAGTCCAGGGAGCCGTCGGAGACCGCGTCCCAGTCCGGGAACGAGGCCCAGCCCCCGCCGCCGTTGTTCGGCTTGACCCGCACCGGGTCCTCGGTGTCCACGCCGTTGTCGGCGCCCTTGAGGTGGTGGTCGAACCAGCGGTTCAGCTCCGACCAGGTCTCGTTGGGCAGCCCGACGGCGCCGAAGGCCTCGGGGGTGGCGTGGTCGCCGGCCGAGAGCATCATCCGCTTGGGCCCGGTCAGCTCCCCGTAGAAGTCGGTGAGCTGGCCGGGCGGGAAGATGCCGTCGTTCCAGGCGTGGCCGATCATCACGGCGGTCCCGTTGGCGTTGAGCGCGTCCACCTTGGTGGAGACCGAGCGCTCGGGCGCCAGGTCCAGCGCGGGCTGGACGTTGCCCTTGCGGTACTCGCGCTCCATCTCCAGCAGCTCCTCGCCGGGGGTCCCGGTCAGGTGCCCGGCGGCGATCAGCAGCTCCACCGCCTGGTAGCTGATGGTCTCGTTGGCATAGATCGACTCGGCCAGGTCCGCCCAGCCGCTCATCGCCCCGACCGCCTTGACCCGGTCGTCCTCGGCGGCGGTGAGCATGCTGATCCCGGCGCCGTAGGAGATCCCCGCCATGCCGATGCGGTCGGGGTCGGCGTCGGTGTTCTCCAGCGCCCAGTCGATGACGGCGCGGGCGTCGGCCACGTCCTCGGGGCCGGCCACCTCGATCGCGCCCCCGGAGTCCCAGAAGCCGCGGGAGGTGTAGGAGACCACCTGGTATCCGGACTCGTGGGCGAGCCGCTTGGCCGCGCCCACGTAGAGGAGGTCGTTGGTGGCCCAGGCCGAGGGCATGACCAGCAGCGGGCGCGGGCCCTCGTAGCCGGTGGGCGTGATGACCTTCGCGGGGATGTCGATGCCGCCGTGGCCGGTGATCGTCTCGTGGGTGACGCGCGCTCCCGTCCCGGCGTGTGCGGGGGGTGCGAGCAGTGCCACCATGAGCAGCGGGGCGAGCACGGCGGTGCACAGGGTGCGGAGTCGGCGCATGGCGTCCTCGTTTCCGGCCCTCGGGGGGCCGAGGGGGTGCGGGGGATGCGGCGGCGGTGCCGCGGGCCCCTCGGGGTCGCGCCGTGCCCGGCCGGCCAGGGGGTGCGGCCGGGCTCCCGTCGGGGCCGGGTCCGCCGGAGCGGACCGGTCGTCTTACTGTGAAGTAACTTACATCCCGGTAACTTAGACGCGCCCGGGACGGATGTAAAGAGGGGTGCGGCGCGCCGCCGGACGCGGAACCCCGCGGACCGCCTGACCGCGCCCGTCATGCGCGACAATGGCCGGGTGCGAATCGCTGAACGACTCCTGCAGAGCTCGCGCCCCACCGACACGCGCGAGGTGGTGATCCTCGGCTCCACCGGCTCCATCGGCACCCAGGCGATGGAGGTCGTGCGCGCCGAACCGGGCCGCTTCCGCGTCCGGGCGCTGGCCGCCGGGGGCGGGCGCGCCGGGCTCCTGGCCGACCAGGCCGCCGAGACCGGAGCGGAGGCCGTCGCGGTCGCCGACCCGGACCGCGCCGCCGAGGTCGCCCGGCTGCTGGCCGAGCGCGGCAGCACCGCCAAGGTGCTCGCCGGCCCCGAGGGGGTCGCCGAGGCCGCCTCCTGGGAGTGCGACGTGGTGCTCAACGGCATCACCGGCGCCCTGGGGCTGGAGTCGACCCTGGCCGCGCTGCGCGCCGGACGGCTCCTGGCGCTGGCCAACAAGGAGTCGCTGATCATCGGGGGGCCGCTGGTGCGCGCCGCCGCCCAGCCGGGCCAGGTCGTGCCGGTCGACTCCGAGCACTTCGCCCTGGCCCAGTGCTACCCCCGCGTCCCCGCCGGCGAGCTGGCCTCCCTGGCCCAGGGGCAGGTCCAGGCGCGGGTGCAGGACGTGCGCCGGCTGGTGATCACCGCCAGCGGAGGGCCGTTCCGCGGGCGCGGCCGCGACGCGCTGGCCGGGGTCGGCCCGGAGGACGCGCTGAACCACCCGACCTGGAGCATGGGCCCGGTGATCACGGTCAACTCGGCCAGCCTGGTCAACAAGGGCCTGGAGGTGATCGAGGCCCACCTGCTCTTCGACGTCCCGCTGGAGCGGATCGAGGTGGTCGTGCACCCCCAGTCCGTCGTGCACTCCATGGTCGAGTACACCGACGGCTCCACCCTGGCCCAGGCCAGCCCGCCCAGCATGCGCATCCCCATCGCCTACGGCATGTCGTGGCCGCACCGGGTCGGCGCCGCCGCGCCCCCGGTGGACTGGACCCGCGCCCAGAGCTGGACCTTCGAGCCGCTCGACCACGAGGCCTTCCCCGCCGTCCGGCTCGCCTGCGAGGTCGGGGCCGCCGGGGGGACCGCCCCGGCCGTCTACAACGCCGCCAACGAGGAGGCCGTCGACGCCTTCCTCGGGCGCCGCCTGTCCTTCCCCGCCATCGTGGACACCGTGGCGCAGGTAGTCTCAGAGCGGCACGCGGCGGACGAACCGGAGGAGCTGACCCCCGAGGACGTCCGCGCGGCCGATGCATGGGCCCGGAGCCGCGCCCGGGAGCTGATCGCCCGGGGCGCTTGAGGAGAGGAACATGACCGCACTGCTCACCACCGCGGGGATCGTCCTTTTCTTCCTGGGACTCCTCTTCTCCATCGCCTGGCACGAGCTGGGCCACCTCGGCACGGCCAAGATGTTCGGCGTCCGCTGCACCCAGTACATGGTGGGCTTCGGGCCGACGCTGTGGTCGCGCCGGATCGGCGACACCGAGTACGGGGTCAAGGGCGTCCCGCTGGGCGGCTACGTCCGCATGGCCGGGATGATCCCGCCGGCCGCGCCCGACCTGTCCGGGCGCCCCATGGGCCGCCTGCGGCGGATGATCGAGGACGCCCGCGAGGCGAGCGCCGTCGAGGTGGAGCCGGGCGACGAGGACCGCCAGTTCTACCAGCGCGCTCCCTGGAAGCGGATCATCGTCATGTTCGCCGGGCCCGCGATGAACCTCGTGCTGGCCGTGGGGCTGTTCGGCGTCCTGCTGATGGGCATCGGCGTCCCGCAGCCCTCCACCACCGTCGACTCGGTGGCCCAGTGCGTCATCCCGGCCGACGCCACCGACACCTCCTGCCCCGAGGACGCGCCGCCCACGCCCGCCGCCGCGGGCGGCTTCCGCCCCGGCGACGTGATCGTGGGCGTCGGCGGGGAGCGGGTGGCCGGCTGGAACGACGCCAACGTGCTCATCCGCGAGTCGATGGGCCCCACCGCCTTCACCGTCGAGCGCGGCGGCGAGGAGGTCGAGCTGGAGGCCGACCTCATCGAGAACACCGTGGTCGCCCGGGACGCCGAGGGCGAGATCGTGCTCGAGACCGGGCCCGACGGCGAGCCGCTGACCGACTCCCAGGGCTACCGGATCCCCGAGACCGAGAAGGCCGGGTTCCTGGGCATCACCTTCCAGAACCAGCGGGCGCCGCTGAGCGCGGGCGAGACCGCGGTCTTCATGGGCGACACCATCGTCGGCGTGGGCGAGGCGCTGGTGGCGCTGCCGACCAAGGTGGACGACGTCTTCCGCGCGGCCTTCCTGGGCGAGGAGCGCGGGGTGGACTCCCCGGTGGGCATCGTCGGGGCCTCCCGCATCGGCGGCGAGGTGCTGGCCCAGCCCATCCCGCTGATCGAGCGGGTGTCCTTCCTGATCAACCTGCTGGCCGGGGTCAACCTCTTCCTCTTCGCCTTCAACATGCTGCCGATCCTGCCGCTGGACGGCGGGCACATCCTGGGCGCCCTGTGGGAGTCGGTGCGCCGGGCCTTCGCCAAGGTGTTCAAGCGCCCCGACCCGGGACCGTTCGACGTGGCCAAGCTGATGCCGGTGGCCTACGTGGTGGTCGCCTGCTTCCTGGTGTTCAGCGTCATGCTGCTGATCGCCGACGTCGTCAACCCGCTGCGCGTCATGCAGTGAGGCGCGCCCGGTGACGCCCGGGTGTCGCGCGGGTGTCGGGGGCGGGGCGCCGCCCCCGGCCTGGACCCGGGCCCGCGCGGGGGAGGGTAGCCTAGTCAGCGCATGCGGACGGCGGCGCCACCGCTCTCCCAGGACCCGGTCCTCCGGTCCCGGTGCGCCCGGCCGCCTCCTGCGCGGCGCCCGGTGCGGTGCCCCGAAACCTTCGACTTTTCAACCGAAGCCGCCGGACCACCCCGGCGGTACGCGAGGTGAGACCGTGACCGTCGATCTTGGAATGCCCGTCGCCCCTGCCCGCCCGCTGGCGGAGCGGCGCAAGTCCCGGCAGATCATGGTCGGCAACGTCCCCGTCGGGGGCGACGCCCCGGTGTCGGTGCAGTCCATGACGACCACCGTCACCGCCGACATCAACTCCACCCTGCAGCAGATCGCCGAGCTCACCGCCAGCGGCTGCCAGATCGTGCGGGTGGCGGTGCCCAGCGCCGACGACGCCGAGGCGCTGCCGATCATCGCCAGGAAGTCGCAGATCCCGGTGATCGCCGACATCCACTTCCAGCCCAAGTACGTCTTCGCCGCCATCGAGGCCGGGTGCGCGGCGGTCCGGGTCAACCCGGGCAACATCAAGAAGTTCGACGACAAGGTCGGCGAGATCGCCAAGGCCGCCTCCGACGCCGGGGTGCCCATCCGCATCGGCGTCAACGCCGGCTCCCTGGACAAGCGGCTGCTGGCCAAGTACGGCAAGGCCACCCCCGAGGCGCTGGCGGAGTCGGCGCTGTGGGAGTGCTCGCTGTTCGAGGAGCACGGCTTCCGCGACATCAAGATCTCGGTCAAGCACAACGACCCGGTCGTGATGATCAACGCCTACCGGCTGCTGGCCCAGCAGTGCGACTACCCGCTGCACCTGGGCGTGACCGAGGCCGGCCCCGCCTTCCAGGGCACGATCAAGTCCTCGGTGGCCTTCGGCGCGCTGCTGGCCGAGGGCATCGGCGACACGATCCGGGTCTCGCTGTCGGCGCCGCCGGCCGAGGAGGTCAAGGTCGGCAACCAGATCCTGGAGTCGCTGGGCCTGCGCGAGCGCGGGCTGGAGATCGTCTCCTGCCCCTCCTGCGGGCGCGCCCAGGTGGACGTGTACACCCTGGCCGACGAGGTCACCGCGGGGCTGGACGGGCTGGACGTGCCGCTGCGGGTCGCGGTCATGGGCTGCGTGGTCAACGGCCCCGGTGAGGCGCGCGACGCCGACCTGGGCGTGGCCTCGGGCAACGGCAAGGGCCAGATCTTCGTCAAGGGCGAGGTCATCAAGACCGTGCCCGAGTCCAAGATCGTGGAGACGCTGATCGAGGAGGCCATGCGCCTGGCCGAGGACATGAAGGAGGACGGTACGCCCTCCGGCGAGCCGTCCGTGGCCGTCGGCGGCTGAGCCGGCGCCGCTCGACGGGGGCGGGGTGCCACCGGCACCCCGCCCTTTCGCGTGTCCGGGGTGGATGACGAGCATTCGTTGTGCATATTCGGACAGCTGCGCCACAGAGGTGCGTGACGGAGGTCATCAGGGCCGAATCTGTGAAATGACCCACACGATGCGGCGTTTCATTGCGCGACACCGCAAAGAAAACGGGGAATGCCGGAGCAAGATGCAACGTTCATCGGTTCTGTAGCCCAGGTAACATCGCTACTGTTGCCGAGGCGCGTTTCCCTCCTGTTCGTGGTCCGTACGGAACCCGGTCAGACGCGCGCCCAGAACCTGTCGCCTGACATCCCCCGAGGAGCACGTGGTGGTCGACGAGAAGACGGCCGGCGCCCCCGCGCCGCCGGCGCCGCAGAGGACGGTGAAGCAGCGGCTGATGCGGCGCAAGCCGGTGGAGCGGCTGACCGAGGAGGCCGGCCACGGCGAGGGCGGCAGCCTGCGCCGCACCATGGGCCTGGCCCAGCTCACCATGATCAGCATCGGCGCCACCCTGGGCACCGGCATCTTCGTGGTCCTGGGCGAGGCCGTCCCGGTGGCCGGGCCCGCGGTCGTGCTCTCCTTCGTCATCGCCGGCGTGACCGCGCTGTTCTCCGCGCTGGCCTACGCCGAGCTGGCCGGCATGATCCCGGCCTCGGGCTCGGCCTACTCCTACTCCTACGCCACCATGGGCGAGCTGGTCGCCTGGGTGTGCGGCTGGTGCCTGATGCTCACCTACGGGGTGTCGGTGGCCGCGGTCGCCGTCGGCTGGGGCGAGTACATCAACGAGCTGCTGCGGCTGGTGACCGGCGTGGTGCTGCCCGCGTCGCTGAGCAGTCCGCCCGGCGCCGACGGCGGGATCGCCAACCTGCCGGCCGCCGTCGTGGTGGTGCTGGCCATGGTCGCCCTGCTGGGCGGCGTGCGGGAGAGCGCCTGGCTCAACGGGTTCATGGTGGTCGTCAAGGTCGCCGTCATGGTCATGTTCGTGGCGATCGCCGCCACCGCGGTGCAGGACGGCAACTTCGCCCCCTTCATGCCGCTGGGCATGGCCGGGGTGAGCGCTGCCGGTGCGACGCTGTTCTTCTCCTACATCGGCTTCGACGCCGCCTCCACCGCCGGCGAGGAGGCCAAGGACCCCCAGCGCGACCTGCCGCGGGCGATCATGCTCTCGCTGATCATCGTCACCGCGATCTACTGCCTGGTGGCCTTCGTCGCGGTCGGCGCGATGCCCTGGACCGACTTCGCCGACACCGAGGCCAGCCTGGCGCACATCCTCACCGTGGTGACCGGCACCCCGATCTGGTCGGTGGTCTTCGCGATCGGCGCGGTGATCGCCATCGCCAGCGTCGTGCTGGTGGTCCTCTACGGCCAGACCCGCATCCTGTTCGCGATGTCGCGCGACGGGCTGATCCCCAAGGTCTTCTCCAAGCTGGACCGCAAGGGCAACCCGAAGGCCAACATCCTCATCCTGTCCGTGGCCATCGCGGTGCTGGCGGCGGTGGTGCCGCTGGGCCACCTGGCCGACGCGACCAGCATCGGCACCCTGTTCGCCTTCGGGCTGGTCAACGTCGCGGTGATCGTCCTGCGCAAGCGGCGCCCGGACCTCCAGCGCCGCTTCAGCATGCCGCTGGCCCCGCTGACCCCGGCCCTGGGCGTGCTGTCCTGCGCCTACCTGATGCTCAGCATGGGCGTGGCGACCTGGGTGACCTTCATCGTGTGGATGGCCGTGGGCCTGGCCGTCTACTTCGGCTACTCCATGCGCCGCTCCACCCTGGAGACCGACCCGGCCCCCGCCCTGGACTGACCGGGTCCACCCAGCACGACGAAAGGGGCCGTGCCGCACATGCGGCACGGCCCCTTTCCCGTCCCTGACGGCGGCGCGGTTGTCAGGAGGCGAGGACCTCGTCTGTGCTGTCGGCGGTCACCGCCCGCTTGGTCCAGCGGAGCAGGAGGTCGGTGTCGGTGCAGGAGGTGATGCGCTGGCGCTGTTCGTCCGTCACGTCGAGCCCCCGGGTGGCGAGCACGGCGAGCATGGCGTTGGCTTCGCCTCTCGCTTCGCCTTTCGCTTCGCCTTTCGCTTCGCCTTCCCGGTACCCGGACTGGTGGTGGTAGCGGGCGAATTCGCTTTTGAACGTGTAGGTGCCGGTCGTCATCAGGGTCTCCCAGAAGGCGCGGGCCGTCTTCGACAGGCCGTCGACTACATAGTCATGATAGATCGGTCCGCGGTCGGCGGGCAGTACGCATAGCGACTCGGCGAAGGCGAGCAGGACGTCTTCGCCCGTGTCCTTCCGGCCGCCGTGCGCCAGTGCCGACAGGGCCGAAATCTCCGGCTGGGCCCGCGCCCGGTCGGGGTCGGTCACCACGGGGACCTCTTCGGGGCCGATCACCAGGGGCTTGAGCGCGTACTCGGGGTGCCCGGTATCGATCGGGAGGCGGGCCCACTCGGCGGTGGCGAGGTTCGGGCAATCACCATGAGCGCCGTCGGGCACTCCAGGCGTGCCCGCACCGTGGCGTGGTAGACGGGCCAGGAGAAGCACTTGCGCGAGTCCAAGTCGCGTTGCACCTCGAACACCACGGCGAAGACGTTCCTGCCGTCCCGCTTGGCGAAGCACACCACGGCATCGCCGCGGTAGTCCTTGGGCGCCAGGTCGGCACAGTCGCCGGAGACGGTCTGGACGGTGTCGTAATCGGGGAGTTCGACGTTGTGGGCCTCCTCCAGAAGAACCGCGGTCATCTCGGGGTTGTTGCGGACGAACTCAAGGGGGAGCTCATGCTCTGCGCTGGGCATGGAGGAGAAGCTAACGGTATGTGAGTTGACGCGTGCACACTGTTCGGGATTCCCGGTGAAACGTGCGGACCGATACCGCTATCGCAGCCCTGTGTCGTCTGAGACGCTACGGGACCGCTCATGTCAGGCCAGCCGGAAGAGAAGCGCACCGACCAGTGGTCCGTTCACCGCCTCCGGCCGCTCAGGCAGCGTTCCAGCCGTTCTGCTGACAGGTATCCTTCCTCCAGGGCCCTTGACCAGCCGTCCTGCAGGCGCCGATAGACCCGTTCGACGCCGTGCACGTTCGGCGTCCTCAGCAGCCGGTGCTCCAGGGGCGGCGGTGAGGTGAGGCAGCCGTGGCAGCTCACGGCTTCTTGGGCTGCGAGTGGGCTACGAGGGGGGACGGCCCTTCCGTGCAGTGGATTGGCCACGCAGGGGCGTCCCGGAGGTGTGCCAGGTGCCGCCAGGGCCGCTCGTCGTTCGCGGATCATGGCGATGGCGCAGACGAGCGCGCTGCGGGGCTGGTCAACGCGTTGGCGGATCCGGTTGGCCAGGTCGAGGATCCGAAGGCTCTCCGGGTCGCCCGAGGACTCCTTCTCCAGAGCCATCGCCTCAGCGACCAGGGTCCGTGTCAGCCAGCGTGGTTGGGGGACGGCGGGTGCCCGTCGGGCCCGCACAGGGCCGGGGACGTTCCCGCCGGGGGTGGCGCTCCAAGGCCGCCGAGCAGGAGGACGGGCAGGGAGTACGGCCCTCCGGCCACCTCTCAGGGGCGATAGGAGCGCACTGACCGCCATTCCGGCGACAGCGCAGGGGAGCACGGCGGCCAGGCTTAACGGAAGGCCGATGTACAACGCCGTCTGTACCACAGCGCTGTCGGGTTCATCCAGGCCTGGCGCGTTGCCGGACGCGAATGCATGGGGATCGGGGGTGGGAACCGGGACGGACGGGTCGGCCGCGTCGGCTTCATCGAGAGTGTCGAGGACCTTCTCGATGCGGAAGCCGACGCTTCCGGCGTGATTGCCCGACCCGTTCCAGCGCCCCTCGGTGAATCCGGGGTCCACGGGGACGTCGAAGGGGACCACCGCCATCGGCCCCGACTCCGAGAGTGCGATGTAGACGCCGGGCTCGCTCGTCCGGTCGTACAGGGCGTGCAGGAAGACCGTGGGGTGGCCTGCGCTCTCGTCGGTGGGCAGGGCGGACACGACGGCGACGCGGACCGGGGTGGCGCTGTCCTCGAAGCCGGCGATCCGCTCTCGAAGCTCGTCGACCTCGTCGAACGCGAGCGCGTTGTACTGCTCGGCGTCGATGAACAGCGGGTCGTCCTCCAAAGCCGCCGCCACGCGCTCGATGCGTCCGGTGTCCACGATCTCATCGGGGCGGACGGGCGGCCCGTCCGTCTCTTCCGCGGCTGCCGCAAAGGTGAGCGAGGGGCCAGCGGCGAGAACCGCCGCAGCCAGGGCGGGTGCCAGCGCCCGAGCCAGGGAACGGGGCACACTCAACGGGCCCACCCCCGGCGTCGGTACATACGGCGGAATACCACGGCCCCTGTGACGGCGAGGACGACCGCCACGCCCGAGGCGACGCCGGGAACGAGGGAGCGGTCGAGGACGCCCACGCGCTCACGAGTCGGATCGAGAAGGAAGAGGAATTCCCATGGCTCTCCCTTCTCGATGGCCTTCCGGTGGGCCTGGTCGTCCAAGCGCGCCCGGTTTGCGGCGGCCCTCAGTTCCTCGTCTTCCATACCGGAGACGTCGGCGAGAGCGCGCACGATGTCCGCCGGGCGGTCTCCCGGTAGTGCGAGATTGCGTGCGTAGGTGATGGCCCGTCCTCGCACGGGCCCGTCGTTCACCGCGGCGCCGTCCTCGTAGTATGCGCCGCCGACCGGGCCGGTGACGACCGGTATGACGAGGTAGAGCCCATCGATGCGCAGACGGGAGTGGAGGACGGAGGGCATGTCGATCGCAGTCTGGTCGGGCCAGCCCGGCACAACGAGGATCACGGTGTTCTCCGCGTCCAGTTCTGCGGCCGCCTCGCGAAGATTCAGGGCGGTCGTGCCCCGGTCGACCGTTCCGGCGAGTTCGTCGCTGACGTAGATGTACTCGCTCTGTTCCAGCAGCGATGCGTACACGTCGCCGCGCGAGGGGGCATCATCGTCGGCGTCCACAGGGGCGGCCGGGGCCAGGACCAGAGCGCACAGGAGGACGGTTACGAGGGGAAGGGGGATGGCCATGGGGACGCTGATAGGCCGTCGGGGCACTGGCGGTTCGCCTCCTTTCACGGGGGATCAGGGCGGTCGTTTCAGGGGGTGCCCAGCAGGAAGGGCGGAGCAAGTGTGGCCGCCTGGAACGCTCCGAGTATGAACAGCAGGCGGCCGAACGGAATCGCAATCCATTCGGTCGGCGGGCAGGTTCTCGGACACTCGTGGTCGTCCATATAGAGCAGTGCCGTCCTGATGACCTTCCGGTGCGTCGGATACTTGACCAGCTCACCGATGGGGGCGCCTCCGTACTCGATCGCACCGAACGCCTGCCCGTCTTTCGTACGGATCACGAACTGACGTGAGCGCGGTTCAGCTACTGATACGACAGAGCACCAGGGGACGAAAGCCTCGCTGAAGATGTTGGTGAACCTCACGCCGTCCTTGCTGAAGCCGACCCGTGAATGAATTCCGACCAGCCACATCATGATGAAGGCCGAGGAGAAGACGGTGGCCCCGAGTGTCCCCGCGGGGATCTCGTCAGGGATGGAGATCGGAGCGTCGAATACGGTCCAGGTCCAGGAGGCCCCGGTGAAGTACAGGGTGGCGAGTGCGAATCCATTGAAGGGCTGACGCCGCATGACACGCACGCTTCCGAAACCGACCTGGCGTTGTCGGGGCCCTCGGCCTCGGCACCTCACGATTCGGGCCGGTCCGGGCGATTCCCCGTCTGCGTCGGGGCGGCGTCCAGAACGCTGAAAACGGCCGCGTCGTAGTCCCCGATCTTCTCGGTGCTGAACACCTCCTTGATGGAGTGCTCCGTACCGTCCCGCATGACGATCTTCGCCCGGAGGCCGGTCCAGCGGGGGTTCCAATCCACCGCGGCGATCTCCTCCCTCGGCAGGAACAGCGCGCCGCGCTTGTCCAGCAGGTCGGAGGCTCCGCTCGACGCCTGCAGTTCACGCGCCACCCGTCGCCCCGGCTTTGCCGGGACGAGGAATCGGTACGGCACGACGATCAGACCGTCCCGGGAGGTATAGACGTCGCACCTGCGGCGGTCGAACTCGACCAAGCCCGCACCGCCCCGGATCTCGATGTCAGTGGAGGACTCCAACACGGACTCACCGGTGGTGGCGGCCCAGTCCACACCGGCATCCTCAAGGCGGGCGAACGCCTTCTCCACGGCATCGAGAGGGCCTTCGAGGCAGGCCTCGGCCACCGCGTCGAACGCCGCCTCGAATTCCTCACCGGATGCGGTGCCTTCGGCGGCGACCGTCCGGGCCGGGGGATCGTTCTTCCAGTCGTGCTCGAAGGCGATCGCCCCGCAATCGACGGCCGCGATGGTGGCCATGGCACGGAACGCCGTGCGTGTGGCTCCGGACTCACACAGGGAGTCGGCGAATGTGTCGGGGGCGCTCCGGAACCCTTCCAGGAGATCGCTCATAGAAGGGGACGGCGTCCCCAGCGCCCGGGCCAGGGAGCGGTAGCCGGCGGCCGCTTCGCGGCGCAGTTCGCGTATGCGGACCTCCGACGTGAATTCGTCCCAGGTCACCCGGGGACTGTCGGAGGAGAAGAAGTCCGACTCGGCGTCGGCCGCGATCGCCGGGAAGCCGATGACGGCCTCATGTGCGGGGTGGTCGCCGTCCTCTGGTGCCGGGAACTCGGCGGGCCCCAGGGCGGAGCGGCGCTCGGACGCCGTCGGGGTCGGGTCCCAGGTGGCCGGGTCGGCGGGCTCGGCGTCCTCGGTCAGCTCCTCGCCGTTCTCGGCCAGGGCGGTGGCGAAGGCGGTGCTGACGCCCTGGGGCACCGGTTCTCCCGGGTCGATGTCGCCCAGGTAGGAGTGGTCGAACACGTCGAAGGCGTGCTCGATGACGGGGAAGCGGTCGATGAACGCGAGCGCGTTCTGTGTCCCCGCCTCACGGGCGGCGAACGCGTCGGCCTCCAGCGCCACCCGGCGGCTGTGCGGGCGCTGGACGGCGAGGAGCAGGCGTGCGTAGGGCCACATGAGCAGCAGGGAGATGCCCGCCCCGCCCGACGCGGTCCTGCGCATGAGGTCGTGCAGGGCACGCAGGGACCGGTGGCAGTACGCCTCCATGCGAGGAACCTGCGGGGACTCCTCGGCGAGGGCGCGCGCGACGGCGGCGCGCAGTTCGCCGCGCGTGGCGACCGCCATCAGCGGCGCCCCGACGGCCAGGCACCGCTCGCCGCGGACCAGGCCGCCGAGGCGGAACCGCTCGTCCATCTGCACCGTGGTGTGGATGCCGATCCGGACGGTGTCGGGCGGGGCGGCGCCGAGCCGCTGCGCGATCGTGTGCACTTCGGCCCACAGGTCGGGGGCCTCGGCCTCGCTTACGGCACGTCCGGGGATGCGCGGCCCGGAGGCGATGAGGGCGGGCAGCATGCTCCACAGCAGGACGATCGCGATGAAGAGACCGGCGTAGATGTTGCCCAGGGCCCACAGCGCCGCGACCGCGGCGGCGGAGAGGACGAACGGGTACAGGACGACGCCCGGGAAGAGCAGGGCGCTGAGGTAGGGGCGGGATCTCGGCATGGGGCGGCTCCGGGGGGCTGTGGGGGCGTGTCAGCGGAAGGCGGGGCAGGGAAAGGGTGCGCGGTACGGCCGGAGCCGTGCCGCGCGGGTGTGCGGGGGAGAGGGCGGTGACCGCCGGGGCCTGAAGGGCCCGGGGTGTCGCGCGGGTGCGCAGGGAGGAGGGGCATCCGTCCCGTCAGGCCGTGCGGCTCTCTCCGCCGTTCGTCGCCCTTCTGCTGCGCGAGCCCTGGAGGGCCATCGCGCCCACGGCCGCTGCCGCCGCGCCCACGACCACGAGTCCGGCCAGGGCGACGCCCGTCATCGGGAGTGTCGAGCCGTCCGCGGCCGAGGATCCCCCGTCGGAGGCGTCGCCGGTGCTGTCATCGGCGCCATCGGCGCCGTTGTCCGAACCGGCGCCGGGTCCTCCAGCGGAGTCCTCGCCGCCGTCACCGGAGCCGGCGCCGGGGGTGCCGTCCTCGTCGGTCGCGCCGCCGTCCTCGCCGTCCTCGCCGTTCTCGCCGTTCTCGCCGTCAGGGCGGCCGTCCTCGTCGTCCCCGCCGGTCCCGTTCTCTCCGCCGTCGTCACCGCCGTCCCCGGAGCCGTCCTCGTCGGAGCCGCCGTCGCCGCCGGGTTCGGGGAAGCCGCGCGTGTTCGTGTAGGTCTCACCGAAGTCGAGCCAACCGATCTTCTGGCCGTCGGCGAGCACGATGACGTGCACGCCCGCCTTGGCGATGGCGACGTCCTTCTCACGTTCGCCGATGTCCTGGGTGGAGCGGTAGGTGGAGAAGCGGAGGGTGATCTCCACCGCCTCGCCGTCGACCTCGACCTCCGTGCGGGCCCGGCCGTTCTCGGCGACCTCCTCGCCGAACGCGCGGATGCCCTCCACGGTCAGCTCGCTCGACGCCTTGCCGTCCGTGTCCACGGAGGTGGCCGCCTCCAGCCCGGTGACCTCGACGTCGATCACCGGGGCGCCCTCCCCCGCCTCGGGGGCGTCGGGGGATTCGCCGGCCGGGGCGCCGAGGTCGGCGAGGTCGCCGGTGGTCACCAGGATGTGCGCCTCGTCCAGGGTCACGCTGGTGCTCCCGGACTCCTCTTCGGACAGGACCGAGGTCCGCCCGGTCACGTCCATGTAGTCGGCGAACGATCCCCGGGCGGTGCCGTCGGCGCTGTCCGAGCCGAGTTCCGAACCTGCCCCGCCTGCGACTCCGCCCTGGGAGGAGGTGCCCAGGACCTCGTTGGGCAGCAGGTCGGCCTCGGCAAGGGCGGCGGAGGCGTAGGTCTGGTAGCTGTCGTACTCGTCGGCCGAGGCCGCGGGGGCGGCGGTGAGGGCGGTCGCGGCGGTCAACGCGGCGGCGCCGACGGCGGTGAAGGGGCGTCGGGGGATGTGCATGGCGGAGGCCTTTCAGACACGGTCACCTGGGAGTACGCCCTGACGGCGCCCCGGTCGTCCGCTTCGTCCCGGGTGATCCCAGCAGTCCGAGGCGACGTTAAAGGCCTGACATGAAGCCGACATAACGGTCATAACTATTCGGTTTCCGCGCTGGCCGGGTGCGGACACATGTTTCTCAGGGGTGGGGTGTGTGCAGCTGGGAGGGGTCACAGGTGCCCTGGTGAGGCGGGGGCGGCGGGCACGGGAAAGTTTGTTGGTGATGTGTGCCACATCGTGGCGTCCGGGGGTTCTCTGCGGGATCCGGGTTTGGGCGTGCTGGCGCACGGCTCCGAGGGCGTTCCGTGGGCCCGCGCTCCACTGTCGCCGGGTGGGCGCCTGTCGGGGTGATCGTACCGGCGATGTGCAACGAAGAAGCGAGTCCGCGCGAAAATGCGCAAGATATCGCCGGTATTTATGCAACGAATCGCCGGATCAGTGTGCCTACAGTGGTGAAGTGCTGCCGGACACAGTGGAAGGGGTGTGCATGCGGCCCACCGAACCCGCCCTCAGGGTCGCCCTGGACCAGGGCACCGGGCGCAGCGGCGACGCCGCCGACGGCCTGGCGCGGCTGGAGCGCGTCGCCCGCGCGGCCGCCGACGCCGGGGCCGACCTGCTCATCGGCCCGGAGTGCTCGCTCACCGGCTACAACCTGGGCCCGCGCACCGCCGAGGCGGCCGAACCCCTGGACGGGCCGATCGGGCGCCGCGCCGCGCGGATCGCCGCCGAGGCCGGGATCGCCCTGGTCCACGGCCAGCCCGAGCGCGACGGAGAGGCCGTGTACAACACGGTCCGCCTGGTCGGCGCGGACGGCGCGCCGCTGGCCGCCTACCGCAAGGCCCACCTGTTCGGCGACCTCGACCGGGACGCCTTCCGGCCCGGCCGCGACGCGGTCGTCCAGGCCGAGGTGCGCGGCGTCCGGGTGGGCCTGCTCATCTGCTACGACGTGGAGTTCCCCGAGGCGGTCCGGGCGCACGCGCTGGCCGGCACCGAGCTGCTGGCCGTGCCCACCGCGCTCATGCACCCGCACACCGGCGTGGCCACCGCCCTGGTCCCGGTCCGCGCCATGGAGAGCCAGCTCTACCTCGCCTATGTGAACCGCTGCGACACCGAGGGCGCGCTCGACTACTGCGGGCTGAGCACCCTGGTCGCCCCGGACGGCACCGAGGTGGTGCGGGCCGGGGCCGGCGAGGAGCTGCTCGTGGCCGACCTGCACCGGTCGGCCCTGGAGGCCGCCCGCGACGCCACCGCCTATCTGCGCGACCGCCGGCCCGATCTGTACGGCTCGCTCGCCGTGTGAGCCCCGGGCCCCGCCCCGCGGGGCCCGTCCCGCCGGCCCGCCTTGCCGACCCCGTCCCACCCGTCCCGCACCGCATCGGCCTCGCCCTTCCGGCGCCGCCGGCCCACCGCCGCCATCCCGAGGAGGACCCCCGCATGACGTCCGCCGTGCCCACCGCCGTCCCGGAGGAGCGCACCGAGAGCCGCCCGCTCACCATGTGCGGCCCCGACTTCCCCTTCGGCTACGACGCCTACCTGGAGCACCCCGCCGGTCTGGGCGCGGTGCCGCCCGAGGCGCACGGCACCGAGGTCGCCGTCATCGGCGGCGGCCTCTCCGGCCTGGTCACCGCCTACGAGCTGATGAAGATGGGGCTGCGCCCCGTCGTCTACGAGGCCGACCGGCTCGGCGGACGCCTGCGCACCGAGCGCTTCGACGGCCACCCCGACGACGTGGTCGCCGAGATGGGCGCCATGCGCTTCCCGCCGTCCTCCACCTCGCTGTTCCACTACATCGACCGGGCGGGGCTGGGCACGGTGCCCTTCCCCAACCCGCTGGCGCCGTCCACGCCCAGCACCGTGGTCGACCTCAAGGGCGAGGCGCACTACGCGCGCACCACCGACGACCTGCCGGAGGTCTACCAAGAGGTCGCGCGCGCCTGGAACACCACCCTGGAGGAGGGGGCCCGGCACTCCGAGATGCAGCGCGCCATCCGCGAGCGCGACACCGACGCCATGAAGAGCATCTGGAACGAGATGGTCGAGCGCCTGGACAACCAGACGTTCTACGGGTTCCTGTGCGACTCCCCGGCGTTCTCCTCCTTCCGGCACCGGGAGATCTTCGGCCAGGTCGGGTTCGGCACCGGCGGGTGGGACACCGACTTCCCCAACTCGATCCTGGAGATCCTGCGCGTCACCTACACCGGCGCCGACGACGACCACCTGAGCATCGTGGGCGGGAGCGACCGGCTGCCGCAGTGGCTGTGGGAGCACGCCCCCGACAAGCTCGTGCACTGGGAGCAGGGCACCACCCTCTCCTCGCTGCACGGCGGGGCCCCGCGCCCGGGGGTCACCGCGCTGCGCCGCACCGCCGCGCCGGGCGACCCCGCCGGCAACGTCACCGTCACCGACGCCGACGGCTCCATCCGGACCTACCGGGCGGCGGTGTTCACCGCGCAGAGCTGGATGCTCCTCAGCAAGATCGCCTGCGACGAGGCGCTGCTGCCGATCGACCACTGGACGGCGATCGAGCGCACCCACTACATGGAGTCCTCCAAGCTCTTCGTCCCGGTGGACCGCCCCTTCTGGCGCGACACCGACCCGGCCACCGGCCGCGACGCGATGAGCATGACGCTCACCGACCGCATGACCCGCGGCACCTACCTGCTCGAGGGCGAAGGCGAGGGCCCGGCGGCGATCTGCCTGTCCTACACCTGGTGCGACGACTCGCTGAAGTGGCTCCCGCTCCCGGCCAAGGAGCGGATGGAGGTCATGCTCAACTCGCTGGCCCAGGTCTACCCGGACGTGGACATCCGCGCGCACATCACCGGCGACCCGGTGACGGTCTCCTGGGAGGCCGAGCCGTACTTCATGGGCGCCTTCAAGGCCAACCTGCCCGGCCACTACCGGTACCAGCGGCGGCTGTTCACCCACTTCAAGCAGGACCGGCTGGACCCGCGCCACCGCGGGCTGTTCCTCGCCGGGGACGACATCTCCTGGACCGCCGGCTGGGCCGAGGGGGCGGTGCAGACCGCGCTCAACGCGGTGTGGGGCGTGATGAACCACTTCGGCGGCGCCACCGACCCGGCCAACCCCGGCCCGGGCGACGTCTTCGACCGGATCGCCCCGGTCGAGCTGCCCGAGGACTGAGCCGACGCCGCCCCGCGGCGGGGGAGCGGCCGCCGGCGCCTCAGGCCGGCCGCTCCTCCGCCGATCCGGCCGGCATGGGCTGGTCGACCAGGCGGGACAGCACCAGCGTGCTCTTCGTGCGCACCACGAACGGCTCGGCGCAGATCCGTTCGATGGTCTCCTCCAGGTGCTGCATGTCGCGCGCCCGCACCTGCACCATCGCGTCGGCCTCGCCGGTCACCGTGCAGGCCGAGGTGACCTCGGCGTAGCCCGACAGGCCGGCCCGGATCTCGGACGGGGAGGTGCGGGGGCGGCAGTACACCTCGATGAACGCCTCGGTGGTCCACCCGATGGAGGAGGGCTCCAGGACGACGGTGAAGCCGCGGACCGCACCGGACTCCACCAGGCGGTCGACGCGGCGCTTGACGGCCGAGGCGGACAGGCCCACGGCGGCCCCGATGTCGGCGAAGCTCGCGCGCGCGTCGGCGCCGAGAATGGCGATGATCCGCTCATCGACCCGATCCAACCGCACTGCCCGCTCCTCACACGTCGCGCCGGGCGCGTCCGGGCCCGGCCAGAACGATGCTACCCACCGGCGCCGGGGGCCGGGTCCGGCTGCCGCCGCCGATCCGGCGCCGGGCCGCCGCCGATTCGTCCCCGTTCTCCCGTGTCGCTTCGCCCGATCCGGCATGATCACAGGGATGATCGGAACCATCACCGAGGGTGAGGGGTGTGCGGTGGGGGCGAAGAGTGTTTCCGCGGCCGTGCCGGCCGCGCTGCTGCTCGCGCTCGCGGCGCCGGCGCAGGGGGCCGCGGCGCAGGGCACGGCTGCTCAGGGAGCGATCGCTCAGGGCGCAGGGGCCCAACGGGCGACGGACGCCTCAGGGCGGGAGGACCGGGAGCGGAGGACCGTCCTGGACTGGGGCGAGTGCACCGGCCTGGACGCCGAGACGGTCGAGGGGACCGGGACGCAGTGCGCCGGGCTCGACGTGCCTCTGGAGACACAGAGGACCGGCGGCGCCGCTGCGCGCACGGCCGAGACGGTGCGCCTGGCCCTGGCGAGGATCCCCGCGCGCACCGCCGACGGCGAGCCGGCCGAGGCCGACCGCGTCCTCGTGGTGAACCCCGGCGGCCCCGGAAGCCCCGGGCGCGAGTGGGCGGTCCGCATCGCCGAACAGCTCCCCGAGGACCTGCGCGAGCACTACGACGTGATCGGCTTCGACCCCAGGGGGACGGGGGCGAGCACACCCGCTGTCGCCTGCGACCCCGCCCACTTCGACCCGGTCCGGCCCGACACGGTGCCCGCGTCCGCCGAGGACGAGCGCGCGCTGGTGCAGCGGGCACAGGGGTACGCCGAAGCGTGCGCCGAGAACAACGGCGACCTCCTCAGGCACATGCGGACCGAGGACAGCGCGCACGACATGGACCGCATCAGGCGCGCGCTGGGCCAGAGCCGCATCGACTACCTGGGGTACTCCTACGGGACCTATCTCGGCGCGGCCTACGCGACGCTGTACCCGGAGCGCACCGGGCGCATGGTCCTCGACAGTGTCGTCCACCCGGGGCGGCCCTGGTACGAGAGCAACCTGAGGCAGAGCCGCGCTCTGGACGAGGCCATCGGCAACTTCTTCGCCTGGACCGGGCGCCACGACGACGTCTACGGCCTGGGCGCCGATGCGGACGCGGTCGAGGAGACCTACTCCGCGGTGCGCGAGCGGCTGGCGGAGGAGCCGGCCGGCGGCATCGTCGGGCCGACCGAGTTCGAGGGCGCCTTCATCCCCGCCGCCTACGCGTCGGCGGTCTGGCCGCGGCTGGCCGAGGCGCTCTCCGACCATGTGTCCGGCGAGGACGAGGGGGCCCTGGTCGGCGCCGCCGAGCGCTTCGGCGAGGGCCCCGACGACGAGCCGGGGTACGCCGCCTACCTGGCCACCCAGTGCACCGACGCCCCGTGGCCGTCGGCCTGGCCCCTGTGGCGCGACGCCGCCGAGCGCTCGCACCGCGAAGCGCCGCACACCGGCTGGAACAACATCTGGTACAACGCACCGTGTGCGTTCTGGCCCGCGGAGGCGGACGCCTGGATGAACGTCGGTGCCGCGGCCGGGGCCCGGACCGGGTCGGCCCAGGAGGGGCCGCTGCTGGTGCACGCCACCGAGGACGGGCCCACCCCGGTCGAGGGCGCGTACGCCATGCGCGAGCGCTTCCCCGGGTCGCGCCTGGTGATCGAGGAGGGCGGCCTGAGCCACGGCGTCTCCTTCGGCGGGAACACCTGCGTGGACGAGGCGGTCGCCGACTACCTCCGGGACGGGACGGTGCCCTACACCGGCTCGGTCGGCGACGCCGACCTGGTGTGCGAAGCGGGCCCCGAGCCCGAGCCCAAGGTGCCCCAGAGCGCCGTCGAGCGCGACGCCGAGGAGCGCGGCGCGCTGATCGGGCCTTAGGGTCGTGACCCCCGGAGCGGTTTCGGCCCGCGGCCGCGCCCCTACTGCGCCCTTACCGCGCCCCCTGCTGCGCCGCTGCGCGACGACCGCACAGCGCCATGGGAGGCCGGCAGCGGCTCAGGCGGAGGGACGGCCCCCGCCTCCCGAAGAGTGCCCGGGGGACACGCCCCGGGCGCGGTATCCGACACGTCGGGACCGGCGGGGCGGTGGGCGACCGGAAACGGTCGGTCGCATAGTCTTGAACCAGGGACGCGGCGCAGTCCGCCGCGGGCGCGGACCCGTGCGCACGACGGCGCCCGTCGTCCGCGAGAGGCGGCCTGTGGGCGGTTGGCGGCTGATGGCAGACGGGGTGATTCGGGTGCTGCGAACCTCCTCTGTCCGTGTGCTCGACCGGCGCGACGCCGAGGACGTGCACGCCCTGCTCGACCGCGACCCCGTCGGCAACGTCTTCGTCAGCTCCCGCCTGCGCTCCTCGGGCCTGGACCCGGGCCGGCTCGGCGGGGAGGTGTGGGGCTACATCGAGAACGGCCGGCTGAGCGCCCTGTGCTACTCGGGCGCCAACCTGGTCCCGGTGGACGCCGGCCCGACCGCGGTGCGGCAGTTCGCCGAGCAGGCGCGCTGGCGCGGCCGCCGCTGCTCCTCCATCGTCGGCCCGGTCCCGGCCGTGACCGACCTGTGGGAGCGCCTGGGCCCGACGTGGGGCCCGGCCCGGGCGGTCCGCGACCGCCAGCCGGTCCTGGAGCTGATGGGGGCGCCCCGCCCGGCCGCCGACCCCCGCGTGCGCCGGGTGCGCCCCGAGGAGCTCGACGTGCTGCTCCCGGCCTGCGTGGCGATGTTCACCGAGGAGGTGGGCGTGGCCCCGGACGCCGGCGACGGCGGCGCGATGTACCGGGCGCGCGTGTCCGAGCTGGTGCGCTCCGGGCGCGCGTTCGCCCGCATCGAGGACGGCCGCGTGGTGTTCAAGGCCGAGGTCGGTGCGGTCACCCCGTACGCCTGCCAGGTCCAGGGCGTCTGGGTCCACCCCGACCTGCGGGGGCACGGCTACGGGGTGGCGGGCATGGCCGCGGTGGCCCGCCTGGCCCGCGAGTACATCGCCCCGCGGGTGACCCTGTACGTGAACGACTACAACACCGCCGCCCGGGCCGTCTACGACCGCGTCGGCTTCCGCGAGGTCGGCGAGGTCATGTCGATCCTGTTCTGAGGCCCGGTCCCGCTCAGCGCGGGGGGCTCTCCGGCGATCGCCGTGAGCGGCGGCTCGTCGGCCCCCGCGGGGGTCAGGGGCGACCGGCCCACCAGGTGCTCCATCAGGGCGTTGATGTCGGCGATGTCCTTGGCCCGGCCCAGGCGGCGCTTCCAGCGCAGGACGCGGTCGAGCGGGGCGAAGGGCAGGCCGTCGATGTACTCGCGGGTCTCGATGAACTCGTCCAGGTCCCACATCGAGGGGAACCAGCCGTTGAGCACGTCGAGGCTGCCGCCGTAGAGCACCACCCGGCGCACCCCCTCCCAGGGGGCGGTGACCACCGGGCCCAGCCGGCGGGCGATGTCCCAGGCCCGGCCGCGGACCACCACGTCCAGGTCGGTGATGTCGGCGCGGATCCCGCGGGCCAGGAGCGGGCCGCTTCCGGCGAGGATGTAGTCCTCGTCCGGCAGGTCGAGCCGGGCGAGTTCGACGAAGAGGGGATGGCTGTGGAGGGACGCGTGCTGCTGTGTCACCCGAGTGCCTTCTCTCCTAGGACGATGCGGACCACCGCGGCGATCAGAAGGGCCAGGCCGATGCTGCTCATGGAGCCGATGAGGAAGTATTCGGCGAAGCGCTTCTGATTGCTCTGCAGTTCGGGAAAGCGCGCCAGCGCCTTGATGCCGACCACCACGACGATGGCCTCCGGGCGCCCCGCGACGGCGAGGGCGTAGGTCATGGACCGCTCCAGCCACCCGATGGCCGTCCCCGCTCCCTTGAGCGGCTCCATCTCCTCCGCTTCGGCCTTCTTCAGCTCTGCGTAGAACGGGTGGAGCGTGTGAGTGACGACCTCCCCTCCGATGAACGTGGCGACCAGGAGCCCCGACACCACGATCGCCGTCCTGTCGTCCAGGATAAGATCACGCGCCCCGCTGAGGACCCCTGTCCCCGTGTGCAACGCCGCGGCGGCCCCCGCGACGGCCAGGGAGAAGCCCAGCGGGGCGAAGATGGTCCCGGCCACGGAGCGGGAGATGAGGATGTGCGGGGACCCCTGCATGTGGGCGTCGGTGCGGGCCAGGCGCCACAGGCCCCAGGAGGCGGCCACCGTCGCCGGCAGAAGGACCCCGGCGGTGGCCGACGCCAGCACGGGCGCCAGGGCGTAGGCGGCGTAGATCGCCGTCAGGGGCAGGGCGATCCCCGCGCGCGGGCGGACGGCCGGGATGGAGTACGGGAGCAGGAGCGCGGCGACGAGTCCGATGATGACGCGTTCGAGCTCCATACCCCTCCCTCTTCAGTTGTCCGGCGGCCCTCCCGCCCGCTCTCCACGGGCGGGGCAGTCGATTATCGCCCGCAAGGCGACGCGGAAAACAGGGGCAAGTGGACCCATTTCCGGCATGAGAGGGCCCGGTCCTCAGAAGGCCGTCGGACTCACGTCCGAGAGGAAGGAGGGAGGGAAGGGGACGTTTCGGACCGCGGTCCGGCGCGGCCCCGGGCACGGCGCCGCTCGGGGGCCGACGGCCGGGGCGGACGCGCCGGCCGGGCATGAGCGGACGCGGCCGGGCACGGCCGGTCCGGGTGGGGCGGCCGGAACCGGCCGCCCCACCCGGACCGGCCTCCGCCTCCCGCAGGGGCCCGCCTCCCGCAGGGGCCCGGGGGCCGGAGGCGGAGGAGCCGGATCAGTCGCGGAACTCGGGGATCACCTCTTCGGCGAACATCTCCAGGTTGCGCTTGACCGTGTCGAGGGGGAGCACCCCCTGCTGGCCCTGCATGAACAGGCCGAACCACTCGAGGTCGGGGATCTCCTTCAGTACCGCCTCGATGCCGCGCTTGACGTCGTCGGGGCCGCCGATCAGCGCCATCTGGACATCGGCCATCCGCTTGAAGTCGCCCTTCTCCGGGCTGATGGGGGCCGAGGAGTCGTCCTCCTTGGTGCGCAGCACCTCCAAGTACCCGAAGGGGCCGAAGAAGGAGGCGAAGTCCTTGTGCATCTTCGCCCCGTACGTCGCGACCGCCTCCTCGCGGGTGGCGGCCATGCCCACGATCTTGAGGATGCCGGTGTGCTCGCCCAGCCGGTAGCGGCGCCCGTGCTCGGCGGCCGTGTCGCGGTACAGCTCGGCCTTCTTGCGGTGCTCCCCGGGCAGCGGGGTGAACATCCACGGCAGGATGTCCTCCTGCGCCGCCCGCACCACCGACCGGTCGCTGACGGTGAAGGGCTGCCACAGCTCGGGATAGGGGTCCTGGTAGGGGCGCGGGACGACGCTCACCCGCTGGATGCGCCCTTCGTCGTCGAGCTCGTCCGGGGCGCCGAACGTGCGCGTCCACTCCTGGGCGGGCCAGCCCTCGATGCCCTCGTAGGGGAAGGGCACCTGGTAGTCGATCACGTCGCTCTTGTAGCGCAGGGTCTCCTGCGTCCAGGCCATCTTCATGATCTTCAGCAGCTCGCCGAAGACGTCGAAGTTGCGGTCGTCGGTGCGCGACCCGTCGCTGCGCGCCGCCTGCGACTTCCACCGCTGCCCGAGCACGTCGGCCCACCGGGACTGGTAGCCCCGGGCCACGCCCAGGCGCAGCCGCCCGCGGCAGAAGTGGTCGAGCAGGGCCACGTCCTCGGCGGCGCGGACGGGGTCCCAGGCCGGCAGCACCAGCCCCAGCGGCGCCAGGAGGATGCGTTCGGTGCGCGCCGCCAGGTCGGCCAGGACCATCAGGGGGTTGACCGAGAACTCGAAGCCCTCGGAGTGGAAGTGGTGCTCGGTGAGCATCAGGGCGTCGAAGCCGATCCGGTCGGCGTGCACCGCGATCTCCCGCACCTCGTCCAGCAGCCCCTGGTAGGAGGCGCGGTCGCGCCCGATGGGGCGCAGTGCGCGGGCGTTGTCCTCGGCGGCGTATCCGGACCCGGGGATCTGGGGGTTCATGAACAGGCTGAACTTCACGGCGGTCTCACCTCTCGTGGTCGGTTCCGGCCAGCCAGTCCTCCAGCTCGCGGAGGAAGTCGGCCGGCCGCTCCTCGTGCAGCCGGTGGCCCGCGCCCTCCCAGCACACCACCCGCGACCCGGGCGGGAGCAGGGGCCGCTCCCAGGCGGCCCGACCCGGGTGGTGCCAGAACGACAGCGCGGGCTGGGCGCGCCCGGCCAGGTGCTCCCGGGCGGCGGGACGGGGGCCGATCGCCCCGGGGTCGGTGAACATCCCGGCGAAGGCCTCGGCGAGGACGCGGGGGCGGGCGGCGCGCAGCCGCCGCTCGTGCCAGGTGCGGATCCAGTCGGGGGTGGCGGGGGTGGTGCTCCAGGAGTCCAGGGCCAGGGCCGTGCCCACCGGGTCGGGGCCGTGCAGGGCGCGCACGGCGGCGGGCAGCGGATCGGTCTCGGCCGGGTCGAACCCGTAGCCGGGGTCGACGGTGACCACCCGGTCGACCAGGTCGGGGCGGTCGGCGGCGAGCAGGCCGACCACCTGTCCGCCCATGGAGTGGCCGACGGCGGTCACCGGGCCGGTGCCGGCGCGGCCGAGCAGTGCGGCCAGGTCGGCGGCCATGGCCCGGGGGGTGCAGGGGGTGTCCGGGACCGAGGAGGCGCCGTGTCCGCGCAGGTCGGGGGCGAGCACCCGGTGGCGCCGGGCGAGCGGGCGGATGTGCTGCACCCACTCGTGGGAGTCCGAGCCCCAGCCGTGCACCAGCAGCAGCGTCCGTGCGGGGGCGGCGGGGCCGTCGTCGGTGTGGAAGAGCCGCACATCGGTCAGGTCGGTGAAGGCCATGGACGCTCCCGCGGGGGACGGTGCGGGCAAAAAGCAGAACATGTTTCAGTTTTTCGGACCCGTTCACGGTAACCCCTTCCGACCGGGGGATCAATCGCCGCACCGACCCGTTCTCAGCGGCGGGGAGAGGGCGTGGGCGGAGGGGGCACGGCCCGCCGCCCGCCGTGCCCCCCGCCCCCGGCAGAGGAGCCCCTCAAGCCCCGGGAACGACCAGGGCGCGCGCGGCCTCGCCCCTTCGGACACGGTCGATGGCGCCCTCGACCCCGTCCAGGCCCACGCGCTCGGTGATCAGCTCCTCCAGACGCAGCCGCCCCGCCTTGTACAGGTCGACCAGGCGTGGCAGGTCGGTGTGCGGCGACGCGTCGCCGCCCTGGCAGCCCATCAGCCGGCGGGAGGCGAACAGCGCCCCCGCCGGAACGGACGCCTCGGCGCCCGGGGGCGGGCTGCCGACCATCACGGTCGTGCCGCCCGCGCGCGTGGCCCCGAACGCCTGGGCCAGCACCCCCGGCACCCCCGTGGCCTCGAAGGCGTAGTCCACCCCGCCCGGCACCAGCTCCCGCACCCGTTCGCCCAGCGCCTCCCCGGCGGTGACCGTGTCCGTGGCGCCGAAACGCTCCGCCGCCTTCGCCTTGGCCTCCACCACGTCGGCGGCGATGATCCGTGCCGCGCCGGCGACCGCGGCCCCCTGAACGGCGTTCAGGCCCACGCCCCCGCACCCCGCCACCAGTACCGAGGAGCCGGGCTCGACGCGCGCCGTGGTGAGCACCGCCCCCACCCCGGTGACCACCGCGCAGCTCAGCAGGGCCATCGGTTCCAAGGGAACGTCCCGGGGCAGCGGGACCAGGGCCCGCTCGGAGACCACCGCGTACTCGGCGAAGGAGCCGATTCCCAGATAGGGCCGCAGCCCGGCGCCGTCCATCCGCAGGCGCGTCCCGCCGTCGGGCGTGAGTCCCATGATCGCCTTGAGGCGTGCATCGTCCGTGCACAGGTGGGCCTGCGCGCGGGCGCACATCCGGCACCTGCCGCACGGGCGGTTCATGGCGATGAGCACCGGGTCTCCGGGGGCGATCCCTTCCGCCCCGGGCCCGACCGCCTCGACGGTCCCCGAGCTCTCGTGCCCGCAGACGACCGGTGTGTGCGGCACGACGGGGCTGTGTCCGTCGATCGCCTTGAGGTCCGAGCCGCACACCCCCGAGGCGGCGATGCGCACCCGCGCCTCGCCGGGGCCGGGGTCGCCCGCCTCCACCTGGCGGATCTCCAGCGGGGAGCCGAAGGCGGTCAGCACCGCCGCGCGCATCAGCATCCGTCACGTCCTTCCTGTCCGGGCCGGGTTCGGGCATGTTCCGGGTCGGTATCTGAGGCGACGGGGCGCGGACGTGCGCCCCTCCCGCCTCACCCCGGCTCGATCCAGGCGGTCTTGAGGGTGAGCCACTCCCGCAGCGCGTCTCGACCGTTGGAGGGCAGGTTGCCGCTCTGCTTGCGGCCACCGAAGGGCACCGCCCAGTGCAGGCGGCGGAAGGTGTTGATCCACACCGTCCCGGCGTCGATCGCGGCGACGGCCCGCCGCGCCCGTGCCAGGTCGCGCGTCCAGGCGCCGCCGGCCAGCCCGTACCCGGTGTCGTTGGCGACGGCGTAGGCCTCCTCCTCGGTGGAGAAGGGCAGGGCCACGGCCACCGGGCCGAAGATCTCCTCCTGGCAGATCCGCAGGCCGTTGTCCTCGGCGGCGAACAGGGTCGGCTCGACCCAGTAGCCCTCGGACAGGTCCGGGTCGGGCTCGCTGAGCGCGTCCGGGCCGTGGCGGCCGCCGAAGACCGTCTCAGCGCCCTCCTTCGGCCCCAGTTCGAGGTAGGAGAGCACCTTGCGGTACTGCTCGGCGAAGGCGATGGGGCCCATGTCGGTGCCGGGCGAGGCGGGGGCACCCACCCGCAGCGCCCGGGCGCGGTCGCGCAGCCGGGCCGTGAACTCCTCGAAGACGGAGTCCTGCACCAGGAGGCGGGAGGCGGCGACGCAGGACTGGCCGGCGCCGCCGGTGTAGATCGCCCCGGCGGCCCCGTCGGCGGCCGCGTCCAGGTCGGCGTCGTCGAAGACGATGCACGGCGACTTGCCGCCCAGTTCGAGGGAGAGGTCGGTGAGGCCCTCCGCGGACAGCTCGGTCACCCGCCGCCCGGTCGCAGTGGACCCGGTGAAGTGCACCTTGGCAACGTCGGGGTGGAGGACCAGGGCCTCCCCGGCGCGTTCGCCGGTGCCGGCGACCACGTTCACCGCCCCGGGCGGCAGCCCCGCCTCCTCCAGCAGCGCGCACCCGGCCAGCACCGAACAGCAGGCTTGCTCGGCGGGTTTGACCACGACCGTGTTGCCCGCGGCCAGGGCGCCGGAGACCTTCGCGAAGAACATGGCCAGCGGGGCGTTCCAGGGCAGGATCACGCCGACGACGCCGTAGGGCTCGTAGAAGGTGGAGACCGAGGCGGTGCCGCCGAGGTCGACGGTCTCCCCGGCGGTCTTGTCGGCGAGGCTCGCGTTGTACTCGATGTGCAGGGCGCCGCCGGGCAGGTCGGCGCCGCGCGTCTCGCGCAGGACGCGCCCGTTGTCGCGGCTCTCGGTGCGGGCCAGGTCCTCGGCGTGCTCACCGACGGCCTGGGCCCACCGGTGCAGGGCGGCGGCGCGCCGGGCGGGGGAGTGGGCCCGCCACTCGGGGAAGGCCCGGCGGGCGGCGGCGACGGCCTCGGCGACGTCCTCGGGCCCGGAATCGGGCACGCGCGCCCAGACCCGCCCCGTGGCGGGGTCGGTGCTGTCGAGCCACCCGCCGCCGATCGCGGGCCGGGACGCGCCACCGATGTGGTTGGAGTAGGCGGGCAGGGCTGCCGTCATCGGTGTGTCCTTTCGCGGCCGCCCCCCGTCCGGACCGGCGAGGGGCCGGGGGAGAGGGGGTGTTTCGGTGAGGTCGTGCGCGGCACCGGAATCCTAACCCGCACACCAAGCGAGCGCTAGGTTGTAGATGGGGCTTGGTGGGGGCGCCCCTGCTTGCCGGGCGGCGGGCCGCCGGTGGTCGGGGGCGGGAGGGCGGCGACGATGAAGCCGGGCGGTTCCCCGACTGCTGGTCGGCCGCCGGGTCACCGCCGGTCCAGGTCAAGGGCGGCGACGGCGCGGCTGGTGCCCCGTTGGAGGGGGTGTCGGTACCGAATCCCGTTCCGGTCTGGCCGCCGCCGCGCCCCGCCCCCTTCCCGGCGCCCCACCCGGCCCCGGGCGCGGGCCCGCGAGGGGCCCCGCACCGCCCGCGAGCCGGGCGAACCGGACACCGATCTTGATGCGGCGGACCGGAAACCAGGGTTACGGTCCCCGAAGGGGCTCCGGCCCGCCGGTCAGGGCGCGCGAGCCCCTCTGGGGCGCCTCGGACCGGACATCTCGTGGCGCATCGGGCACAGGCCAGGGGGTGGGCGCATCGATAGTGGTGGTATTGCCACCCGATGTGCAGTTGAGTGGTGATTTCGCCACTATCGATGCGTTGGCCGCTCCTCCCGGCCCGACCGGCGGCGGCCCGCCGCCCGGCAAGCGGGCGCGAGCGGGGTACCAGCTGCTCCGTCGCCGCCTCTGGCCCGGACCGCGAGGGGCCCGACAGCCGACCGACAGGGCCGGGGAACCGCCCGGCTCCGTCGTCGCCGTTCCTCTGCCCCGACCGGCGCGGACCCGGCGGCCGGGAAGCGGGCGCGAGTGGGGTACCTGCCGATCCGTCGTCGCTGCCCCACCCCTGACCGGCGCGGACCCGGCGGCCGGGAAGCGGGCGTGAGCGGGGTACCTGCCGATCCGTCGCCGCTGACGCCTGGACCGCGAGGGGCCCGGCGGCCGACAAGCAGGAGCGGGGACCCGCCCGACTCCCTCGTCGCCGCCGCTTCCGGGCGGTCCGCGCCCTCTGCGCTCGATGCCGCTTCCCGCTGGAGCGCCGCCCCGGCCGACTCACCGCCTCTCGCCGCATTGGGCGAAGCTTTGCCTTTCGAAATCCCCGGTCGGGGTGGACCTGCCCGAGGGGGCCCGCTTGTCCGGCTTACCGTGGTGCGGGGGCCTTTGTTCTCACGGGCCCCGTTGGACGCGGGCCACGGCCCCGGCGTGCCTGGGGGCCACGGCCCCTCGCGGCGCATGGGGTCATGGCTCCGATGGCGCGTGGGCAGGACTTCGAAAGGCGGGGCGCATGACGCGGGGCGTCTACATCGCGGCCACCGACGCCGACAGCCAGCAGGCGGTCGTCGCGCTCGGGACCGCCGAGCAGCTCTCCAGCACGGTCCACTCGGTCGGGGTGTTCCGGCCCGTCGCCGGCGGGCACGGGCGCGACCGCGACCCCATCGTGGAGACCCTGCGCACCCGCTTCGACCTGCAGGACGCCTACGAGGAGTGCGTCGGGGCCGAGTACGCCGACGTCCGCGCCGACCCCGACCGGGCCATGGCGCGCATCGTCGAGTCCTACCACGAGGTCGCCTCCCGGCACGCCGCCATGGTGGTCGTCGGCTCCGGCTACACCGACGTCGGCTCGGCCACCGAGTTCTCCTTCAACGCCCGCGTCGCCGCCAACCTCGGTACCCCCGTGCTGCTGGTGGTCTCCGGCGCCGGGCGCGGCGAGGCCGAGGTCCGCGACGTCATCGCCATCGCCCGCCAGGAACTGGACCGCGAGCACGCCTCCCTGCTGGCCACCGTGGTCGACCGGGTCGACCCCGACCAGGCCCCCGGCCTGCGCGAGCGCCTGGACGGTGAGGGCTACGTGCTGCCCGAGGTCCCCCGGCTGCGCGCCCCCACGCTGCGCGACCTGCAGCACGCCTGCCAGGCGCGGCTGCTCTTCGGCGAGGAGAAGCGGCTCGGCCGCGAGGTCTCCGGACTGCTGGTCGCGGCCATGTCGCTGCCGAGCATCCTGGACCGGCTCGAACCCGACCACGTGGTGATCATGGCCTCCGACCGGGCCAGCGCCCTGCTGCCGGCGATCGACGCCGCGCACACCTCGGCCGACTTCCCCCCGCTGGCCGGGGTGGTCCTCACCGGCGGCGCCGACCTGCCCGAACCGGTGTGGCGGCTGCTCACCGGCATGGACATCCGGCTGCCCGTGCTCGCCACCGACCTGGACACCTTCCCCACCGCCACCCGGGCCGCCGGCACCCGCGGGCACATCGCCCCCGGCGCCGGGACCAAGATCGAGACCGCGCTGGGCGTGTTCGCCGAGGCGGTCGACGGCCGCGACATCGTCGAGCGGCTCCAGGTGGCCCGCTCGCCGGTGGTCACCCCGCTCATGTTCGAGCACACCCTGCTGCAGCGGGCCCGCGCCGACCGCCGCCGCATCGTGCTGCCCGAGGGCACCGAGGAGCGGGTGCTGCGCGCCGCCGACCTGCTGCTCCGGCGCGACGCCGCGGACCTGGTGCTGCTCGGGTCGCCCCGGCAGGTCGGCGCCCGCGCCGCCGACCTGGGCCTGGACCTGTCCGCCGCCGAGGTGGTCGACCCGGAGGCCGCCCCCGGGCTCGTGGAACGCTTCGCCGAGGAGTACGCCCGGCTCCGCGCGCACAAGGGCGTCAGCAGGGAGCTGGCCCGCGACACCGTCCGCGAGCTGTCCTACTTCGGCACCATGATGGTGCAGTGCGGGATGGCCGACGGCATGGTCTCCGGCGCGGTGCACACCACCGCCCAGACCATCCGCCCCTCCTTCGAGGTCCTGCGCAGCTCCCTGGTCTCCAGCGTCTTCTTCATGTGCCTGGCCGACCGGGTGCTGGTGTACGGCGACTGCGCGGTCAACCCCGACCCCGACGCCGAGCAGCTCGCCGCCATCGCCGTCGACTCGGCCCGCACCGCGCGCGGGTTCGGAGTGGAGCCGCGGGTGGCCATGCTCTCCTACTCCACCGGCGCCTCGGGCACCGGAGCCGACGTGGACAAGGTGCGCCGGGCCACCGCGCTGGTCCGCGAGCGCGCACCCGAGCTGGCCGTGGAGGGGCCGATCCAGTACGACGCGGCCATCGACCCCGGCGTGGCCCGCACCAAGCTCCCCGACAGCGAGGTCGCCGGGCGCGCGACCGTGTTCATCGTCCCCGACCTGAACACCGGCAACATCCTCTACAAGGGGGTGCAGCGCAGCGCGGGCGCCGTCGCCGTCGGCCCGGTCCTGCAGGGGCTGCGCAAGCCGGTGAACGACCTGTCCCGCGGTGCGCTGGTCGGCGACATCGTCAACACCGTCGCCATCACGGCCGTCCAGGCCCAGCAGGCGGACTGACCGCGATCGGGGGTGCCGGAGGGCCGGAGCCGCCGACAGGCGCCGGGGCGCCCGGCCGCCGGAACGGCGAAGGGGCGGCGGGGAACACCCCGCCGCCCCCGCGGACGCCTCCGCCGTGCTACTGCCCGGCGGCCTCCGGCAGCTGCGTGTCCGCCGCCCGCGCCTCGTCGGGCAGCGACAGCTCGAAGTCGGGGGTGTCGGCGATCAGCGCGCGCGTGTACTCGTGCCGCGGCCGCGCCATCACCTCTCCCACGTGCCCGTACTCCACGATCTCGCCCTTGTTGAGCACCGCCACCTTCTGCGCGATGTTCGACACCAGGGCGATGTTGTGGGTCACGAACAGCAGCGCCATCCCCTCGTCCTGGAGGTTGCGCAGCAGCTCCACGATCTCGGCCTGCACCGAGACGTCCAGGGCCGAGGTGATCTCGTCGCAGATCAGGAGCTCGGGCCCGGTGGAGATGGCGCGGGCGATGCTCACCCGCTGCCGCTCACCGCCGCTGAGCTGCTCGGGGAAGCGCGCCGCGTACTCCGCGGGCAGCGCCGCCCGCTCCAGGGCGTTGGCCACCACCGCGTCGGGGTCCCGGGGCCGCCCCGCCAGGTGCGTGTACGGCGCCAGGATCAGGTCCCGCACCCGCTTGCGCGGGTTCAGCGCCTCGTAGGGGTTCTGGAAGATGTACTGCACCCGGCGCCGCTGGTCGGCGGTGCGCCGGTAGCTGCTGTGCGCCAGCGGGGCGCCGTCGAACAGCATCTCGCCGGAGAACTGCGTGTGCAGCCCGGCGACCGACCGCGACAGCGTGGTCTTGCCCGACCCGGACTCGCCCAGCAGGGCCACGCACTCGCCGCGCTGGACCTCCAGCTCGATGTCGTGCAGCACCGTGGTGCGCCCGTAGCCGGCCTGGAGCCCGGAGATCCGCAGCACCGGTTCGGCGTCCGGCTCCCCGGGCTCGGGGTGGCCCTCGGTGCGCAGCAGCGGCACGGCGCGCAGCAGCCGCCGCGTGTAGGGGTGCTCCGGCTCGGCCAGCACCCGCGCCGCCGCGCCGCGCTCGACGACCTCGCCCTTGAACATCACCGCGATGTCGTCGGCCAGGTCGGCGACGACCGCCATGTCGTGGCTGATGTACACCCCCGCGATGCCGTAGTCGCGGGTCATCGAGCGGATGGTCGCCAGCACGTGCGCCTGGGTGGTCACGTCCAGGCCGGTGGTGGGCTCGTCCATGACGATCACGTCGGGGTAGCCGGCGAAGGCCATGGCGATGGCGACCCGCTGCTGCTGGCCGCCGGAGAGCTGGTGCGGGTAGCGGGAGAGGAACGCGTCGTCGTCGGGCAGCGCCACCTCCCGCAGCACCTCGCGCACCCGGTCGGCGCGCGGCCCGCGCTCCTGCTCGTCCCACTCGTGCAGCGCCTCGATGAGCTGGGTGCGCAGCCGCAGCGCCGGGTTGAGCGCCGAGGCCGGGGACTGCGGGATGTAGGCGACCGCGCGGCCGCGCAGCCTCCGCACCCGGGCCTCGTCGAGCCCGGTCAGCGGGGTTCCCGAGACCTCGATGGCGCCGTCGGCGACCTCGGTGCCGCGCTTGCAGTGCGCCAGCAGCGACAGCCCCAGGGTGGTCTTGCCCGACCCGGACTCGCCGACCAGGCCCAGGATGTGCCCGCGCCGCAGGGTCAGCGACACCCCGGAGATGATCCGCACGTTCGAGGGGTGGCCGACCACGGCCAGGTCCTCCACGCGCAGCGCCGCGGCGCCGTCCCCTTCCGCCTGTTCGGTTCCGGTCATTGGTTCGGAGCCGGTCATTACTTCTCCACCCCCCGGTCGATCCCGATGGAGGCCCGGGAGAGCCCGTCGGTGATGAGGTTCGCGCCGATGGTCAGCACCGCGACCGCCGCGACCGGCAGCACGACCGCCCACGGCTGGATGGTGATGGCGGTGCGGCCCTCGTTGATCATCAGGCCCCAGTCGGCCGTCGGCGGCTGCAGGCCCATGCCCAGGAAGCTGAGCGTGGCGATGGTGCCCACCGAGTAGGTGATCCGCAGGCCCAGCTCGACCAGCAGCGGGCTGGTGATGTTGGGCAGGATCTCGGCGGCCATGATCCGCCACCGGGGGACCCCGATCGCCTCGGCGGACTTGACGAAGTCCTGCTCGACCACCTTGAGCGTGGCCTCGCGGGTCACCCGGGCCACCCGGTTGGCGTGCGACAGGGCGATGATCACGACGATCAGCCACACCTGCGGCCCCAGGATGGACAGCAGCAGCAGGGCCAGCACCAGCTGCGGGAAGGCCAGCAGCATGTCGTTGGTGCGCATGATCAGCTCGTCGGCCCAGTTGCGCAGGTACCCGGCGACCAGGCCGAGCACGGCGCCTCCGACCACGCCGGCCAGGGCGGAGAGCACGGCGATGCTCACCAGGGTGTAGCCGCCGTGCAGGAACCGGCTGAAGACGTCGCGGCCGACCTCGTCGGTGCCCAGCAGGGTGTCCTCGGCGTCGGCGGAGTTGGGCAGCCCGGCCATCTCCGTCGGGGAGAACGGGCTCAGGAACGGTCCGGCGACGGCGACCAGCAGCACGGCGCCGGCCAGCACCACGCCGATCTTGGTGCGGTGGTAGCGCCAGGCGGTGCGCAGCAGTCCGGGGCGGCGGACGGGCCCGGCGGGCGCCGCGGCGGTGCCGCCGGTGCGCGCGGTGTCGGCAGTGCTCATCTCGACGACACCCTCACCTTCGGGTTGGCGGCCAGTCCGACGACGTCGGCGACCAGGTTGACCAGCACGTACACCGCGGCGATCAGCAGCGTGACGGCCTGGATGACCGGGAGGTTGCGGGCCTCGATCGCGTCCATCAGGGCCTTGCCGATGCCCGGGAAGTTGAACAGGAACTCGATCGCGACCACGCCGCCGGCCAGCCAGCCCAGCTGCAGCGCGATCACCTGGGCCACCGGCCCGATCGCGTTGGGCGCGGCGTGCCGCCAGATGACCGTCCGCTCAGGCAGGCCCTTGAGCCGGGCCTGCTGGACGTACTCGCTCTCCAGCACCTCGATCATCGAGGCGCGCATCATCCGGATGATCGGCGGGCTGACCGCGATGGCCAGCGTCAGCACCGGCAGGACCAGCTGGTCGGGGTTGGAGAGCACCTCGGTGGAGCTGCCGGCGTAGACCGCGGGCAGCAGCTTCAGCCCGCCGGTGGACAGCAGCAGGATGGCGACGATACCGACGGCGAACTCCGGGACGGCGGCCAGCACCAGGGTGATCATGGAGGAGGAGTGGTCGAAGCGGCGGTCGCGGCGGAGCGCGGCGAAGGCGCCGATGGCCATCGCGATGGGGGCGGCGATGACCGCGGTGATCAGCATCAGGGTCAGGCTGGCCTGGATGCGCGGGCCGAGCAGCTCGGAGACGGGCATGCCGCCCGAGAGCGAGGTGCCGAAGTCCAGCACCAGGACGCCGCTGAGCCAGCTCCAGTACTGCAGGGCCAGCGGCTGGTCGAGGTTGAGCTCGCGGCGCAGGGCCTCCAGGCGGGCCGGGTCGGCGGCCTCGCGGCCCAGGATGGCCTGGGCCGGGTCGCTCGGCAGCGCCTGGGTGGCCGCGAAGACCACGAGCGAGACCACGAAGAGGGTCAGCAGCCCGTAGCAGAGGCGGTACAGGATGAGTCGAAGCATGGTGACCTTCGGAGTCGGCGGGAGCGGGCGTTCGGGAGGGCGGCGCGCCGGCGCGCCGCCCCCGTCCGGTCAGTGCTCGACGGTCAGCCCTCGATGGTCACCGAGCGGAAGTTGTAGCCGCCCAGCGGGTGGCCCACCACGGAGGGCTCGAAGCCCTTCACCTTGGTGCTCATCCCGTCGATCATGCTCGGGAAGCCCCAGACGATGTAGCCGCCGCGCTCGTACTCGATCTCCATCGCCTTCTGGACGAGCTCCTTGCGCTCGTCGTCGTCGGTGGTCTGGCGGGCCTCGTCGACCAGCTCGATCCACTCCTCGTCCTCCCAGTGCGTCTCGTTGAAGGGCGCGCCGGGGTAGGAGCCCTGGGCGGCCTGGGAGAGGTAGTGGCGGGCGCTCCAGAAGTCCTGGGCGAAGGTCCACTTGAGGTAGTTGTCGCCGTAGAACTCCTCGCTGGTCACCCGCTTGAGCTTGACGGTGACCCCGGCCTCCTTGGCCTGCTCCTGGAAGACCTGGGCGGCGGCCTCGGCACCGGCGTTGATCGGGCCGGTGACCAGCTCGACCTCCAGGTCGTCCTCGTAGCCGGCCTCCTTGAGGAGCTTGCGGGCCTCCTCGATGTCCTGCTCCCGCTGGGGCAGTTCCTCGTTGTAGAAGGGGTCGAACCGCGAGTACATGTCGTTGCCGACCAGGCCGTAGCCGTTGAGCGCCTGGTCGATCATCTTCTGGCGGTCGACGATGAGCCGGAACGCCTGGCGCACCTTGACGTCGTCGAAGGGCTCCTGGTCCACCCGCATGGTGAACGGCAGCCACATGCCCGACTCCGACTCCATGATCTGGAGGTTGTCGTTGGACTCGACGACCTCGATCTGGCTGTGCGGGACCTGGGCGATGACGTCCACCTCGCCGCTGACCAGGGCGTTGACCCGGGCGCTCTCGTCGGCGAAGTTGATGATCTCCACCTCGTCGATCTTGGGGCGGCCGTCCCAGTAGCCGTCGAAGGCGGTGAACAGGCTGCGCTCGCCCTTGGTGAACTCCTTGAAGGCGAAGGGGCCGGCGCCGACGGGCTTCTCGGGGTCGTAGCCCTCGGGCACCACGCCCATGGCGTACTCGGCGCACAGCTCCTTGAAAGTGACGTAGGGCTTCTCGAAGGGGATCTCGACCGTCAGGTCGTCGACCTTCTTCAGCTCGTCCCGCTTCATCGTGGACAGCTGCTCGGCGCTGGTGCCCGGCTTGTCGGGGTCGGTGATGCGCTTGAGGGTGAAGATGAGCGCATCGGCGTTGACCGGGGACCCGTCGTGGAAGGTCAGGTCCTTCTTGAGCGTGGCGGTCCACACGTCGGCGGCCTCGTTGGGCTCCAGCGACTCGGCCAGCGCCAGCTCGATGCTGAAGTCGGCGGCGAACCGGCACAGGCCCGCGTACAGGTTGTAGACGCGGGCGATGTCGGGGTTGTCCGTGGGGTCGTGGGCGTCCACGGTGTCATTGGAGGAGCCGCCGGCCACACCGACCCGGAGGCGCCCGCCGCCCTCGCCGCTCCCGCCGCTCGAGCCTGAACCGCAGGCGGAGAGCGCGGGGACGACGACGGCGCCGGCCGCACCCGCCATGAGGACGGAGCGGCGGCTGGGGGCCGCCGCCGTGTCCTGGGCGGTGGGCCGATGGTCGGACTCGCTGGGCAGGGACGACACGTGACACCTCGGTTCGGGCTGGGGTCAGGACAGGGTGCGTTCCGGCGCCGGGACCGGGGGAACGGCGACGAGGGGGGAGGCACCCGCGGCGCACGCGTGGCGCGCACCGACCTGATCGATAGTCATCACCGTGAAGATGCACGTCAAACCGTGGTCAATCGATGACAGGGGGTGAAACCGGGTGTGAGGGAGGTCTTATGGCATTTCGTTACGTAACGTAGCTAAAATGGGCGTGACCTGCGGTGATGCGATTATCGCAAGTTGCGTCAGGCGCACCGGCGTCCGGATGGTGCGAGTGCGTCTCACGGTCCCGGAAGCGCCTTCCGGGGCCGTGATGTCGTGATCGAATCGATGCCTGCGGTTCCCGAAAACGTGTTGTTTGAGGTAAGTTTCGCCCGTTTTGGCTTATATCAAGCGCATGCTTGGTAAAGGGAGGGTCAGGAGGCCGCGGGGCGACGGGACGCGGCCAGCGCCGACGGCCCCATCGTGAAGTCCGGGTCGACCTGCCCCCGCAGGTCGCGCCCGGTGGCCGCCTCCGCCCACGCCTCGGCGTTGCGCAGGTGGAACTCCACGCCCTGCCGGGTGAAGGCCTCCCAGTCCTTGGGGGTCGCGTCCACCGCGTCGCGCATCCAGGCGAGCACCTTGAGGTTGTCGTCCTCCAGCTCGTCCAGGCGGGGGTGGCGCCCCTTCTCCATGGCGCGCACGAAGCGCGAGTGCCCGAAGGCGGCGACCAGGGCGTCCCCGACGTGCTCGCGCAGGAACTCCAGGTCCGCACCGTCCTCGACCTTGTTGCCGATCACCATGATCCGCACGCCGTGCTCGCGGGCGTAGTCGGCGTACTGGCGGTAGACCCCCACGCCGCGCAGCGTCGGCTCGGCGACCAGGAAGGTGACGTCGAACCGGGTGAACAGCCCCGAGGCGAAGGAGTCGGCGCCGGCGGTCATGTCCACGACCGCGTACTCGCCCTCCCCGTCCACCAGGTGGTTCAGGTACAGCTCCGCCGCGCCGACCTTGGAGTGGTAGCAGGCCACCCCCAGGTCGTCCTCGGTGAAGGGGCCGGTGGCCATGAGCACCGCGCCGCCGGCCGTGCGCAGGCCGAACCGCCGGTGCACCGGGTTGTCGCCGTCCAGGGCGAGCAGGCGCGACCCGCGGCCGGGCGGGGTGGTCTTGACCATCGCCTCGGCGGAGGGGATGCGCGGGTTGGTGCCGCGCAGCAGGTCCTTGATCTCGGTCAGGTGCCCGCCGAGCGGGGGGAGTGCGGCCAGCTCGTCGGCGGGCACGCCCAGGGCCTGGCCGAGGTTCTGGTTGATGTCGGCGTCGATGGCGGCCACCGTGTGCCCCGACTCGGCGAGGAACCGGGTGAACAGGGCGGACAGGGTGGTCTTGCCGCTCCCGCCCTTGCCCGCGAACGCGATCTTCATCTGGTGCCTTCCGAACGTTGTCCCTGGATGGTCGAAGGCGCCCCGGGGAAGAAAGAGGGGCGCGTGGTGATGGTAACGATTATCGTTCTTGAAGGCGGCCGTGTCAGGGATTTCACCCTCGTGTCCGCCCCGCCGCGCCGCGTGGGCCCCCGGTCCGCGGGGCCCGGGGAATGTGCAGGTGGAAAGGGGTGTTTACGGGCGGGCCTGTTCTTTGTCGTATCGGGACCGGACACGGAGACGTGTTTTGTGGGGTTGCCGCCGCCGACCGGGCCCGGGTGTGCTGTCCTGGTCATGGTGCGCCTTTGTCTAAGGTGAGGCCAGCGGCTACCGTCGGCCGGTGATGGGAGTGACACGGGGATGACCGAATCGCAGCGACTCCAGGAGTACGCCGCTGCCGACCCCGTCGCCGCGCCCGGCCTGGCCGAGGACGAGTTCGCGGCGGCCGCGACCGACCACACCGTGTGGAGCTGCGTGGGCAACCTGACCGCCGTGCGCTCGATCCGCGCACGCGTTCGGGACGTCCTGGAGCAGGCCCGACCGCCGGGCGGCCCGGTGCCCGGCGAGGCGGTCGACGACGCCGAGCTGGCCGCCAGCGAGCTGGCCACCAACGCGCTGCTGCACTCCCGCTCCGGCCAGATCGGCGGCGTGATGACGCTGTCCATCCGGATCGAGCGCGGCCGGGTCCGGGTGGCCGTGGCCGACCAGGGCGAGAAGAGCCGGGACGCCGGCCCGGACGGGGAGCTGCGCGAGGCCGACGGGGACTACGGCCGCGGCAAGCTGATCATCGAGAGCTGCACCACGCGCAGCGGCGAGTACCGGAGCGACGCCACCCACGTCGCCTGGTTCGAGATCGACCTGCCCGAGGAGTGACCCTGCGTTCCCGCCCCGACGGTCACCGTCGGTCGTATTCGCATTTCATCCCCGGTGTGAGTGGTATCGGCCCGGGTGTGTAGATTCGCCGTGGCCGGGGGCCGTCCCCGGCCGGCGCCCCGAGCGCCCGGCGAGCGGAATCAGGAGGCGGGCGGCATGGCGGTCGACCCCGAGCTTCAGGAGTACCTCGGCACCCTCACCGAGGTCGTCTTCGACGACGCACTCGACGTCCCGGCGGAGCGCGCCCGCGAGCGGGCCGAGGCGCTGGAGGCGCCGCGCCTGGCCGACCTGCACTCCGTCGAGGACCGCCGCGTCCCCGGCCCCGAGGGGGCGCCGGAGGTCCCGGTGCGCATCTACCGGCCGACCGCCCGGCAGGACCTGCCGGCGGTGCTCTACCTGCACGGCGGCGGGTTCGTCGTCGGCGGCCTGGACACCCACGACAACGCGGTCCGGCTGCTGGCCGAGCAGGCCGGGGCGCTGGTGGTCTCGGTCGACTACCGGATGGCGCCCGAGCACCGCTACCCGGCCGCGCTGGAGGACTGCTTCGCCGCCTACCGGTGGCTGCGCGCGAACGCCGCCGCCCTGGGCGCCGACCCCGGGCGGATCGCGGTCGCCGGGGACAGCGCCGGGGGGTTCCTGTCGCTGTGCACCGCCTTCATCGCCGCCGAGCGCGGCGTCCCCGGGCCGGTCCACCTGGGCCTGGTCTACCCGGGCACCGGTGCCGCCCTGGGCGAGGGCTTCGCCGCCGCCTCCGGCACCTCCGGCGGGGACGCCGACGACTCGGGCGGCATGAGCGCCGACGAGCTGGGGTGGTACATGGCGACCTTCCTCGGCGGCTTCCCGGTCTCCGAGCTGCCGCACTACGTGCCCCCGGCGCGCGCCCGCGACCTGTCGGTGCTGCCGCCCGTCTTCGTCCTCACCGCCGAGCACGACCCCCTCAAGGAGGACGGCGCCGCCTTCGCCGAGCGCTTGGAGGAGGCCGGCGTCCCGGTGGAGCGGTGGGACGCCCCGGGCATGGTCCACAGCTTCCTGCGCTGGATGCACGCCGTGCCCGCCGCGCGGGCGTCGGCGCAGCCCTTCTACGACGCGATGAAGAGGGCCCTGGCCGTGCCGCAGGCCTGAGGCGCGCCGCCCGGCCCGGGTCCCGCCGCCACCGCGCCCGTTCGGGCCGCTCGGACCGCTTGGACCGCTCGGGCTGCTCGGACCGCTCGGGCTGCTCGGACCGCTCGGGCTGCTCGGGCCGCCCTGTGCCGGTACCGCACCGTCGGCACCCCCGCCGCGAGGCACCGGGGCCGGCCCCGGGCAGGTGCGCCGGCGGAACGGACGGGAGCCGGCGCACCTCCCCGGGACCGCGGGGGCGGCCTGTCAGCCGATGCGTGCGGGACCCGGCGAGCCCTGGACGGTGACGCCCAGGGCGGCCAGGTCAGTGTCGGCCTCGCCGGGGGAGGCCACCACGGAGGCGCCGCGCCACAGAGCGACCGCCGCGAGCACCACCCGTTCGGCCTCGGGCATGGACGCGTCCAAAGCCACCGTGTCCTGGTGGGTCAGGGCGAGGTCGGCATCGAGCGCGCGAAAGCGGCCCAGCAGCTCCTCCTGGCCGTGCAGGGCGGTGCGCACCGACCGGGCGTCGGCCACGTAGGTCATCAGCCCGGACTCCCCGGCGCCGTCGCCGCGGTCGGGCTCGGCCCCCTCCGGGCCGGGCAGCAGCAGTTCGTCGAACGGCGTGGTCTCGGCGGCCTGCCCGAAGGCGACGACCTGGCGCACCCGGGACCGGTCGGCCAGCTCCAGCGCCTCCGGCGCGAGTTCCTCGGCGGCCAGCAGCAGCCGGGCGTCGGTGGTGGTGAGCACCTCGGCGGCGGCCGAGCGGTCGTCCTGGACCAGCGGCAGCACCACCGCCCCCGCGGCCAGCGCGGTGAACACCGCCAGCAGCCGGTCGGGCGAGGGCGGGGCCAGCACGGCCACCACGTCCCCCGGGTGGACGCCCCGGCGCACCAGCCCCGCCGCGGCCCGCTCGGCGGTGGCGGCGAAGACGATCGCCGGGGTCCGCGCGCCGTCGGCCGCGCCGATCGCGGGGGTGCGGGCCGAGCTCTGCAGCCGCTCCAGCAGCCCCTCGGTGAGCGAACCGGACGGAGCGCCGTGCGCGGTCCGATCACTCATCCCGTCCCCCACATCGCCTCGATCGCCTGCCGGTGAGTCCGGCGCCATCGCTTGCCGGGCTCGTCACGCCCCCTCCACGTGGCGAGCCCGGTAGCGCCGTGCCCGTCGGCGCCGCGGGTGCCTCCCCTCTCCGCACCCGCGGCCGCACGGTCCTCCAGCGATTCCGCGGTGCCGCCGCCGGGCCCTGCTCCGCCGCCCCCGAGGGGGCGGAGCGGGTCCGCCGGGCGGATGGCTCCGCACGGCCGCTCCGCGGTGCCCTGGAGACTCGCACCTCCAGGACCTCCGAGGGGCGTCGCCCCTCCGCCTGACGTCGGCGGGGTTCCGCGTCCTCGTTGTGCACGACACTAGCGCGCGAATCGGCGTTTGCACATGCATTCACGTGTGCAGCTGCATATGTATTTTCTGCACCCAGGGTGTTCGTGATCCTGAAATAGCAGGTCGTAGCGCTGCTATCGGGACAGGGGGCGACTCACCGCCGGGGTCGGGCGTCGCCGACCCAGGCCGCGATCTGCTTGCGGGAGTGGAACCCGAGCTTGCGGTTGATGTTGGCGACGTGCCGCGCGACCGTCGCCGGGGTGATGAACAGCTTCACCGCGATGTCCCTGTTCCCCAGGCCCCGGCTGACCAACCGGGCCACCTCCAGCTCCCGCCGGGTGAGGTCCTTGCGCTCGGGGACCGTCTCGCGCGGGGGCGTCCGGGGCCGGGGCAGCCGGCCGGTCTCGGCGACCCGCAGCGCCAGCGCCGCCGCCGCGCTCGGGTCCGTCCGCCGCCCCTCGTGCCACCAGGCCGCCGACGCCGCCGCGTCCACGCCCAGCTCCTCGGCCACGCGCGCCCACGAGCGGACGGGCAGGTGCGGGGCCGAGCGCTCGCGGAGCGCCGCGGCCGCCCCGGCCAGCCGGCACGCCTCGGCCACCTCGCCGTCCGCGGCCGCGACCCGGGCGATGGAGGCCAGGCCCACCGCCACGCCGGCCCGCTGGCCGGTGCCCTGGCTCAGCACCAGCCCCTCGCTCAGGTAGTCGTAGGCCTGGGCGGACGAGCCGAGCACGCGCGCCACCCGGCCCACGCCGTACAGGCACCGGGCCAGCTCCGGCGCCGCTCCGATGTCGCGCTGGATGTCCAGCGACTCCCGGTAGCAGCGGTCGGCCGCGGCCACGTCCCCCTGACGCTCGGCGGCGGTGGCCTGCCCGATGAGCACCACCCCCACGCCCCAGCGGTGGTCCATCCCGCGCAGGATCATCAGCGCCGCGCTGTAGCGGGCGTCGGCGGTGGTGAAGTCGCCCCGGTGCGCCGCCACCGCTCCCTGGCCGCTCAGCGCCAGCGCCTCGTTCCACAGGTCGCCGGTGGACCGGGCCAGCACCAGCGCCTCCGACAGCCGTACGTCGGCGGAAGCGCGGTCCCCCGCACGGACGTCCAGCAGGGCCAGCAGGTTCAGCCCCATGGCGACCGCGGCCGTGTCCCCGCTGGCGCGGCACAGGTCCAGCCCTTCCTCGGCCAGGCGGCGCGCGCTCCCGTCCCCGCCCCGCGCCCACTCCAGCTCGGCGCGGCACAGCAGCGCCCGCGCGCGGGCCCAGGAGTCCTCGCCGGTGTGCTCGGCGGCGTCCTTGCCGGAGGCCGGTCCAGGGGCCAGGAGACCCGGCTCCTGAGGCGCTGCGCCGTCTCCACCGTCTGCACGGGCCGCGCAGTCCGCGCCGTCCGCGCCGTCCGCGCCGTCCGCGCCGTCCGCGCCTGCCGTGCCTTCCGCGCCGCCCTCACCGTCGGGGCCGGAGCCGCCGCGGGAGCGCTCCCCGGGCGCGCATCCGCCGAGGAAGGCGCCGCTCCACACGGCGCCCTCGGTGAAGTGGTAGCCGGTCACCCAGTAGGCGCGCAGCGCCGCGCAGAACCGCAGTCCGGCCCCGGTGTCGCCGCGCCGCGCCGTCCAGTGCAGCGCCGCGCGGACGTTGTCGTACTCGATGGCCACCCGCTGCCAGCCGCCGAACCGCTCCGCCCACGGCACCAGCCGCCCGGCCACCGCCGCCGCGCCCAGCTCCTCGGCGGCCGCGAGCATGTGGTCCCGGTGGCGCAGCCGCACCCGGTCCTGCTCCCCGGACTCCGCCAGCCGCTCGGCGGCGTAGGCCCGCACCGCGCCGGGCAGGCGGTAGCGGACCCGCTCCTGCAGCTCGGCGGTGAGCGCGATCAGCGACCGGTCCACCAGGGAGGAGACCAGGTCCAGCACCGCCCCCTCCTCGACCGGCCCGCCCGGGCACACCCGCTCGGCCGACTCCAGGTCCCAGTCGCAGAAGACCGAGAGCCGCCGCAGCAGCACCCGCTCCTGTTCGCCGAGCAGGCCGTGCACGTGGTCCAGCAGGGTGCGCAGCACGGCCTCACGGGAGGCCACGGGGCGCGGCCGCCCGCGCCTCGGCACCGGGGCCGCACCCGTGTGCTCCCGCAGGCATGCGGTGACCTGGACGGCCACCTCCTCGGGGGTGTTCCTGCGCAGCCAGGCAGCGGTGAGCTCGACCGCCAGCGGGATGCCGCCCACCGCCCGGCAGACCGCGGCGGCGGCCGCCACCGCGGCCGGGGTCGGCGACAGGTCGGGGCGGGCCTCGCGGCCGCGCTCCAGGAACAGCCGCACCGCCTCGCTGGAACGGGCGTCGGAATCGGCGTCCGGCCCGGGCAGCGCCAGCGGCGGCACCCGCCAGATGGCCTCGCCCGGAATCCGGACCGGCTCCTCGGAGGTGATCAGCAGCGACACCTCGGGACAGGACTCCACCAGCGAAGCGCCCAGCCGGGCCACCGGCCCGGCCACGTGCCCGCAGTCGTCCAGGAGGAGCAGCACCCGGCGCGCGCGCAGGGCGTTGCGCAGCGTCTCCTCCAGCGGCCGCCCGGCCTCCTCGGTGACCCCGACCGCCGCCGCCACCCGGGCGGCGACCTCGTGCCCGGTGGCCGTGCCCGCCATGTCGGCCAGCCAGACCCCGTCGGTGAAGGACCCGGTGGCGTGCGCCGCCACCCGCAGCGCCAGCCGTGTCTTGCCGATCCCCCTCACCCCGCACAAGGTGATCACCCGGTCGGCCTCCAGGAGCCGGAGCAGATCGCTCAGGTCGCGCTCGCGGCCGACGAAGCTGTCGGATTCCAGGGGGAGGTTCTGCCGCGCCGGCGCGGTACGAGGTGCCATGGCCATCACGCGATCAGGCGGTCGGGGGCCGCTCTCACCTTGCCTGAGGGTAAGGGCGTTGAGTGGGGGTCGTGGATCCTGCGAGCGTGGCTTGGCTCTGTTCTTAGTAGGTGTGCACGGCACGTGCAAGCGGTACCGGGGAATCGGGGGCGGCCCGTTTCCACCACGCCCCGTGTCGGCGGGGCTTCCGGGGGTGTCCGGCGCCGGGCCGGGCGTCCGCCTCACGGGTCGAGCCGGTGCTCGCGCGCCCAGTCGGCCAGCTGGGCGCGGGAGGTGAAGAGCAGCTTGCGGAAGATGTTGGCGATGTGCCGGGCGGCGGTGGCCTGGCTGATGGTCAGCCGCTCGGCGATCTCCCGGTTCGACAGGCCTCGGCTGACCAGCACCGATATCTCCCTCTCGCGTCGGGTCAGCAGGGAGGGCAGCGCCTTGCGCGGGGAGGGGAAGTAGAGCGCGTTCTCCACCACGTGCTCCAGCGGCAGCCCCCGCCAGGAATGCCAGGCCTTGTTCGCGGCGTCGTCGCTGAGCACCGCCCGCGCGTCGGCCAGCAGCGCCTCGGCGTGCGCGGCCGGCACGCCCAGCGACTCGCGCAGCAGCGCGCCGGACCCGGCCAGCGAGGCGGCCCGCTCGGGCTGCTCCTCGGCCAGCGCCAGGTCGCCCAGGGCCTCCAGGGCGTGCGCCACCGACAGCCGGCGCCCGCTGGCCACGCTCATCCGCAGGCCGGAGGAGAGCCGCCGCCGCGCGCCGGACACGTCGCCGCGCACCAGGTCCAGGTAGCCCAGGCCGGCGGTGCAGCGGGCGATGTCGGGCACCAGCTCCATCTCCACGAAGACCTGGAGCGCCTCCTGGAGCTGGCGGGCGGCGGCGTCCAGGTCGCCGCGCCGGGTGGAGAGCATGCCCAGTGCGTTCAGGCAGCGGGCCACGCACCACCGGTCCCCGATCTCCTGCCCGATGCCGATGCTGCGGGTCAGGAACACCTCCGAGGAGTCGTCGTCCCCGCGCGACCGGGCCAGCTGGGACAGCGCTCCCAGCGAGCAGATCTCGGTGAAGCGCTCTCCCGAGGCGATCGCCAGCCGCAGCGCCTCCCGCCCGTGCCGCAGCCCCTCCTCCCCGGCCCCGCGGCGCAGCGCGGTCATCGCCAGCGTGGTGCGGGCGATGCCGGCGCCGGGGCCGTCTCCGGAGGCCTCGGCGGCCTCCAGCGCCGACCGGGCGGCGGCCTCGGCCTCCTCGGGGCCGTGCAGCCCGAGCATCAGCTCGGCGCGGACCGCGGCCGCGCGGGCGCGCAGCGGAGCCGCCCCCTCCCCGCTCTCCAGCAGGTGCTCGATCGCCCGGCAGGCCGGCTGGTGCAGGTCCCGCACGTACCAGTAGCTGCGCAGCGCCGCGCAGATGCGCAGCCCCTCCTCGACCATGCAGGCGCCCACGGCCCGGTCGAGCATCTGCAGGGTGTTGTCCAGGCAGTGGTCCAGGACCCGGATGTGCGCCAGCCGCTCCCGCCAGTCCAGCCGGTCGGCGAGCCGGCCGGCCAGGGCCTCGTACCACTCGGCGGCGGTGGCCAGCATGCGGCGCCAGACCCGGTGCTCCTCCCCGGCGGCGTCGAGCTCGGCGGCGGCGAAGGCGCGCACGGTGTCGGTCAGGCGGTAGTGCCGCTCGGAGCCGACCACGGCGTCCAGGGCCACCAGGGACTTGTCCACGAGCCAGGCGTGCGCGCGGCGGGCCTGGTCGGGGTCGAGGTCACCGAAGGAGCACACGTGCACGGCCTTGTCCAGGCTCCAGGTGCAGAACACCGACAGCCGCCGCAGCAGCAGCTGCTCGGCGGGGCTGAGCAGGCCGTGGCTCCACTCCAGGGCCGCCCGCATGGTGCGCTGGCGGGCCGGCACGCCCGGCTCGTCGGTGGCTAGCAGCCGGAACCGGTCGTCCAGCCGTGCCAGCACCTGCTGGGCCGAGAGCACCCGGATGCGCGCCGCCGCCAGTTCGACGGCCAGCGGCACCCCCTCCAGCATCCGGCACACCGCCGCCACCGCGGGGGTGTTGGCCGGGGTCAGCTCGAAGCCCGGCCGGGCGGCCAGGGCGCGGGAGAGGAACAGCCGGACCGCCTCGCTGGCCAGGGCCCGCTCGGGGGTGAGCGGCGGGGCGCCGGCCCGGGTGAGCGCGGCGGGCTCGGGAGGCACCGACAGCGGCGGAACCCGCCACACCGCCTCCCGCTCCACCCGCAGGGGCTGGCGGCTGGTGGCCAGGATGTGCACGCCGGGGCAGTGCGCCACCAGCTCCGCGCACAGCCGCGCGGCGTCGGCGGCCACGTGCTCGCAGGTGTCGATGACCAGCAGGGTGCGGCGCGAGCGCAGGGCCATGACCACCGCGTCCAGCGGCGAGCGGTGCCCGCTCTCGGACACCCCGGTGGCCAGGGCCGCCGCGGAGACCACCTGCTCGGGGGAGGAGACCTGGCCCAGGTCGATGAAGCGGGCGCCGTCGGCGAACTCGGCGGCGGCGTGCCCGGCGACGTCCACCGCCAGCCGGGTCTTGCCGATGCCGCCGGTGCCGACCAGGGTGACCATCCGCGTGCAGGCGATGATCCGGCGGAGGTCGGCGACGTCGCGCTCGCGGCCGATGAGGTCGTTGGGGGGCACGGGCAGGTTATGGCGAGGGTCTGACATGGCCTCGTTCACTGGGCGATGCGCAACTGAGGGATGCCGCTCCGCCGTGCCGACCCGGGACCGGCACACGTGAGCCCTGCTTCAAGTGTTCCACGCGGGGCGGCCCGTGTCCGCGAAACTGGCCGGTTCCGGCAGCGGCGCAAGGGCACCGGGTCCGGGGCTCCGCGGCCCGGTCCGGCCGCGGAACCCGGGCCGCGCGACGGGGAGGCGCCCGCCCTAGGAGGCGGGGCGCTCCCACAGCGCGGGGTCGGCCTCGCCCTGCTCGCCGGTGGCCATGTCCTTGACCTCGTGCGGGCGGCCGTCGTCGAACGGCGGGAACCACACGAAGGGGATGCCCTTCTTGGAGGCGTACTGCAGCTGCTTGCCCACCTTGGAGGCCTGGTGGAAGACCTCGGTGTTGAACCCGCGTCCGCGCAGCAGCGCGCCGGTGCGCAGGGCCTCCTCGCGGCGCTCGTCGGAGGGCACCACCACGAGCACGTCGGTGGGGCAGGTGCGGCCGGCGGGCAACCGGTCCTCGGCCGCAAGCTTGGCGAAGATGCGGGTCAGTCCGATCGAGATGCCCACGCCCGGCAGGTTGCGGCGGATGAACTGCCCGGCCAGGTTCTCGTAGCGGCCCCCGGCGACGATGCTGCCGTAGCCGGGGTCGTCGTCGAAGGCGGCCTCGTAGACGGTGCCGGTGTAGTAGTCCAGGCCGCGCGCGATGGACAGGTCGGCCACCACGCTTCCCTCGGGCAGGTCGGACAGGGAGTCCAGGACGAAGGCGAGCTCCTCCAGGCCCTGGGAGAGCAGTTCGGACTCGGCGCCGAGCTTGGCGACCTGCTCCACCACCGACCGGTCCGCGCCCTTGATCCGGGCCAGCTCCAGGCAGGAGTCGATCTGGCCGCCGGACAGGCCCTCCTCGGTGAGGATCTGCCGCACCCCGTCGTCGCCGATCTTGTGCAGCTTGTCGACAGCGCGGATGACGGCGAGCGGGTCGGAGATGCCCAGGCCCTCGTAGAAGCCCTGCAGCACCTTGCGGTTGTTGATGCTGAGGGTCCAGGCGGGCAGGTCGAGTCCGGCCAGCACCTCGTGCACCACGCGGGGCATCTCGGCGTCGAAGTGCAGCGGGACGCCGTCGACGTTGATCACGTCGATGTCGCACTGGGTGAATTCGCGGTAGCGGCCCTCCTGGGGGCGCTCGCCGCGCCAGACGCGCTGGATCTGGTAGCGCTTGAAGGGGAAGGCCAGCTCGTTGAAGTGCTGGGCGACGTAGCGGGCGAACGGCACGGTCAGGTCGAAGTGCAGCCCCAGCCGCGCCTCGGAGTCGTCGCCGTCCTCCTCCTGCACCCGGTGGAGCGTGTAGACCTCCTTTGAGGTCTCGCCCTTGGCCATCAGCACGTCCAGGTTCTCGACCGAGGGCGTCTCGATCGAGGCGAACCCGTAGCGCTCGAAACCGGCGCGGATATGGTCCAGCCAGCGCTGCTCCACGGACCGAATCTCCGGCAGCCACTCGGGGAAGCCGCTGATGGGGGTCGGGCGGATGACGCGCTGTTCGGACATCGGTTCGGCTGGCTCCTTAGGCCGGTACAGGGATCGGACCAATGGTAGGCCCTGGCGGGGGGTCGGACCGAACCGCGCGCCGGGGAGCGGGGCACGCCTCAGATGCGGTGAGCGGGCGCTGAGTGAGCGGGCGCTGAGGGGGAGAACGCCGCCACCGGCCCACCTGGACGGTGAGTGGGCCGGTGGGGCCACCGTGCGCCTCGGGGGAGCGGGACTGAGCCGTCCCGGCGCCCCCGTGCGTCGGTGAGGACCGTTCCTATGCGGCGGCCTCGGGCTTCGCTGTGCCAGGAATGCGAATCGGCCGCCGCGCCGAAGGCCTCTCCTCCACGGTAGTCCGCGGGCGAGCACCGCCGACAGCGTTCGCGGCGGCCGAAACGGGCCGCTCACAATGTCGTAAAGTCCGCGTGCTGCGGTGGCCTCAGGGGTCCTCCGCCGCAGCGCTCACGGCCGTCCCTGCTCCGGTCGCCCTAAACATCCGGCATTCTTGATATTCGGCACGAATCGGGTGGCACGCCGGGGAGGGCGCATGAAGCTGGGATGGACGCTGTACGGAGACGGGAGCGCCCCGCCCCCGGGCGCCTCCGTGGCACCCGGCGAGCGGCTGTCCTGGGGGCGCACGGTCGGCCTGGGCGCCCAGCACGTGGTGGCCATGTTCGGGGCGACCTTCGTCTTCCCGGTGCTCATGGGGCTGGACCCGAACCTGGCGATCATGATGTCGGGCCTGGCCACCATGCTGTTCCTGCTCATCGTGCGCGGCCGCATCCCCAGTTATCTGGGCTCCAGCGCCTCCTTCGTGGGCGCCTCGGCCGTCATCGCCGCCGGCGGGGGCGGACCGGCGGTGCTCACCGGCGCGGTGTGCGTGGCCGGGATCGTGCTCGCCCTGTCGGGGTTCGCCGTCCACCTGCTGGGCCCCCGGGTGATCACCGCCGCCTTCCCGCCCGCGGTCACCGGGGCGGTCGTCCTGCTCATCGGCTTCAACCTGGCCCCGGTGGTCGCCGAGAACTACTGGCCCTTCGACCAGTGGACCGGCCTGGCCGTGATGGTGTTCGTCATCCTGGCCACCGTGCTGCTCAAGGGGTTCCTCGGGCGCATCGCCATCCTGCTGGGCCTGGTCTTCGGGTTCGCGCTGTCGCTGGCGGCCGACCTGCTCCTGGGCCCGGTGGCCGACCCCGGAGGCGGGGCCGCCGCCCCGCGCGTGGACCTGTCGGCGGTCCGGGACGTGCCCTGGGTGGGCCTGCCCGAGCTGCACGCCCCGCAGTTCGAGGCCTCGGCGGTCCTGGTGGTGCTGCCCGCCGTCATCGCCCTGGTCGCCGAGAACGCCGGGCACGTCAAGGCGGTGCAGGAGATGACCGGCGAGGACCTGGACCCCTACATGGGGCGGGCGATCGCGGCCGACGGCATCGCCACCGCGCTCTCCAGCGCGGTCGGCGGCGCCCCCACCACCACCTACGCCGAGAACATCGGGGTCATGGCGGCCACCCGGGTCTACTCCACCGCGGCCTACTGGGTGGCGGCGGCGGTGGCGGTCCTGGTGGGGCTGTGCCCCAAGTTCGGGGCGCTGGTCGCGGCCACCCCGGCGGGTGTGCTGGGCGGGGTCACCGTGGTGCTGTACGGGATGATCGGGCTGCTCGGCGCCAAGATCTGGGTGGAGAACCGGGTCGACTTCGGCGACCCGGTGGTGCTGGTCCCGCTGGCGGCCGGGCTGGTCGCCGGGATCGGCGGGGTGAGCCTGGAGATCACCGAGGGGTTCTCCGTCGAGGGCATCGCCCTGGGCACGCTCATCACGCTCGGCGGCTACCACGCGCTCGCCCGGCTGTCCCGCCGCACCGGCGGCGGGGCGCAGGCGGCCGACTGACGCCCGCGGCCGCCCCGCCCCGACCTGGGGCGCGTCCGCGAGCCCGACGATCCGGTCACGCGGCGCGACCGGTCGGTGCTAGGTTCACTGCATGGTCCCCGGGCGCAGCCGTGAGGGCCGTATCCCTTTTGCGGCGGGCCATCCGGTTCGATCGAGCGCCCCCCGTGAACCCGGAGTCGTGAGGACTTGAACAGACAGTGAACGAGTCACCGAAGCTCTCTACGAAGATCATCGTCGCCGGCGGGTTCGGGGTCGGCAAGACGACGTTCGTCGGCGCGATCTCGGAGATCCCGCCGGTGCGCACCGAGGCGGCGGTCACCGCGGCGAGCGCGGGCATCGACGACCTCTCCAAGACGCCGGACAAGGGCAGCACCACGGTCGCCATGGACTTCGGCCGGATCTCGCTCGACACCGACCTGGTCCTGTACCTGTTCGGCACGCCGGGGCAGCAGCGCTTCTGGTTCATGTGGGACGACCTGGTGCGCGGTGCGCTCGGCGCGGTCATCCTGGTCGACGTCCGCCGCTTGGAGGACTCCTTCCAGGCGCTCGACTACTTCGAGAAGCAGTACCGGCTGCCCTTCCTGATCGCCGTCAACGACTTCGACGATCCCGGCGGCCACACCGACGAGGAGCTGCGCGACGCCCTGGACCTGGGCGCGGGCGTGCCGATCGTGCACTGCGACGCCCGGGACCGCCAGTCGGTGCTGAACGTGCTGGTGTCCCTGGTCAAGCGCGCGATGGCGGTGGAGGCGCTGGGGCAGGGCCAGCCCGCCTGACCGCCCCTTCCGAGCCCCCTTCGAGTCGGCCCCTTCGAGTCGGCCCCGAGCCGCCTGCTCCGCCGCCGGTGGAGTTCGGGGGGCGTCGCAACGCGTGAGGTCGGTCGGCTGCCGCGGCTCGGCCGGGGCGTCCCCGCCGGGCGTCCTCCGCGGCCGTGAGTCGGGCCGTGCGGCGATGGCGGACCGTTCTCCGGCCGAGTGCCGGGAGAGGCCGCTCCGCTTCGGTGAGTGCGGCCTGAGCAGACCGTTCGTCTCCTCGTTCGAGCCGCGCCGCCCGGGGGCTCGCAGACGCGCAGAAGAACGCAGAAGAACAAGGGCCCGGGCGGGCGGCGCGGGTGCGTCCCGGCCGTGGAACGGCCGTGAAATGGCGGAGCCCCGCCGTCCCCCGAAGGGCCCGGCGGGGCTCCGCTCGCTTCCGCGCGAGGTGTCAGCGCTCGGCCAATAGCGCGTCCACACGCGCGCGGACGTCATCGGTGTCCAGCCCCCGGACGGTGACGGTGGTGCGCCGCCGCAGGACGTCGTCCGCGGTCTCGGCCCACTCGTTGTCGCGGGCGAAGACGGCCTGGGCCCAGATGTCCGGGCCCTCGGGGTGGATCCGCTCGGCCAGGGCGGGGTCCTCGCGCACCAGGTCGGCGATCTCCAGCGCGACGCTGCCGTAGTGCGTGGCCAGGTGGCGGGCGACCAGCGGGTCCATCCGCTGCGGCGGCTCGGCGTCGGCGGTCAGCCGGTGCGCCACCGCCTCGGGGCGGGCGATGCCGGGCAGCGGCACCGTCTTCAGGGTGGGCGTCATGTCCTCGGCCAGCGGCACCGAGCGGCTGCGGCGCAGCCGGTCGATCACGGTCCGGCCGATGTGCCGGTAGGTGGTCCACTTGCCGCCGGCCACCGACAGCATGCCCCCGCGCCCGCGGGTCACCACGGTCTCGCGCTTGGCGGCGCTGGTGCCGCCGGGGCCGCCGGGCAGCACCCGCAGGCCGGCGAAGGAGTAGGTGATGTTGGCCGGGTCGAGCACGTCGGAGCCGACCGCGGTGCCCGCCTCGCCCAGGATCTGGTCGATGTCGGCCTGCCCCGGGGCGACCTCGGCCGGGTCGCCGGTGAACTCCTCGTCGGTGGTGCCCAGCAGCAGGTGGTCCTCCCACGGGATGGCGAAGGAGACGCGGTACTTGTCGACCGGGACGGTCAGCGCCGCGTGCCAGGGCCGGTTCGGCCGGACGACCAGGTGGGCGCCCTTGGACAGGCGGATGCTCGGCTCGGCGGAGGGGTCCTCCATGCGGCGCAGGTGGTCGACCCAGGGGCCGGTCGCGTTCAGCACCAGGCGTGCGTCGATGCCGAACTCGGTTCCGTCGACACCGTCGCGCAGCTCGGCGCCGCTGACCCGGCCGTTGGTGGTGCGCAGGCCCTGCACCCGGGCGTGGTTGAGCACCACGGCCCCGGCCTCGGCGGCGGCGCGCACGGTCATCACGGCCACGCGGCTGTCGTTCATCTGGTGGTCGTGGTAGGCGGCGACCGCCTTGAGGCCGTCGGTGCGCAGGTCGGGCACCAGGCGGCGGGCGTGCGCGGGGGTCATCACCCGGCCCACGCCGTCGCCGAAGGCCGACAGCGCCGAGTACAGGAAGACCCCGGCGCCCATCTTGGCGGCGCCGTGCGGGCCGCCCTTGTACACCGGGACCAGGAAGGGCATCGGGTTGACCAGGTGCGGGGCGACCTCGCCGGACAGGGCGCGGCGCTCGCGGTGGTTCTCGGCGACCAGGCCCACGTTGCCGGTCTGCAGGTAGCGCAGCCCGCCGTGGACGAGCTTGGAGGAGGCGCTGGAGGTGGCCCCGGCGAAGTCGCCGGCGTCCACCATCGCCACCCGCAGGCCCGCCTGGGTGGCCATCCAGGCGACCGAGGTGCCGAGGATGCCGCCGCCGACGACCAGCAGGTCGAAGGTGCCGCGGCTGAGCTCGGCGCGGGTGTGCTCACGGGCGGGCGCGGTGGGGCGGGTCACGGTGGAGGTGCGCATCGCTGGGTTCCTGACTCTCCTGATGTCGACCGTCGTACGACAATGCCGAACGCTGTGCCCAGATTGCCTGCGCCACGTTCGTGTGTCAACTCCCTCTCACCGCCCTCCGCGCCGCGGTATCGGCCCCCGGCGGGGCGGTGGGCGGAATGTGCCGGAACACACATCCGGGCGGGCGCGTTAGTCTTGCGTGGTGTTCGGACGAATGGCGGAAGGCGTCCGCAGGCTGCTGGGCAAGCCCGGAGCGGTGGACATCAGGCCCTATGGCAAGCTGCTGGAACAGATCGAGGCCCGCGAGGAGGGGCTGCGCGAGCTGGAGGACGCGGAGCTCACCGCGAAGGCCACCGAACTCGGCGACGCCGAGCTCCCCTACGACAAGGCCGACCTCGTCGAGCTGTGCGCGGTGGGGCGCGAGGCCGCACGCCGCGCGCTGGGCGAGCGCCCCTTCGACGTCCAGCTGATGGGCGTCATGGCGCTGCTCGACGGACGCATCGCCGAGATGGCCACCGGCGAGGGCAAGACCCTGACCGGCGCGCTGGCCGCGGCCGGCTTCGCACTGCGCGGCAAGCGCGTGCACCTGCTCAGCGTCAACGACTACCTGGCCCGGCGCGACGCCGAGTGGATGCGGCCCCTGTACGAACTGCTGGGGGTGGCCACGGCGTGGATCGCCGAGGACTCCACCGCCGAGGAGCGCCGCACCGCCTACTCCGCCGACATCACCTACGCCTCCGTCAGCGAGCTCGGGTTCGACGTGCTGCGGGACCGCATGGTCACCGACGCCGACGAGCGCGTGCTTCCCGCCCCCGAGGTCGCCATCATCGACGAGGCCGACTCGGTCCTGGTCGACGAGGCCCGGGTCCCGCTGGTGCTGGCCGGGGCCGCCGAGGCCTCCGACGCCGACGCCGAGATGGCCGACCTGGTGCGCACCCTCACCCCCCGCATCCACTACGAGGTGGACGCCGAGGGGCGCAACGTCCAGCTCACCGACGCCGGCATCGACGCGGTGGAGAAGGCGCTGGGCGGCGTCGACCTCTACGACGAGGACGACACCTCGGTGCTGCCCCGGGTCAACCTGGCCCTCCACGCCCACGTGCTGCTCCAGCGCGACGTGCACTACGTGGTCCGGGACGGCCAGGTGCGGCTGATCAACGAGTCGCGCGGGCGCATCGCCCTGCTCCAGCGCTGGCCGGACGGGCTGCAGGCGGCCGTGGAGGCCAAGGAGAAGGTCGCCGTCTCCGAGACCGGCGAGGTCCTGGACTCCATCACCGTGCAGGCCCTGGTGCTGCGCTACCCCACGCTGTGCGGCATGACCGGCACGGCCATGGCCGTCGCCGAGCAGCTGCGCGAGTTCTACGAGCTCGAGGTCGCCCAGATCCCCTCCAACAAGCCCTGCGTGCGCGAGGACGAGCCCAACCGGCTCTACGCCACCCGGGAGGAGAAGGAGGACGCGCTGGTCGCCGAGGTGGCGCGGGTGCACGAGACCGGGCGCCCGGTGCTCATCGGCACCCAGGACGTGGCCGAGTCCGAGCTGCTCGCCAAGCGCCTGGCCGACGAGGGCCTGGAGTGCACGGTCCTCAACGCCAAGAACGACGCCGACGAGGCCGCGGTCATCGCCGAGGCCGGCACCTACGGGGCGGTCACCGTCTCCACCCAGATGGCCGGGCGCGGCACCGACATCCGGCTGGGCGGCAGCGACATGGCCGACCGGGACCGGGTGGTGGAGGCCGGCGGGCTGTACGTGCTGGGCTTCGGCCACTACCCCAGCAGCCGCCTGGACGACCAGCTGCGCGGCCGCGCCGGGCGCCAGGGCGACCCCGGCGGCTCGGCGTTCTTCGTCAGCCTCGACGACGAGCTGATCACCACCGCGGGCGGGGAGACCACCGGCTACAAGGCCGACGCCGAGGGGCGCATCACCGACGAGAGCTGGCTGGCCATGGTGGACCACGCCCAGCGGGTCGCCCAGGGGCGGCTGTTGGAGGTGCACCGCAACACCTGGCGCTACAACCAGATCATCGACGTCCAGCGCCAGGTGGTGCTGGAGCACCGCGAGGCGGTGCTCACCCAGGGGCTGGGCGACCGGCAGCTGGCGGTGGACTGCGCCGCGCGCCACGCCGAGCTGGTCGAGGAGGTCGGCGAGGAGGAGACGGGCCGCGCCGCGCGCCTGATCACCCTGTACCACCTGGACCGCGGGTGGACCGACCACAACGCCTTCCTGGCCGAGCTGCGCGAGGGCATCCACCTGCGCTTCCTGGGGCGGCGCGACCCCCTGGACGAGTTCAACCGGGACGCGGTCCCGGCGTTCAAGGGCTTCCTGGACGAGGCGCGGGCCAAGGCGGCCCAGACCTTCGAGGACGCCGAGGTGGAGGACGGCGCCGTCGACGTGGCGGCCGCGGGCGTCAAGCGCCCGTCGATGACGTGGACCTACATGGTGCACGACCACCCGTTCTCCTCCGGCATCGAGACGGTCGTGGGCCGGCTGAAGGGCCGCCGGGCCTCGGACTGAGGCGGCCCCCCGGGGTAGGGCAGGCCCTACCCCGGGAGTGGCCGCAGGCCCATTACCGGGGACGACGGCACGGCATAGCGTTGAGCCGTGTCCCGCACCCCGCCCCGAAGCCTGCTCCACGCCCTGGCCCGGCCCCGGTTCCTGCTGAGCCCCTGGCCGCTGCGCGCGCTCCTGTACGCCGCCGCCACACCGGTCGCGGCGCTCCTGTGGGGGCCGCCGCTCCTCCTGCTCGCCCTGCCGTGGCTCCTGCTCATCGCCGCCGTCGCGGACTCCCCGCAGGGCTCCCTTCCCCCGCCCGGCCCCACCGTCCTGCTCATCGCCGTCGGCACGGCGCTCCTGGCCGGGATCGGGCCCTTCGCGGCCCTGCCCGGAGCGGCGCTGGAACGGCTGCGGGTGCGCTTCATCGACGACCGGCCCCTGCCCGGCCCGCACCGCGCGCCGCGCAGGCCCGGCCTGGGCGCCTGGATCGCCGCCCGCTACACCGAGGGCGCCACCTGGCGGGGGATGGCCGTGCTGGCGCTGTCCGCGCTGCTGTTCCTCCCGCTCACCGCCGGGGTGGGCATGCTGCTGGTGATCGGGGCGGCGCTGGTCGCCACGCCGGTCATCGTCGCCGTCGACGGCGGGACCGTCAACCTGGGTGTGTGGGAGTTCGACGGCCTGGCACACGCCTGGATCCCCGCCCTCGCCGGAGTCGCCGTGCTCGCGGCGGGGGCCTACGCCTGCGGGGCCACCGCCGCGGCCCAGGGCGAGCTCGTGCGGTTCATGCAGCGCGACCGCCCGGAGGAGACGCTGCGCGCCGAGCTCACCGAGGTGACGCGCTCCCGGGCGCGGCTCGTCGACGCCTTCGAGGCCGAGCGCCGCAGGATCGAGCGGGACCTGCACGACGGCGCCCAGCAGCGGCTGGTGGCGCTGTCGGTGAAGCTCGGGCTGGCACGGCTGGACCTGCCGGAGGGGTCGGCGGCCCGGGAGAGCCTGGCCGAGGCCCAGGAGCAGGCCAAGAGCGCGCTCGTGGAGCTGCGCGAGCTGGTCCGCGGCATCCACCCGCAGGTGCTGACCGACCGCGGGCTCCCGGGCGCACTGCCGGAGCTGGCCGACCGGTGCGCGGTCCTCGCCAAGCTCGACCTGCCCCCGGACGACGACGTCAATCGCAGGGTGATGGCCGTTCTGGCCTACCTCCGCGACGCGTGAGACGGACGGGACCAAAGTCCCGACCGTGATCCCGTATCCGACCGTTCACGAATCGGGCGCCGAATACGTGTGCGGACATAGGCAATGACATTCCTTGGGGGTAGAGTTCGGAGAATCCTCGCGGGGGCCTCAGAGGGCCGCCGCGTTGCTCTTTCGGTCGCGTTCGGCAGGCGGCCGCCGACGGAACGGAGACGGATCGGTCTTGGTCCACGAGGTCGGGGCGCAGGAGAAGATCACCTACGGCCGCAACGACCGCTTCAAGGGCGGCCCGGTCGGGGGAGGGAGGTTCTGGCGCGATGACGACGGACGCCCAACGGCCAAGCTCGGCGGACCCGAGGAATGGCGTCCCAATGGAATGCTGGTCGTTCGCGCCGGCGACATCTTCACCGTCGGCGGGCAGACGTGGAAAGTGACCGAGATCGGTGAAGAGGAGACCTCGAAGGCCTATCTTCTCTGCGTCCGCGTGAGCTGATTCGGCCCGCCCGATTCCGTGCGATTCCGGCCGAATGGCGCCGGGGTGGAACGGCCGTTCGGCCCCGCCCCTTCGGGCAGCGGACGCCATCGTGCCGTGGACCGGCGGTCGACGGTCACGACCGCGGGGAGCCCTACCGCTCCGGCGAGGGCGCCCCCTGCTCGTCGTCCCTCGCCGCGGCGAAGGCCTTGGCCGCCCTGACCGCGGCCGCGGCCGTCTCCATCGACAGGAAGCAGGGGATCCCCGCCTCCCGCGCGGCCGGGCGCAGGGCATCCAGCAGGTCCGGCGGCCCGCACTCGGTGTTGCGCAGGACCAGCGACACCCGGGTCTCGGCGACCTCCTCCTGCAGGGCCGCCAGGTGCCCCACGAACTCCAGCAGGCCCCCGCGCACGGCCTCGGCGTGCGCGACCCCCTCCCCGGGCCGCGCGAACGCCGCGAAGCTCTGCACGTTGGCGTGCGCGACCACGTCGGGATAGGGCGGCCGCCCGCACACCGCCAACACCGCCCGGTGCGCCAGGTCCTTCGGTCCCAGCGGCCCGAGGGGGATCTCCAGCGGGTTGCCGGGCGCCGCCTGCGGCACGGCCGCGTGCAGGGCCGCCCGCGCCCCGGGGCCGAGCGCGGGCAGCGCGGCCCCGGCCGCGTCGAAGGCGTCGGCGGCGAGCACCCCCGCCCCGCCGCTCGGACCCACGATCAGCACATCGGCCCCTCCGCCCGCCGGGCGTCCGGCGTGCAGGTCGAACACCTCCAGCGCAGCGAGCAGTTCCTCCTGCCCGCGCACCAGGGCGAACCCGCACCGCGCGGCCAGGCCCTCCCAGACGCGCGCATCCCCGGCCATGGCGCCGGTGTGCGAGGCGGCGGCGCGGCCTCCCAGCCGGGTGCGCCCGCCGACCAGCACCGCGACCGGCAGGCGCCCGCGCACCTCGCGCAGGGCGCGCGCCAGGTCGCGGCCGTCCGGCGGCCGCTCCAGGTAGAGCCCGAGGACGCCGGTGTCCGGGTCGGCGGCCAGGTGCCGGACCAGCTCGGCCGGCCCCACGTCGGCGGCGTTGCCGACGGTGACGGCCGTGGAGAAGCCCAGCCCGCGGCGCTCGCCCACGCGGACCACCTCGCCCGCCAGGCCGCCGCTCTGGGCGACCAGGCCCACCCGCCCCGGCGTCCCGGGCCCACCGCCCAGGAACGTCTGGCCGCCGGCGGGGGAGTACACGCCCATGCAGTTGGGGCCCAGCAGCCGCGCCCCGCTCTCCCGCGCGGCGGCGACCAGTTCGGCCTCCAGGGCGGCGCCCTCGGGCCCGGTCTCGGCGAAGCCGCCGCCGACCACCTGCACGAACGGGATCCCGTGGGCCTTGCGCACGGCGTCGGCGCAGGCCGCGGCGGGCACGGCGACCAGCGCGTAATCGGTCTGCGGTGGCGCCTCGGCCAGGGACCGGACCGCGGGGACGCCGTCCACCCGGTCGGCCTCGGGGTGCACGGCGACCAGCGATCCCCGGTGGCCCGAGGAGCGGTAGTTGGCCAGGAACATGCTGCCGAACCCCCGGCCCCGGGCGGAGGCGCCGACGACGGCGATGCCGCGCGGGCGGGAGAGGCGGGTGAAGTCGGTGCGGGGGACGGGCGGACCGGCGGCCGGGGCCGGGGGACCGGGCAGGCCGGTGGGCACCGGGCGGCCCTCGGCCACGAGCAGCCGGGCGTCGGCGGCGACCGCCCTGTCCGGGCCGGCGATCACGGGGTTGAGCTCGAACGCCGCCAGGGTGTCGCCGAGGCGTTCCGCCAGGCCGCCGGGGCCGCCGACCGCCTCGACCACGGCGGCCAGGCGCGCCGCGTCCACCGGCGGGGCGCCGCGCGCGCCGCGGAGCAGGACGGCGCCGCGCAGGCCGGAGAGCATCCGCTCGGCCTCGCCGGGTTCGAGGGGGCAGGGGAGCACGGCGGTGTCGTCGAGGGCCTCCGCCCAGACCCCGCCCAGGCCGACCAGCAGCAGGGGGCCGAAGGAGGGGTCGGCGACGGCGCCGACGATGACCTCGGCTCCCGGCGGGCACTGCTCTTCGACGAGGAACCCGTCCGGGGGCAGGCCCTGGGCCTCCAAAGCGCCGCGCATGTCCTCCGCGGCCGCGCGGACCCGTTCCGGCCCGTCGAGGCCGAGCCGGACGGCGCCCGCGTCGGACTTGTGCACCAGTCCGGGGCCGAACGCCTTGAGGACCAGCGGGGGCCGCAGCGCCCCGGCGCCGGCGGCGGCCTCGTCGGGGGTGCGGTGCTCCGTCCCGCGGGGTACGGGGATCCCGGCCTGCGCGGCGAGCCGTTTGGCCTGCATCTCGGTGGCGGCGGAGGGTGCCACGGGCGCTCCCTGGATCGGTGATGGGGGGTGTGCGGACGGTGTCTGCCGGAGTGGTGCGATCTCCGGCGGCAAGGGCCGCCGGTGAGGAGCCGAAGCCGGACCGCCCTGGTCCGGAGCCGTAGCGGCCGCACTGAACCGGTCGAACGGAAGTGACACTACACCAACGGACACGACCTTTGTGCGTCGAGGTCGGTGCAGGTCGGCGTCCAGGGCCGCTCGGTCGGTCGTGCCGGGTCCCGGCAGTGGAGGGGGTGGGCCCGGCCGCCTCGGCGCGGGCCTGGGGCACGGGGAGCGCTCTGCACTCCGGACGGACACGGGACGCGGACCGGCTTCCGGGCCTGCAGCGGCGGGCCTGCCGAGGCCGCCCATCGCCGCACCCTGCGGCGTTCCAGGAACCACCGCCAACGATCCAGGACGGCGTCCGCGAGAGCGGTGTGACTTCCGGGCGGCCCGGCCCGCCGCCGGCGGGCGGCCGAGAGCCGCCTGCCGAAGTTCGGGGGCCGATATGGACGGCGAAGGCGGGTCGCGCCCGGTCCCGGGGCGTAACGGCCACCACTCCCATGGGCGTGACCCGATCCGGGGGTCATCGGGCCGCGTCCTCGGGACGCGCCGCCGGAGGTCGGGGCGGTGTGTTGGGTCCGTGGGCCCTGGTCAGGGTCCAACGGCCCAAATCGGAATCCGGGCCTGGACTGGGCCTGTCGGGGACGAAGTCGGCAGCGGCAGAATCCTCGGTGAGCGGCTCGGAGCCCGGCCCCCGCCGGTCGTGCTCCGGGGCCCGGCGCTCGTGGACGCCCGCGCCCGCTCCGCGGGCGTGCGCTGGATGCGGGCGCCACAAGCGGAGCGGCGGTCGGGCCGCCGAACAACGCACCACCACCCCCGTCGGCCCGCCGCCGGTCCGCGCGTCCCCTCCCTCCCTGCCCCTCCCTGCGGAGGGCGGGGACGCAGGACCGCCGCGGCGCACGCGCGGACCCGGCCGGGGTCCCGGTGGCCCGTCGGATGCACACGCCCTTGTGCGGACGGGGGACCCCCGTCCCGGAGTGTGCGTCCACGACGATGGGGAGCCACCGGGGCCTCCGGTCCGGCCCGCTCCGGTCGACCGGGGACCGGCCGCGCCGCACGCGACGATGCCCGCGTTCGGGGGAACGCGTCCGTCGGGGGCCGTCGCGTGCGGCGCCTGCGCCGCTGGGGGCAGGGGCGGCCGGGGGAGGCAGGGTTCTGACGGAGCCTGCCTCGCGGCCCCGGTCGTCCCGGCCCGGGCGCCGCGTCGGCCGGCTCCTCCTCCCCGACGGACACGGGCCCGTGTCCGGTCGGCGGTCATCCGGCGCGGTGGCCGTAGAGCTCCCGGAGCCTCCGGCGCAGCAGCTTCCCCGGGCCGCCCGATGCGTCCCGGGTGCGGGGAAGGTCCCTAGCCACGACCACCGCGTCGGGGCGCCGCTCCTCCGGCAGGCGCTCGGCCAGCGCCCGTGCGACCCCCTCGGACGTCACCTCGGCGCCCGCACGCGGGACCACGGCCAGCACGATCCGCTGCTCCACCGCATCCGCTCCGTCGGGGTTCTCCGGGACGCCCACCGCACCGCACTCGGCCACCCCTTCCACCTCCAGGGCCGCCTCCTCGACCCGGGCCGGCTGGGTCCACCTGCCGCCCTTGAGGATCGCGTCCGACCGCCGACCGAGCACCCGCAGGTTCCCCTCGGCGTCCAGCACGCCCAGGTCGCCGCCGACGTACCAGACGCCCCGCAGCACCTCGGCGGTCTCCTCCGGGAGCCCGTCGTACCCGGCCATCCGGTGCGGGCCGGCCAGGTTGATCTCGCCGGCCTCGCCCACCGCCGGCGCGCCGTCCGGGCCGGTCACCCGGACCGCGAACCCGGTGCGGGCCCGGCCCGAGGACCGCCGGTCCCAGGCCTCGTCGTCGATCCGCCCGCACACCGAGTACGGGGCCTCGGTCTGCCCGTAGTACCCGTAGACCCGTGCCTGCGGCAGCCGGTCCTTGATCCGCTCGAGCAGCGCGGGGGCGATCGGCTCCCCGCCGAGGACCACCGTGGTCAGCGACGACAGGTCCGCCTTCTCGTGCCCGGTGTCCGCCAGCAGGGCGCTGAAGAATCCGGGGATGAGGCTCACGTGCGTCACCCGCTCCCGGGGTACGACCCGCAGGAAGTTCTCCGGCCCCCAGTCCTGCTCCAGCACCAGGTGCATGCGTCCGTACAGCGCCGGCCCCGCGATGGCGGGGAAGCCGATGCCCCAGATGATCGCGCCGGTGCCGAAGACGCCGTCCGGGCCGCCGGGGATGTCCTGCCACAGCCGGGCGGTGGCGAGCGCGCTCGCGTGGGTGTGCACGACCGGCTTGGGCAGGCCGGTGGATCCGGAGGTGTAGAACAGCGCCAGCGGGTCGTCCCCGGAGCCGTGGACGGGCGGCTCGGTGTCCGGCGCGTCGGCGCCCAGCGCGTCCAGGTCGGCACCGCCGACCGCGCCGTCGGGAGGGCCGCCGGCCCGGATCCAGGCCGTGACGCCGGGCAGGCGCGGCCGCACCGCGCGCACCAGCTCCTCGGCTCCGGCGTCGTAGACCAACGCCGAGGCGCCCGACCGGGCCACCACCCCGGCCAGGACGTCCGCCTCCCAGTAGGGGTTGAGCGCCGCCGTGACGGCGCCCGACTTGAACAGCGCGGTGTAGACCTCGGCCACCGTCACCGTCTCGGTCAGCAGGGCCGCCACCCGCTGCCCGGGCGCCACGCCCGCGCGGGCCAGGGCGTGGGCGCGGCGGTCGACGGCGCGGTTCAGCGCGTCGTAGGTGAAGCGGCGCTCGCCCCGGTAGGTCAGGGCCATGCGGTCGGGGGCGGCCAGCGCGCCCGCGGTCAGGATCGCGTATCCGTAGTTGCCGAAGGGGTCGGCGGCGGGGGCCGCCTGCGGGTTCTGCTCCACCTGGCCTCCTGGGGTCGGGCCCGCGGGGTGCCCCGGCGCTGGGCCGGGGCGGGGTGCGGTCAGGTCCGGGCGTCGGGGACGGGGGCGTAGAGCACGACGGGGTGGCCGTCGGGGTCGGCGACCACGGCCCGCACCTCGTGCGGGCCGGCCTCGGCGGGCCGCAGCACCCGCGCGCCGCGGGCGGCGGCCGTCCGCACCGCTGCGGCGACGTCGCCCACCCGCACCGACGCGGCGGGGACGTCGGCGGCGGCCTCCCCGTCCGAGGCCAGGGCCAGCGTCGCCGAGGCGCCGTCGCCGAGGGCGGCATAGCGGCCGCCGTCGGCGAAGCGCACCGGCAGTCCCAGGACGTCCCGGTAGAAGGCCGGGGACGCCCGCAGGTCCCGGGCCGGGTAGACGACGCCGCGCACGCGTGCGGCCCCGCCATCCGCGTCGGCACGGCCTGCTTGACCGGCTCCATCGGTTCCGTCAGCGGTCATGGGGCTCCTCGCCGCCGTCGGGGCGGAAGTCGGGGATCGGGCCGAAGCCGGGCAGGTCGGTGAAGACGACCCGTACCGGCAGGCCCACGCGGACGCGGCCGGGCGGGCAGTCCCGGAGGCCGCCGAAGGCGCGCAGCCCCGGCTGCTCGGCGAGTTCCACCCAGGCCAGGGTGTAGGGGGCGGCTCCGGAGAAGCCGGGGGCGAACGAGCGGTGCACGGTGGTGTGGGTGACGATCCGGCCGCGCCCCGACACCGGCTCGAAGGCGAGCCGGGTCCCGCCGCAGAAGGGGCAGGCGGGCTCGGGGAAGTGGACGAACCGGCGGCAGGCGGCGCAGCGCTGGATCGCCAGCACGCCCCGGCGGCACGACCGCCAGTAGGGCTCGGTCAAGGGGGTGGGCACCGGGTGCGGGCGCCCGCCGTCCGCGTCCATGGCCACCGTGACCTCCCGGGTCCCGTGACAACCGCGTGCAGTCAAGCTAGCGTATGCTTGGTCGACCGGCAAGGGCGGTCCCCGCGCCGCCGGAAGGAGGCCCCGTGCAGGAACGGCCGCGGTCCGGGACCGCCGGGGACGCCGAGCCGCGCAGCGGCGGACCGGGCCTCCTCGGCCTCGAAGGGCGGACCGCACTGGTCACCGGAGGGGCCGGAGGGATCGGCCGGGCCGTGTGCGCGGCCCTGGCCCGGGCCGGGGCCGCGGTGGTGGCGGCCGACCTGGACGCGGCCGCCGCGCGGAGGGCCGTCGCGGACCTGCCCGGCGCCGCCGCCGTCGGCGCGGACCTGGCCGACCCCGGCGGCGTGGACGCGGCCGTCGCCGGGGTGCGGGCCGCCGTGGGCCGGGTGGACGTGCTGGTGCACAACGCGGGGGTGGGGGTCATGGGCCCGTTCGTGCAGAGCGACCCGGGCGACTGGGACCTGATGTGGCGGGTCAACGCCCGCGCCCCGATGCTCCTCACCCGCGCGTTCCTGCCCGGCATGGTGGAGCGCGGGTTCGGCCGCCTGGTGTTCGTCTCCTCCGACGGTGCCCGTGCGGGGGCCGGCGGCGAGGCGGCCTACGCGGCGACGAAGGCCGCGCTGCTGGGCCTGGCCAAGTCCCTCGCCCGGGAGACGGCGCGCCAGGGCGTGACGAGCAATGCGGTGTGCCCGGGGCCGACCGACACCCCGATGCTGCGCCGGGTGGCCGAGGACCACCCGGGCATGGTCGAGGCGCTGACGCGCAGGATCCCGGCCGGCCGCCTGGGCGAGGCCGCCGACGTCGCGGCGGCCGTGGCCTTCCTGGCCGACCCGGCGGCGTCCTACATCACCGGCCAGACCCTGTCGGTGAGCGGCGGCATCACCATGCACTGACCGGCGTTCCGGGGCGGGGCGGAGAGGAGGAGCGATGCGGGTGGGGCGTCCGTCCCGTGGCCTTCCCTCCGCCCGGCGGATGAACAGGAGCGGTGAATGCGCGCCGACTCAGCGCAGGCTGTCGTACACGGCCTTCACCAGGCGCATGGACCGCATGCCGCCCGACAGTTCGGCGCCCAGGCCGTTCATCACGTACCCGATGGAGATGCCGTGGTCGAGGTCGGCCAGTCCGATCGAGCCGCCCGAACCGGTGTGGCCGAACGCCCCCTCCTGGGCCGCGCGGGGCAGGGCGAACACCAGGGAGGGGCGCATGAACCCCAGGCCGAAGGAGCTGGTCAGGTGCAGCACACGGTCCGGGCCGCTCACCCGCGGGACCACGGCCGCGCGCAGCGTGTCCGGGGAGACGATGCGCCCGGCGGCCAAGTCCCGGTAGAACCCGGCCAGGCCGGTGGCGGTGGTGGTCAGCCCCGCGGCGGGCCAGCCCGCCGCCATCACGCCGGGGTCGTTGAACCCGCCCCGCACCGCGGTCATGTCCGGGTTGCGGAAGGAGCGCGAGTACAGGCTCTCCGGATCACGGGCGGCCCGCGCCATCTGCGCGATCGGGTCGTCGGAGGGGCCGTCGGCGATGTCCGCGGACCGGGACGGGCCCGCCGCGTGCCGGGTCAGCCGCGCCGCCCGCTCGGCGACCTCCGGCGGCGCGCCCACCCACATGTCCAGCCCGAGCGGCCCGGCGATCTCGTCGGCGGTGTAGGCGCCGACGGCCCGCCCGTCCAGCCGCCGCACGATCTCACCGGCCAGCCAGCCGTAGGTGAAGGCGTGGTAGCCGTGGGCGGTTCCGGGCTCCCAGGCGGGCGCCTGCCCGGCCAGCAGCTCGGCCATGGCCGCCGGGTCGGCGGCCTCCTCGGCGCCGACCGGCGTGTCGAAGGCGGGCAGCCCCGCCTGGTGGGAGAGCAGGTGCTCGCCGGTGGTCTTGCCCTTGCCGTGCGCGTCGTACCCCGGCCACCAGGAGGCGACCGGCTCGGTGAGGTCGTGCCCGCCCCGCTCGGCCACCCGCAGCGCGGCCGCCGCGGTCACGGCCTTGGTGCAGGAGAACGCGAAGCAGGGGGTGTCGCGCCGCCACGGGCGCTCCGCCCGGCGGTCGGCCCAGCCGCCCCACAGCTCGACGACCTGCTCGTCGCCCACGTAGACGCTGACGGCGGCGCCGACCTCCAGCCCGCGCGCGAAGTTGTTCTCGAAGACCGTGCGCACCCGCTCGAACCCGGGCGCGCACGCCCCCTGGACCCCGCTCTCCTCGGTCACTGCCCCCTGCCTTCCCGTTCTCGGGCGATCCGCGCATCGTATCGACCGCCCTGCGGACGCCGGCGTCCGGCCCGGACCGACCGAGCGAGCGGCCCCGGGCCCACTCGCCGGAGCGGTGCGAGCGTCGACGACCGCGATCGCCTGCCCCCTGGGCCCGGACGAGAGGAGTCCCGTATGCCGGACGAGAACCCCGCACCCGCTCCCGACGGGCCGCACAACTGGGGCCGCTGGGGCCCCGGGGACCAGCTCGGCGCCCTCAACCTGCTCACCCCGCCGACGGTGCTGCGCGCGCTGGGCGCCGCCCGCGAGGGGCGGGTCGTCAGCCTCGCCCAGCCGATCGAGGGCGCGACGGCGAGCGGCCGTCCCGCCCGTGTCCCCCACCTGGCCGACCGGCCCCTCCCGCAGCACTACATGGCCGTGGACGGGGGCGACCAGGCGGCCGGGGCGCCGCCGCTGCCCGGGGGCCGCCGGGTCGCCGACGACGCCCTGGTGCTCTCCCCGCACGGCACCTCCACCCACATGGACGCCCTGTGCCACATGTGGGCGGGGGAGCGCCTGTACAACGGCCACCCCGCCGGCCGGGTCGGCAGCCGCGGCGCCGCCCGGCTCGGCATCGAGCACGCCGCCGCACAAGGGGTGCTGGCGCGCGGGGTGCTGTTCGACGCGGCACGGCACCGGGGCGCCGACCGGCTCGGACCGGGCGAGGGCATCGGCGCCGCGGACCTGGAGGGCATGCCCGGCGCGGCGCTGCTGCGCCCGGGGGACGCCGCCGTCGTGCGCACCGGATGGCCGCTGGCCTGGGAGGAGGACCCCCGGATGTACCAGGGGGCCCAGCCCGGCCTGGACGGATCGGCGGTGCGGTGGCTGGCCGCCCGGGACGTGGCCCTGGTGGTGGGCGACAACGCGGCGGTGCAGGCGCTGGGCGCCGACGGCGGGCCGGTGGACGCGCCCGAGGACGACGCGCACCTGGTGCTGCTCTGGCGGCACGGTGTACCGCTGGTCGAGATGGCCCGGCTGGAGGAACTCGGCTCCGCACTGTCCGGGACGGGGCGCGCGGACTTCCTGCTCGCGGTGGTCCCGCTGCCGGTCGGGGGCGGTACCGCCAGCCCCGTCAACCCCCTGGCGGTGCTCTGATGCGTCCGGATGCGGCCGGATCCGGACGCCGAATCCCCCTGGCGAGTCGCTTATCCCGCATTTATCGTTGCTGCTCATGTGGGCCACAGGTGAGGCAGGCGAGGAGGAATCGAGACATTCCGGTTATCGGAAATGGGTACGGGCGTGACCGGAGCGCCGCTAGGTTCTTCTCGGCGGTGCGGCCCCGCCCCCCAGGGCGCCGAATCCCGAGAACCGCACCCGGCCGGGCTCCCCGGACCCCCACGTCCGCAAGGGGAGCCGTGACGGCCGCGGATTTCCCCCCGCGGCCGGCCCCAGGGGCTGTCCCCCGCCCCTGGGCCCGGCTCCTTCCTCCCTGCCGCCTGTGGCCGCGACGAGCCCTCTCCCCGTGCCCCCTTCCTCAAGCGCGCCCGCCGCATCACCCGCCGGGATACCCGCCCCCGCCGTAGGCGGCGTCCAGCGCGTCGTAGTCGGGCAGGTGGCCGTCCTTGGGAAGCGCATCGGTGAACACCACCCGGCGCGGCTTCTTATAGGAGGCGAGCAGGCCCCGCACGTGCGCGACCACCTCCTCCTCGGTCGGCGCCGGTCCGGGAGTGCACTGGACCACGGCCGCCACGCTCTGCCCCCAGGTGTCGTCGGGGACGCCGATGACCGCGGCGTCGGCGATCCGCGGGTGCGCCCTCAGCGCGCGCTCGACCTCGGCGGGGTAGACGTTCTCGTTCCCCGTCTTGATCATGCGCATCCGCGGGCCGATGAAGGTGATCGTGCCGTCGGCCTCCCGGCGCCCGAGGTCGCCGGTGCGGTGCCAGCCCCCGCGGAGCGAGCGCGCGGTCGCCTCGGGGCGGGCGTGGTAGCCGCTGAACAGGCTCGGCCCCCGGGCGGTGATCTCACCGGTCTCCCCGGCGGGCAGCTCCTCGCCGCCGGGCCCGGTGATGCGCACCCGCACCATCGGTGACGGCCGCCCCGCGGTTCCCTCGCCGTCCGGCCCCAGTGCCAGGTAGGTGAGCATGCCGCAGGCCTGCGTCTGGCCGTAGCCGCCCATGCCGGACGCGCTCCAAGGGTCGGTCCCGACGGTGACCTGGGCGTCCCATTCGGGGGAGTGCGAGGCGAAGTTCAGGCTGGACAGGTCGTGCACGGGCGCGCCGTCCTTGCCCCGGTTGGCCTCGGCGACCGCGTCGAGCATGGGGCCGAAGCCGAACATGTGGTCCGCGCGCTCGGTCTCGATGAGCCGCGCCGCCTCGGCGGCGTCGAACGCCGGCATGTACACGTTGGTCCCGCCGGCGTGGAACGTCGCCAGGTTGAACATCATGGTGCCGACATGGAACAGCGGTCCGCTGTTCAGGAAGGTGAACCCGGGGCCGATCCGGCGCACCTGGAACAGGGCGGCGTTGTGCGCGATGAGGGCGCCATGACTCAGCAGGGCGCACGCCGGGCGGCCGTCGAAGGCGGCGGTGTACAGGCCCAGGACGGGGAGCGAGCCGTCGGTGTCGCCCGCCGGGTCCTCCTCGGGCGCCGAAGCGATCAGCTCCTCATAGGGGTCGCCGCCGGCGGCCCCCTCGCCGCCGGCGTCCGCCGCGCCGTCGCAGCGGATCCACAGGCACTTCTCCTGTGCGGGCTCGGCGGACACGGCCGCATGCGCCTCCCGCACGGCCGGCTCCAGGTCGCCCCCCTGCCACAGCACGGCCGCCGGGGCGAGGTCGCGCAGGACGAACGCGAGCTCGTCGGCGCTCTGCCGCCAGTTGGCGGGGACGAAGACCGCGCCCAGCCGGGCCGCCGCGAGCAGGCCCTCCTGGAGCCGGACCGAGTTCCGGCCGATGTAGAGGACGCGGTCGCCGGGCCCGGCCCCGGCGTCGGCCAGCGCGCGGGCCAGCCGGGCGGTGCGGGCGTCGAGCCGGGCGTAGGACAGGCGGAGCGGGCCGTCGACGGCGGCCGTGGTCGCGGGCCGCGAGCGGCGGTGCTCGCGCAGGACGTCGGCGAGGGTGAGCGTGTGCACGGACATCGGGCCTCCGGGGGGCGTGGCGCGGGGCTCGGTCTGCGGCGGGCGGGGGCCGTGATCAGGCGAAGGCGGGCATGACCTCGGCGGCGAAGAACTTCAGGACCTTCTTCATCTCCTCCAGCGGCATCCGCCGGGTGCTGCCGAAGTCGCACAGCAGGTGGCCGTAGCCCATCTCCTGGAGCATCCGCACCTGCCCGACCACGCGCTCGGGGTCGCCGACCACCTCCAGGCGCTCCCAGCGGAAGTCGGTTCCGACCTCGGCGCCCTTCATGTAGCGGTTCTGCCAGTACTCGAAGCCCTGGGCGACCTCGCCGGTGCGCCGGTCCAGCGGGGCGCTGCGCTCGTTGAAGATCCGGGTGCGGTCGAAGGAGGCCTCGAAGCGCTCCAGGTCCTCCCGGGCCTGGGCGGCGGTGGGGGCGACATGGACCGAGCGGCTCACCACCAGCTCGGCGCCGGCGGGGTCGTGGCCGTGGGCGGCCGCGGTGGAGCGCCAGGCCTCGGCGGCCCGGGCGACGCGGGAGAAGGGGGCCGCGGGGTCGGCGAGGATGGGCAGGCCGCGGGCGGCGTAGCGCTCGACGGTCTCGGGGCTGACGGCGGCCACGTGCACCGGCGGGCGCGGCTCCTGCAAAGGAAGGGGCATGAGGACGACGCCGTCCTCCAGGGCCGGGGCGACCGAGGAGTAGGCGCCCCGGCGGCGGACGGGGGCGCCCTCCCAGAGGGCGAGCACCGTCTCCAGTGCCTCGTCGAAGCGCGCACGGGCCTGGGACAGGTCGACGCCGAACCCGTCGAACTCATAGCCCTGGTAGCCGCGGCCGACGCCGAGGTCGAGGCGGCCGCCGGAGAGGACGTCGACCATCGCGGCCTGCTCGGCGACGTGCACCGGGTTGTACAGGGGGAGCACGACGATGCCGGTGCCCAGGCGCAGGCGCTCGGTCCGCCCGGCCATGTGCGCGAGGAAGGCCAGGCCGGAGGGGACCGAGCCGTAGTCGCGGAAGTGGTGCTCGGCGACGCGCGCGCCGTGGAAGCCGAGCTCTTCGGCGAGCTCGATGAGTTCGGCGTGGTGGTCGTAGACCTCTTTGACGGACTGGCCGGCGAACCGGTGGAAGAGGTGGAAGGTGGAGAACTTCATGGCCGCACCCTTCCTCGCGGACGGATCCTCGCGGGCGGACCGCGGGCCGGACTTCTACCAAGCGTTCGCTTGGTAGGCTAGCAGGGAGCCGGAGGCCCGGCCAGGTCCCCGGGTGCGCGCGGTCGTCCGCGGGCGGGGCGCAGCGGCGGCCTCCACGGGCGGCGCGGTAGGTTCGGCACCATGGCGATCAGGCACATCGCGCTGTTCCGCTGGAACGGCGAGGCGACCCCCGAGAAGGTGGACCAGGTCCGCGACGCGCTCTCCCTGCTGCCCGGACGCATCCCCGCGCTGCGGGCCTACACCTTCGGGCCCGACCTGGGCATCTCCGAGGGCACCTACGACTTCGGCGTGGCCGCCGACGTGGACGACGAGGCCGGTCTGGCCGCGTACCGGGACCACCCCGACCACCAGGCCGCCCTCGCGCTCATCCGGCCGCTGCTGGCCGACCGCGCCTCCGTGCAGATCGCCCTGCCCGACCCCGACTAGGAGGGGCGGGGGTCGGCGGGAGCGTGGGCCGCCCCCTCGGGGCTCGGAGTGCTCAAGGCCGTGACCTCTCGGCCGCCGGTGACCGCCGGTCCGCGGTGAGGGCGGCGCGCATCGCAGAGTCCACCCCTGCGGATATCGCTGAACTCCCGGGCGAGCGGCGTGTCCCCTGCCCGGTGACCGGGGCCGGGCCCTCCGGGGGCCTCGGGGCGGCCCGGCCGGTCGGACGTGCCGGCATCGGTGTGGTGTGCGTCATATCGAATCGATTGCGACCCTTGCGTTAGAACGTGTTTCAAAGCTAGCTTCAGTGGCGAGCCGAGCCCGGTGAGGGCGCCCGGTGGGCCCCGCCCGCCAGGCGTGCCGGACGGCAGGCATGAGAACGCGTCGCCTGCCGGGGATGGATCGCGCCCCGTCCCCGGCGGGCGGCGTCCGGCCCCCGCTCCCGCCCGTCCCCGCCTCCGGGAGGCCCCATGGGCGCAGACGGCATCGCCGAGCGTGCCGCCGTCGTCGGTGTCGGGGCGACCCCCCTCACCCGCGCCTCCGGCCGCACCCCTCTGGCACTGGCCGCCCAGGCCGCCCGCGCCGCCCTGGACGACGCGGGCATGGCCGCCGACCGGGTCGACGCCGTCCTCTCCTACCACCTGAACGACTCCGCACCCGCCACCGACCTCGCCCGCGAACTGGGCCTCGCCCGGCTGGGCTGGCACAACGACATGCACGGCGGCGGCACCCAGTGCGCATCGGTCCTCGGCGACGCCGCCATGCTGGTGGCGACCGGCCAGGCCGAGACCGTACTGGTCCACCGCTCGCTCAACGGCCGCTCGGGCCGTCGCATGACCGGGCTCGGCCTGCGCCAGGGCGAGGGAGTGGAGCACCAGTTCACCCTCCCCTACGGGCTGGCCGGCCCGGTCGCCCAGTTCGCCCTGGTGGCCCGCCGCTACCTGCACGACGCCGGGCTCGGCGAGCGCGACCTGGCCGCCGTGGTGGAGTCCTCGCGCGCGCAGGCGGCGGGCAACCCGCGCGCCCTGCGGCGCGAACCGCTGCCCTGGCGCGCCTACCTGGAGGAACCGGTGATCGCCGAGCCGCTGCGGCGCGCCGACTGCTGCCAGGAGGCCGACGGCGCGTGCGCCCTGGTGGTCACCGGCGCGCGGCGCCCCGAGGCCGAGGGCGCGCCCCGCATCCGCGCGGTGGTGCGCGGCGGCCGCCCGTCCCTGTCCCGGCTCGACCGCTCGCCCGACCCGGGGGCGGTCTTCTCCGACGAGGTCGCCCCGTGCCTGTACGCCGCGTCGGGCATGCGCCCCTGCGACGTGGACGCCGCCTACCTGTACGACGCCTACTCCTTCCTGGTCCCGCGCCAGCTCGCCGATTTCGGCCTGGTGGAGCCGGAGGAGATGGCACGGGTGCTGCGGGAGGGCGGCGTCACGGCGGCGGGGGCGGAGCGGGCGGGGGGAGTGCCGGTCAACCCGCACGGCGGCCTGCTTTCGGAGGGGTACGTGCACGGACTCAACAACGTCGCCGAGGCGGTGCGCGAGCTGCGCGGCGACGGCGCGGGGCGGATCCCCGGGGCATCGACGGCGCTGTGCACCGGCTTCGGGGGCGCCTACGGCAGCGCGGCCCTCCTGGTGCGCTGAGCAGTCCGGCCGGGTCCGGCGGTGCTGCGGTCATGAGCGCCGCCGGACGATGCGCGGCGTGCCTGCACGAGGGGGCGTGCTTCCCGCGTCCGTGCGGCCGACGGACGACCAGGACGCGGACCGGCCGGTCGACCCGCCGATCGGTGTCCTCGCGATCGGCCGCCGGCCTGTTCCCACGTCCCCCCGATGATCGGCCGGGGTCTTCGTCGGCTCTGTGGGGCGGGCGAGGCCGGCCCCGGCCGTGCGCGAGGGGCGGCCGGGGCCCGGAGGGTTCCACCGCGCCGGCGGACACGACCCCACTCGGCGCCGCAGGGGCCGACCCCACCCCCGGAACGCTCAGGAGGAGTGGTGTTCCGGCCTGTCGGTGACCGGCGCTTCGCCATGGCGGGAGCGCGAACGCGGAGCGGGCACGCCGCCCCCGGTGCGATCCGCGGCGTCGGCGCGGTGACCCGCGACCGGGATGCCGAGCCCTCTCAGCTCCTCGGCCGAACGGGTGGTGAACAGCCAGTCCCGGAATCGCGGGTCGGGCACCAGCGCCCCGGCGGGGGCCAGGGCCCGTGACCCGACCAGGTGGAAGCGGTACCCGAGCGGTTCCAGAAGACCGGACAGCCGCTCGGCGTCCGCCTGCGGAAGCACCTCGCACAGCACGTCGGGACGGTGCTCGTCCATGAAGGCCCGTCCGTGCTCGAACACGTCGGCCTCGGTGCCCTCCACGTCCACCTTCAGCAGGACCCGGCCGGCGCCCGGCAGGCCGGTGAAGGAGTCCAGGGCCACGGTGCGCACCGGGACACCGTCGGTGAACTCCATGCCGCTGGAGTAGTAGCACGGCAGGGCCGCGTCGCCGGATTCGGCGGGCATGGCGACGGTCGCCTCGGGGACGCCCACCCCCACGTGGTGCAGGGTGCACCGGTGCAGCACCCGGTTGCGCACGCAGTTGTCGAACAGGGCGCGGTAGACCTCGGGCACCATCTCGAAGGCGTGCGCCCGCAGGTCCGCGTTGGCGGCCGTGCCGACCAGGGTGAACAGGCCGGTGTAGGCGCCGATGTCGAACAGGTGCCGGGACCGGCGGGCGAGGGCGGCGAAGGCCTGCACCGCCAGGTCGTCGGCGGCCTGCGGGCGGCGCCCGCCGCCCCAGTACAGCTCCTTGGCGATCACGCAGTCGGCCGGGCGGAGCATCGTGAAGCACGCGCCGCCGGCCGCCCCCTGCACCTCGCGCAGCCGCGCGGGGGCGGGCAGGCGGCCCGAGGAGCGCAGCCCGGGGGCGGCCACGCGCACCGCACCGCGCAGGGCCAGATGGGGGACACGGGCGCCGAGGACCCGCTTGACGTGCCTCTTCGTTCCGTACCAGCTGTGTCGGCGGCCCTCCGCTGTGGAACGGAAGTCGGTCCGGTGGCCGGGACGGGGTGCGGCGGGGTCGGCCTGTCGGGACATGGCGCCCTCCGGGACGTCGGATGTCGGATGCCCGTTGTGGCGGGCCGCCGACGAGGGGTGGAACCGCCTCGCCGGTCAGGTTAGCGGCCGACCGGCCGCCGGCGTAGGGCCCGTTCCGGCGTGTGGACGACGGCGCCGGGAGCCGCCGCGGACCGGGTGACGAACCGGGGCGCACGGGGGCGCAGGGGAGCGACACGGGCGGGACGGCGAGTTTCGGACCGTCCCCCACTCCTGATCCGGACACCGTTATCAAGTCAGCGGTGCCCCCCGGAGACGTGCCCCTGAATTCATGTGAGGAGAGGCCGATGACCGAGAGGAACGCGAGGCTGGCCCTGGTGCTGGCCGCAGGCGTCCTGCTGATCGGAGGGCTGGCGATGGCCGGTGTCCTGCCTTTGGGCGCGGCGGGCCTGGGTGCGGAGAACGGCGTGCGGCTGGCCGCCGTCGACGTCGCGCTGAGCCCCGGGCTCGTCGGCGGGCCCTGACCCCGCCCGCCGCCCCGGGGGCCGTCCGGCGCCCCCGGGTTCGCGGGCCGGTGCGGACCCCGCACCGGCCCGCAGCCGCCTCGGCGGCCCGGCCGCCGACGCGGAGGCAGCCGCGTAGGCACCGTGGAGGCGCCGCGGGTGCGCACTGCCCCGGACGCCCCGCCTGGCGGCCGAGGACGGACACGGCCTTCGTCGAGCGTTGTGCCGGGGATACGGCACCGCCGCCGTCCTCAGGGCCGGGGCGGATGGTCCGGGGGCTCTTCCGCAGGGGGAGCAGGGGGAACGGTCGTCGCCTCGGTCGTGCCCCCGGCGTCGGCGGACCTGTGCCGGGTCGGCGCAGTGGCGCAGCAGGCGCGTCGGCCGTAGGCCGACTGCCGTCCGGGAACCGGCGTCCCCGTCCCCGGTCATCGCCTGCCCACCGGTGTGCGCCGCATTGAAGGCGGCACGACGGGCGCCCGCCGTCCCGCGCGGGCCTCAGCGGACGCCCGCCTCCGAGCTGATGCGCCTCGTCAGCCGTTCGGAGAAGGCTGGGAGTCCCGGCGGCCCACGCTGATCCCGTCGAAGAGCACCGTCATGAAGTGCTCGGCCAGGTCCGCGGTGCCCAGGTTCCCCTCCGGGCGGTACCAGCGCACGGCCACCCAGATGGTGTCGCGGATCATCCGGTAGGTCAGCTTCGGGTCGATGTCGGGGCGGAACGCGCCCTCGCGCTGGCCGTCGCGGATCACGCCGACCCAGATGTCCTCGATCTCCCGCTCGGTCTCGGCCAGATAGCCGAAGCGCGGGAACTGCTGCAGGTAGTTCCAGTCGTTCTGGACGACCGTGATCGCAGCCCGGTGCGGCTCCAGGGACCGGTAGGCCTCCTGGATCAGCCGGGAGAGCACGTCCCGCGGCGCGTCGCCTTCGTCCACCGCGGCGCGGTACCGGCCGAGCAGGTCGTCCAGGTAGGAGGAGAGCACCTCGTCCACGATCGACTCCTTGGAGTCGAAGTGGTGGTAGAGACTACCGGACAGGATCCCGGCCTCGTCGGCGATCTCCCGCACGGTGGTCGCCTGGAAGCCCTTGCGGGCGAACAGGTCGGCGGCCAGCCGGACCAGGTTCCCGCGGCGCTCGGAGGCGGCCGCGGAGGAGCGCCGCCCTCGCCCGCGCCCGCGGGGCGCGGCGCCGGGCGCCGGGGAGGCGGCGTCGTCAGGGGCGTCGTCGGTGGTGGAGACGCCGGAGGCGTCTCGGCTGCGGGTGTTCACGCCACCATTATGCTGCCGGTGTCCAATCGCTTGCTCGATAATCGCCGGACCTGCCCGAGATCGGACCGCGGGGCCGCGCGGCGGAACGCGCCGTGCGGCAGGACCTGCCGGGAGAAGGGGCACCGGAGAGGAGACGGGCCCGGTTGGCCAGGGGCGGTGACAGTCGAACGGGACCGATGTGTCCGCTGTCGGAGGCCCTGAGGGCGCCCCGATACAGGCGGTCACGGTCGCGGCAGGCCGTGCCGCCCCCAGAGGCCGCGCCCTCCCAATAGGGCGCGGTGCGGTCAGCCGAGGAGTTCGGCCATCTCCCGGATCGTCGGGCACGGCCAGCGCAGCATGCAGCACCGGCACCGCTGTGCGGCCGGGGCCGATGCGCTGCTGATGCCGCCGCCGTCCCTCGGGCGGTGCAGCGACAGCAGGTTCAGGCACAGGCCGGCGAAGGCCGAGATCTCATGGCGGGCGTTGGCATAGAACGCCACGTCGTTGATGCGCAGTAGACCGCTGTCGCAGCTCTGGCGGGGGATGCCGACGGTGTCGGGCCCCCAGGGCACCGCCCGGTCGGCGCGCTCGCGCACCCCTTCGATGTAGAGCCGGAGCCGCTCGTGCACGTCGAGCTGGTCGTCCGCGGAAGCGAACAGATCGGAGATCGACATCGGACCCTTCCCCCCGGTCCCGCCTTGCGACCAAGCGTATTAGTCAGGTCACAGAGTGTGGCAACAAAGCGCGGGGAAAACATGGCGCCGCGCCGGGCCACCGCACGGGCCGCCCCGGGGGCGTGGGGCAACCCGTGCTCCGGGATGGTCGGAGCCGGGGCGCCGCCCGGTCACGTTCGGTGGGGTTCCCCCGCCCGCGGGCCGCCAACCCCGGTCGGCCGGAACCGGCTGCCGCCCGGCAGCGCCCCGCCCGCCGGCGCCGGCGACACCCGGGCGAAGAAGCCGGACGCCGGTGCCGGGCGGCGCAGCATCCGGTACAGCGCCACCTGGCCCGCCACCATGAGCGGCACCATGGGCGCCAGCGCCACCGAGACCAGCACCAGTACCGCCCCCGGCACCGGTTCCACCGGCAGCGCCGCGCCCAGCCCCACGGCCGGGACCAGGACCGCCATCGCCGCCGCCGAGGCGTGCCGGGAACGTCCCGGCCCCTCGGTGCCCGCCATGGCCGCCAGCGCCACGGCGACCACCACCGCACCCGCCCCGGCCGCCAGGGGGCGCCCGCCCTCCAGGGCTCCGGGCAGCGCGCCCAGCGCCACCGCGACCCCAAGCACCGCGAGCCCCGCGCGCGCCAGCACCCGGGTGAGCCGGGCCGCCGCGTCCGCGCTCAGTGCGCTCAGTGCGCTGTGCGGGCCCTCGGCGGGACCGGCGTCGGACGGCACCGGCACCAGGCGCTCGGCGCCGAAGGCCGCCCCGCGCAGCAGGAACAGCACCACCGTGCAGGCGGCGACGGCCGGGGCGAGGGGGGAGAGCACGCCGCCGGCCAGCAGCGCCCCGGCGGCCAGGCCCCAGCACACCGCCAGCGTCCAGCTGCCGCCGACGATCGCCGCGTCCCAGGCCGCGTGCCAGGCGCGGGCGTCGGTCCGGGCCCGGAGCCACAGCCCGGCGTCGCGCAGCAGCCACCCGGCCGTCAGCACCGCGAACACCGGCCACAGGTCGGACACGACCGCGGTCTTCAGGCCCGGGAACAGGCCCGCGACCACGCCCACGGCGCCGACCAGCCACACCTCGGTTCCCAGGAAGTAGGGCGCGGCCGCGGAGACGGCGCGCCGCCGCTCGCCGCGGGTGCGCGCCAGGTAGGGCATGAGCATGCCCAGACCCACGTCGCAGCCGGCGAGGACGAAGTAGCCCACCAGCAGTGCGGTGAGGAACAGGACGGGGACGAGCTCCATCGGGGTCTCCAGCGTCGTGGGGGGTCACAGGGGCCGGGCGGGGACCTGGGCCCCGTCCTCGGGCTCGGTCTCGGGGCGCGGCGGGGCGAGCGGGCCGCCCTCGGGGCCGCGGCGGGCGAAGCGGACCAGCAGCCAGAAGGTGGCCGCGGCCAGCACGGCGAAGGCGGCGGTGAAGAAGGCGAAGGAGGCCGTGGCCATGGTCGGCGACAGGTCGGACATGGCGTCGGCGGTGGTCAGGTGGTGGCGCACGACCCAGGGCTGGCGCTCGGTCTCGCGCGCGGTCCAGCCGCCGATGCTCGCGGCGTAGGGCAGCACCGGCAGGGCGATCAGCATCCAGTGCACCCAGCGCCAGCGGTCCAGGCGGTTCATCAGCCACACCAGGGCGGCGGTACCGGCCACGATGCAGATGAGCAGCCAGGAGCCCATCATGACCCCGTCGCCGGCCATGCCCGCGGCCTCGACGGCGGAGGAGGCGCCCTCCGACTCGATCGCGGCGATCTCCTCGGCGCTGTAGGTCATGCCGCTGGTCGGCGGCTCCTGGCCGTAGAGGACGAACTGCGCGCCGCCGACCGTGACCACCGGCATCACCGCCAGCAGCAGGATCGCGGTTCCGTGCCGCACGCCTCGGTGGAACATGCGGTCGGGGTCGTTCCCCCGGCGCAGGTGCGCGGCGCTCACCGCGCACACCAGGGCGCCGCCGACCAGCAGGGCGGAGGTGGCCACGTGGCCGAAGGCCATCAGCGTCGAGGGGTTGCCCATCAGCGACCAGGGGCTGTCCAGGACGGCGACCCCGTCCTCGATCCGGAACCCGGCGGGCCACTTCAAGAAGCCGTTGGCGACCAGCACCCAGTAGGCCGAGGCGTAGGCGGTCGCCGTCACCACCAGGAAGCAGGCCCAGTGCGCCCACCGGCCCATCCGGTCCCAGCCGAAGATCCACAGGCCCAGGAAGGTGGACTCGACGAAGAAGGCGCCCATCGTCTCCACGGCCAGCGGCGCTCCGAAGGCGTAGCCGAACATGTCGCTCAGCCCGCTCCAGTTCAGTGCCAGCTGCAGCTCCATCACCAGGCCGGACAGCACGCCCATGGCGTAGTTGAGCACGTAGAGGCCGCCCCAGAACCGGACGGCGCGCATCCGCGCCCCGTCTCGTTTGCGGACGGCCGTGAGCTGGTTGAACAGGATGTAGGGCGCCAGGCCGAGCGTGAGCGCGACGAACATGTAGTGCGTCGCCGCCGTGCACGCGAACTGGAGCCGAGCCAGGGACAGGGGATCGTCGAGCATGCCGTGCGCCTTAACCGTCGGGTCCGGGGGAACGGTGACGATGGTGGGGGGACGGTCATGCCGAGGACATCGACCAGGGGAAGGCAATCCCGCTACGGCACCCGGTGTGCGGTGGAAGGACCGGATACCTCTCCGGGCGTAGGGGGAACCCCCGGCGCCCTTAGGGGCGAAACGAGGCCGTCTGCGGAGGAGGGGGAGGAAGGCGGGGGAGCCGTCCCAGGGACGCTGTCACCCGGCGGCCGGTGCTCAGCGGTCGGTCATGCCGCCGGTCGGCACCCCTCCGGCCCCAGCCGCGGACAGGGGGTCCGAGCGGCGCCGTCGACGTGCCGCGCCCCGCCCGCCCCGCCTCAGGCGGTCAGTCCAACCAGCCAGGGGTCACCAGGGAGGTCTCGTAGGCGATGACCACCAGCTGCGCCCTGTCGCGCACCCGGAGCTTCACCATGGCGCGGCTGACGTGCGTCTTGGCCGTGGCCGGGCTCAGCACCAGGCGTCCGGCGATCTCGTCGTTGGACAGCCCCGCGCCCACCAGCGCCAGTACCTCCCGCTCCCGCTCGGTCAGCTCGGCCAGGCGCTCCGTCGGGGCGGTCCGGCGCGCCGGGCGGGAGGCGTAGTCGGCGATGATCCGCCGGGTCACCGCGGGTGACAGCAGCGCGTCCCCGCGGGCGACCACCCGCACCCCTTGGAGCAGCTCCTCGGGCTCGGTGTCCTTGACCAGGAACCCGCTGGCGCCGGCGCGCAGCGCCTCGAAGATGTACTCGTCCAGGTCGAAGGTGGTCAGGATGATCACCTTGGTCGAGGCCAGCGCCGGCTCGGCCAGGATGCGGCCGGTGGCGGCCAGCCCGTCGGTACCCGGCATGCGGATGTCCATGAGCACCACGTCCGGGCGCTCCTGGACGGCGCGGCGGACCGCCTCCTCGCCGTCGGCGGCCTCGGCGACCACCTCGATGTCGGGCACGCTGTTCAGCAGGGCCCCGAAGCCCGCGCGGACGAGGGACTGGTCGTCGGCCAGCAGAACCCGGATCACTCGCGCCCCTCTCGAACGGCACCGCCGTCCGACCCAGTATCCCGCGGCGGCTCCGCACCCCGCGACGGCTCCGCGGCCGCCCCGTCCGGGTACGACGGCAGCCGCGCGTGCACCGCGAACCCCCCGTCCGGTCCCGGGCCGGCCGAGAACGCGCCGCCGAGGGCCTCGGCGCGCTCCCGCATGCCCGTCAGGCCGTTTCCGGGGCGGGGGGCGACGGCGCCCCGGCCGTCGTCGCGGATCCGCAGGTCCAGCGCGTCCGGGCCGTAGGCCACCTCGACCTGGGCCCGCCCGGCGCCGCTGTGCCGCACCACGTTGGTCAGGGCCTCCTGGGCGATCCGGAAGGCGGCCGCCTCGGTGCCTGAGGACAGGCGCCGCCGTTCGCCGCGGACCCGCAGGTCGACGCCGATCCCGGCGCCGCGGGTGTCCTCGGCCAGCTGCTCCAGCCGGTCCAGCCCCGGCGCCGGCGCGCGCGGCGCCTCCTCGTCCACCGCCCGCAGCACGTCGAGGGTGGCGCGCAGGTCGCGCAGGGTGTCCTTGCTGGTGCGCTTGATGGCGGCCAGGGCCTGCGCGGCGCGCTCCGGCTCGGCCTCGATCAGGTAGAGCGCGGTCCCGGCCTGCACGTTGATCAGGGAGATGCTGTGCGCGACGGTGTCGTGCACCTCGCGGGCCAGGCGCAGCCGCTCGTCCGTGGCCCGCCGCAGGATCTCCTCCTCGCGGGTGCGGGCCGCGTCGGCGCGCCGCTGCTCCTGCACCGCCTGGTACTCGCGGCGCCAGCGGACCACCTCGGCGGTGCACAGGATCACCAGGACCCAGGCGAGCACGCCGAAGGCGGGGCCCAGGCGCGGGGCGCCGAAGGCGTGGACCTCCCAGCCGTGCACGAGCAGCCACTGCGACAGCCCCAGCGCCCACCCCTGCCACCGGTAGCCCCGGGACACGGCGGTGAACAGCGCGATCGCCCCGCACACCAGGACCGGGCCGTCGGGGTAGCCCAGCGGGTAGTAGACGGTGGTCGAGAACATGCTGACCAGGGCGACCGGCAGGGGCGCGCGGCTGCGCCACAGCAGCGGGACGACCGCCGTGAGGAGCAGGGCGTACCCGAGGACGTCCAGGCTCCGTTCGAAGGGCGGCTCGTGGAAGAGGTCGAGCCAGACGGTGGGGACCAGCACCAGGGCCGCGAGCGCGGAGGCGAGCACCGCGTCGGCGGTCGTCGGGCGCAGGCGGGAGACGGTCATGGCGTCCAACGGTACGCAGGGAGGGGAGGGGCTGCGCGTCCCCCCTGAGGGGATGGTCCGGACGGGGCGCGTACTCCGGGGGGAGTACGCGCCCCGCCGGCCCGCTCGCCCCGGAGCACCGGGGCGAGCGGGCCGGGCTCAGCGCCTCAGGCGCCTGCGTACCGCATCGATGGCGGGTTCGGCGGACATGGACACCGCCAGCAGCGCCGTGCCGATGAGGCCCGGCACCGTCATCTGCTCGCCGAGGAAGAGCGCCGACAGCAGGGCGGCGGTCATCGGCTCGGCGAGCGTCCCGACGGCCGCCCCGGCGTCCGAGGCGGTCTGCAGCCCGCGGAAGTAGGCCAGGTAGGCGAGCACGGTCGGCACCAGGCCCAGGAACGCCAGCAGTGCAAGGGCGTCGGGGCGCGCGGGCACGGCCATGCCGGCGGCCAGGCCGCCCGGCAGCAGCAGCACGGACCCGGCGAGCATGCCCAGGCCGACGTTGACCAGCGGCGGCAGTCCCTCCACCGGGCGCCGGTTGACCAGCGTCATCGCCGAGAACGCCAGGCCCGCCCCCAGGGCGCACGCCAGCCCGGCCGCCAGGCGCGCGGGGGAGGCGTCGACCGAGGGGAAGCCGGCCAGCAGGGCCAGCCCGATGACGGCGGGCACCACCGAGGCGGCCAGCCGTCCGGTGGGGCGCCGCCGTGCCAGCAGGCAGGCCCCGGCGGCGACGAACACCGGGACGCTGCCGATCTTCACCAGCGTCGCCAGCCCCACCGGGATGAGGGAGAGGGAGGCGAAGTAGAGCAGCTGGAAGACGGCGTGCAGCACGGCGTTGGCGGCCAGGCGCACCGCGAACGCCCGGGAGCGGGGCAGCCGGCGCAGCGCGCCGGTCGCGGCGAGGACGGCGGTGATCAGCAGGCCGGCGATGAGCAGGCGGTAGGTCGCCACCGCCATCGGCGCGACGCCGACCGAGGACTGGAGCAGGTGCCCGGCGGGGCCGCCGGCGCCCCAGAGGACCCCGGCGGCGGCGAGCAGGACGAGGCCGCGCCGGGCGGGCGCGGCGGACGACGCGGCGCGCGGGGCCGCGTCAGCGGGAGGGGAAGGCACGACGAGGACTCCTCCGTCGATGGGGTGTTCGGCCGCATCTCGGAGCGTCGGCGGTGTCGGCGGGGTCGGACCCGCCGGTCGGTGCGGCGCGCTGCGCCGCTCACGGACGCCCCGGTCAGGCGGCCGGAGGAGGAGTGACGAAGAGAGTGGTCGGGTCGCCCATCGGTGTCCTCGCAAGCGGTGGTGGAACGGCCCCGACTCTAGCGGACCTGGGGTGACCCGATGTATCCCGGGGAGTGCGAACGCACCCCGGGGGACAGGGCGACACCGCGCAAGGGTCCACGCGGTCGGGGCCCGTGGGGGCCGGGTGCGCGGGCGCCGGCACGGCAGCGGCGAGGCAGGAGCCCAGGACCGTGGCGTCGCCGGCCCCCGGGCACCGGGGCCGGAGAGCGGCGACCGGGCGCGCATCGGCGGGAGCGGCCTGCGCAGACCCGGTCAGCGCACGAAGGTGCCGCTCGGCGGGGCGGGGGAGTCGTCGGCGTCGGCGTCGTGCACAGGACGGGCACCGGCCGTGAAGCGGTCGAGGTCGTCGCCGTGCACGAGTCGGGCCATGTCGGGGTCGCGGTGGGCCCGGTGCGCCAGCTCGTCGGTGGGCAGCGGCCGGTCCGAGGCCACCAGCACCAGGTTGCCGAACCGGCGCCCGCGCAGCACCCCGGGCTCGGCCACCACGCCCGTGTGGGTGAAGACCTCGGCGGCCGTGGCGAGCTGGCGGCGGGCGTGCAGCAGGCGCCCGCCGTCGGCCACGTTGACCACGAAGACACCGCCGGGACGCAGCACCCGGGCGGCGTCGGTGAAGAACTCGACGGTGGTCAGGGCCGCCGGTGTGCGGGCGCCGGCGAAGACGTCGCAGACGATGAGGTCGGCGCGGCCGTCGCGGCGCTCGGCGAGCCAGGAGCGCGCGTCGCCGATGCCCACCCGGATGCCGGAGCGGCGGTCCCAGGGCAGGGTGGAGCGGACGGCGGCCACCAGGTCCTCGTCGATGTCGACGGCGCGCTGCCGCGATCCGGGGCGGGTGGCGGCGATGTAGCGCGCGAGCGTGAGCCCCCCGGCGCCGAGGTGGAAGGCGTCGACGGGCCGCCCTGCGGGGGCGAGGAGGTCGGCGACGTGTCCGAGCCGGCGGACGTACTCGAAGTCCAGATAGGTGGGGTCGGACAGGTCGACGTGCGACTGCGGCGTGCCGTCCACGACGAGCAGCCAGGAGTCGGGACGGTCGGCGTCCCGGACCAGTTCGGTGTGCGTGCGGAATCCGCCCTCGGCGCCGGTCGACATGCTCCCCCGTAGATCCTCCGTGCCCGCCGGGCCACCCGCGGCGGTTCCACGGTGAAGGCTACGCAATCCCGGAGGTCCCTGCGCAGCGCACGGCCCGCGGTCCTGCGCGGCCCTGTGGACCGGACGACGGCTCCGTCGCGGAGCGGCCAGGGGCGGCGTTCCCGGATCCCTGACGGTCACCGGCAGGCCCCAAGCCCACGAGCGGTCCCGCTGGACGCTCGGAACCACCTCAGTGCTTCTCACCGATGTTCGCGGAAGTCCGGCGGGGTTCGAAGTGTGGATGCCATGACCCGTGCAGGGGCCGGTCGGTCACGTCGACGCCGTCGCGCCTTTCTGATGCCCTTACGTTCTCGGGCGGGCCCGTGGGGTCCGGTGAGGCGAGGGGGAATGCCCGGTGCCCTCCCCGCGGGCGCCTAATCGTCCAGGCGGCGGTACTCGCTCCGGTAGTACACCAGGGGGGACCGCCCTTCCCGGGCGGCGAGGTGGTGGACGCGGGCCACCACGATCACGTGGTCGCCCGCGGGGTGCTCGGCGTCGACCTCGCACTCCAGCCAGGCCTGGGCGCCCTCGATGACCGGCGCGCCGGACGGGGACTCGTGCCAGGGGACCTCGGCGAACTTGTCCCCGCCCTTGGCGGCCAGGCGGAGGGACGCCTCCTCCTGGTCCGCGCCGAGGATGCTCACCGCCAGGCGGGACGCCGCGCGCAGTGCCGGCCAGCTCGTGCTCGCCCGGCCGACGCAGAAGCCCACCAGCGGGGGCTCCAGGGACACCGAGGTGAAGGAGTTCGCCGCCAGCCCCACCGGGCGGCCGGTGCGCGGGTCGCGGGCGGCCACGGCCACCACCCCGGTGGGGAAGCGCCCCAGCGCCTCCCGGAAGTCCCGGGGGCCGAACGGGGCCGCCGCGGTGCGCGTCCCGTTCCAGCGGGTCCGGGGCGCCTCGGCCACGGCGCGGTGCGCGCTCCCACGGTCTGCTGACACGGGCCTCGCCCTCCTGATTCCTCGGCCGGGGCCGTTCCCCGGATGTTCACCCAAGCGCTTGCTTGGTTTCCCTCATCGTACCCGCCGCCGCCCGTCCCGTCACCCGTGGGCGCCCGCCTCTTGACACCAAGCGTTTGCTCGGTCTTGACTCGGAGGCGACCCGAGCAGGGAGGCGGCCGTGGCGGGAACCGGACTCAGCGGAGCGGCCTCGCTGGCCGGGGTGGGCCGCACCCCGTTCAGCCGCGACTCCGGCGCCAGCACCACCGCCCTCGCCTGCCGCGCGGTTCTCGCCGCCCTCGACGACGCCGGGCTGGGCGTCGGCGACGTCGACGGTATCGCCACCCACCGCGTCGGGGACTCCAGCCCCCCGTGGGTCGTGGGCCCCGCCCTGGGCATCGACGACCCCGCCTGGCACCTCGACCAGTTCGGAGGCGGGGGCGTCTCGCACGCCGTCGTCGGGCAGGCCGCCATGGCCGTGGCGGCGGGCGTCGCCGAGGTCGTCGTCTGCTACCGGGCCATCAACGCGCGCTCGGAGTTCCGCATGGGAGGCAAGGGCCGGGCCCCGGCGGGCGCCTTCGACCTGCAGTACCAGGCCCCTTACGGGCTCCTCGCCCCCGTCCAGCACTACGCCGTCCCCGCCCGCGCGCACATGGACGCCTACGGCACGGCCCCCGAGCACTTCGGCGCGATCGCGGTGCGCCAGCGCGCCAACGCCGCAGCCAACCCGCGCGCGCTCAAGCGCGACCCGTTCACGCTCGACGACTACCTGGCCTCGCCCTGGATCTCCGAGCCGTTCCGGCTGCTCGACTGCTGCCTGGAGACCGACGGCGCCTGCGCCCTGGTGGTCACCTCCGCCGAGCGCGCCCGCGACCTGCGCCGACCGCCCGTGGACATCGCCGCCGCGGCCTGGGCCGGGGGCCACTCGACGTACTCCCCGCCCGTCCCCGGCGGGCTGGGCGACGACCTGACGACCTCGTCCGCCGCGCGCCTGGCCCCGCGGCTGTACGCGATGGCGGGCCTGGGGCCGACCGACGTCGACACCGCCGAACTCTACGACTGCTTCACCTGGACGGTCGTGGTGCAACTGGAGGACTACGGCTTCTGCGCCAAGGGCGAGGGCGGCCCCTTCGCCGCCTCGGAAGCCATGGACATCGGAGGAGCGCTGCCTGTCAACACGCACGGGGGCTTCCTGTCCGAGGGGTACGTGCACGGTATCAACCACGTCGTCGAAGCGGTCGACCAGCTCCGGGGCGACGCGGGCCCGCGCCAGGTCGAGGGGGCCGAGGTCGCCCTGTCCACCGGCCAGCCGGGCTACGTCCTGGCCGGCACGTCCGCCCTCCTGCTGACCGCGGGCCGCTGACCGCACCCGGACCGCCCGGGCGGCGCGCCCGAACGATGGACACCCCGGAGGTGACCGATGGGAAAGGCGATACGGACCCCGCGGCCGGACGCGGACGGGGTGGGCGCCGGCGGCGCCGGTGGGCCGGGCGCCGGTGGGCCGGGCGCGCCGGGGGACACGGCCGTGCGGCCGCGCCCCGCCCCCGACCGGGACTCGGCCTACTGGTGGGAGGCGGTCAGGGACCGCCGCTTCCTCGTCCAGTACTGCGCCGACTGCCGGAGCCCGCGCTTCCCTCCGCGGGAGGTGTGCGCCGTGTGCCTCTCCCTGGAGTGGCACTGGCACCAGGGGACCGGCACCGGGACGGTGGACGGGTGGACCGTCACCCGGCGCACCTTCCACCCCGCCTTCCCGGCGCCTTACACGGTGCTGCGGGTGGCCCTCGACGACGCGCCCGCCCTCTACTGCTGGGGCGGACTGGTCGGCGCCGACCCGGCGGACCTGCGCCGCGGCCTGCCCGTGGAGGCGGAGTTCACCGAGCTCCCACCGGAGAACGGACGCACCCTTGGCGAGGACGGGCCCGACGTGGTCGTCGACTGGCGCCCGCTCGGGTGACGACTCCGGATGCCGGCAGGCGGGGTCGCGCTTCACCACCAGAGACCGTCGGCTGATTCGCGATGATCTCGGGGAAGGCGGCCTTATCAGGGCGCTCTTAAGGCCGACTCCCCCGAGATCATCGAGGGAAAGCGGGAAAGAGAGCGGGCCATGGGAAGGCCAGGTCCAGTAGTCGGTCGGGTGGAACAGGTCTGGACGGAGCGTCGCCCCGACTCTCTTCGGCGCCCTCCGCTGTGTCGCGAATGTCCTGCGGACAGGCGCCCGGCGGTATCGGTGCCGTCGGGCGAGGCCTTTGGCTTCCCTCAGGGTACGGACAGGCGCTTCCTCAGGGCCGCCTTGTCGGTCTTGCCGTTGGCGTTGACCGGGAGGGAGTCCACCACCTCGACCCGGCGCGGCACCTTGTAGTTCGCCATGTTCTCCCGGCACCAGGCGATGACCTCGGACTCCAGCCCCGGTGCCCGTGCCGGTCCGGCGGCGTCCGCACCGCCGCGGCCGGTGCCGTCGCCGCCTCCGTGCCCCGCACCGTCGGCCGGGACCACGAACGCGCAGCCGACCTCGCCCAGCCGCGCGTCCGGCACCGGCACCACCGCCGCCCCCGCCACCCCCGGGCAGCGCAGCAGCAGCGCCTCGATCTCGGCCGGATAGGCGTTGAACCCGCCGACGATGAACACGTCCTTCTTCCGGTCCACCACCGACAGGTCGCCGCGCCCGCTCAGCACCCCCACGTCGCCGGTCCACAACCGCCCCCGGCCGTCGACCGCCTCGGCGGTGCGCTCCGGGTCGCCCCAGTAGCCGTCCATCACCCCGTGCCCCCCGACCACGATCTCCCCGCGCCCGCCCGGCGGCAGCGGCCGTCCCTCCCCGTCCACGACCTCCACCGTCACGCCCGGCATCGGCCGCCCGGCGGTCCCGGCCACCACCTCCACCGGGTCGCCCTCCCGGGTCATCGAGACCACCGTGCCCTCGATGAGCCCGTAGGCGTTGACCATCCGCCGCACCACGCCCGCCTCCAGTAGCCCCCGCACCAGCTCCGGCGGCACCGACGCCGCCCCGCAGACGCCCACCCGCAGCGCGGGGAACCGCTCCCCGGCCTCCCGGCGCGCCAGCAGCCCCTGGAACAGCGTCGGCGGCCCGGCCAGCACCGTCGCCCCCTCGTCGGTGATGAGCCCGGGCAGTCCGCCCGGGTCGAAGACCGCCTGCGGCAGCAGCCGCGCCCCGCGCATCACCCCCGCCAGCAGCCCGGCGTTCACCCCGAACCCGTGTGAGAACGGCGCGATGACCGGGTACCGGTCCCGCCCGTCCAGCCGCACCACCGAGGCCCAGTCCCAGTACCCCCGCAGCAGCTGACCGTGCGGGATCATCACCCCCTTGGGGTCCCCCGTGGTGCCCGAGGTCGCCAGCACCTCGGCCAGGTCGGCCCCGTCCACCCCCATCGCGCGCAGCTCGGCCTCGGCATCGGACACGGCGCCGCCCCGCCCGAGGAAGTCCGCGAAGGCCGCCGCCCCCGCCCGCCCGGCCTCCGGGTCGTCCGGGCCGACGTCGAGCAGCACCGCCTCCCGCAGATCGGGCAGGCCGGCGAAGGGGCGGCCGGGCCGGCCGCCCCGCCCAGCCCCCACCGCCCGCTCGATCAGTCCGGTGACCGGGGTGCCCCGGAAGCGCTCGGTGCACATCAGCAGCCGCGCCCCGGTGCGGCGCAGGAACCCGCCCGCCTCCAGCCCCCGGTACCGGGTCGACAGCGGCACCAGCACCGCCCCGGCCTCCCACACCCCGAAAGCGGCCGCGCCCCATCCGGGGGAGTTGGGGGCCATCAGCGCGACCCGGTCGCCGGGCCGCACGCCGGAGGCGATCAGGGCACGGGCGATCCCGCGGGCCCGCGCGGCCAGGTCCGCGGCGGTCAGGCGCTCGCCGCCGGCCGCGAGCAGCACCGAACCGGGCGTGCGGCGCGCCCGGTCGGCCAGCATCCGGGGCAGGGTCGTCCAGCCGTCGGGCAGGGGAGGGAACTCGGGGGAGTGGGCCATGGGGGTTCCTCCTCGCGTGGGGCGGTCTCAGCCCGCGCGGGCCCGCGCGCCGTCCCGTTCGCGCGCCTGGTGGTGCCCGCGCTCGTCGGTCAGCCGGCCCGCGCCGCCCTCGTCCCGGGCCTCCTCCTCCACCGCCACCGCGATCCGCACCGGGGAGAAGGACGCCAGCGCCTGCTCGATGCGCGACGTCCACATGCGGTCGCCGATCAGCGAGGAGCGGGAGAAGGCCACGCGCAGCTCGGCCAGGTCGAGCGTCCCGGGGCGGGACACCCGCAGCTCCCATGCGCCGACCCCGTCCACCCGGGCCAGCTCGCGCTCCAGGCGGGGCAGCGGCAGCCAGCGGCCCCGCACCAGCACCCGGTCGCCGACGGTCCCCGTCGGCGCGGGCACCGCCCGTGCCCCGTCCCGCGGTCGGGCGGTGAACCCGGTGCGCACCACCGCGCCGCCGAGCGAGGAGTGCCAGTGCGGCAGCGTCACGATCTCCGCCGTCCCGGCCGGGTAGGGCGGCTCGGCGACGGTGTCGGCGTCCAGCGGAGCCAGCCCCAGGGTCCCGGGGCGCGCCGGCTCCAGGCCTGCGGCGCCGTCCGGCCGGTGCGCCACGGGCACCTGCAGCAGCGGGTCGGTGAACAGGTCGACCACCTCGGCACCGAACTCGGCGGCCAGGCGGCGCCGCACCCCGTCCGAGGCCACCTCCCCGGCCAGCAGGATCCGCCGCAGTCCCAGGTCCAGCGGGTCGGCCTGGAACTCCAGGTGCAGGCGGGACAGCAGGTCCGCCGCCCCGCAGGGCGTGGCGACCAGCACCGTGGCGCCCATCGCCTCCAGCGCCGCGTGCAGCCGCATCCGCCCGCGCGGGCCGACCACCGCGGCCTGGGCCCCGGCGGCGGCCGCCGCCTCGGCCACGAGGGCCCCGGTCTGGTCGCCCTCGGCGCTGAGCGCCACCGCCGCGCGGTCGCCTGGGCCCACCCCCGCCGCCGCCAGCACCCCGCCGCCCAGCTCGGCGGCGAGCGCGCGGTCCCGGGGGCCCAGTGCGGCGGTGGCCCCGCCTTCGGGGCCGACCAGTAGCAGTCCGCCGTCCGTTCCGGGGGCCGCCCCCGGGCCGGGCCGGTCGGCCCGGATCCATTCGCGTCCGCTCACGACGGCGCCACCTCCTGGCGGAACAGCTTCAGGCAGTTGCACACGTGTTCGTGGTCCAGCCCGCCCACCTGCGCCTGGAGCAGCAGGTCGGTGGCGCCGGCCTCGGTGATGCGCCGCACCGCCTCGCGCGAGCCGGCCGCGTCGTCGATCACCACCATGTGGTGCTCGCGCAGCACCTCCAGCGCCTCTTCGGGCGGCATGCCCGCGGCCAGCTGCCCGAGCACCCGGTGCGTGGCGTGCCGGGCGTCGTAGTAGCCGGGCGGGGTGACCAGGTTGACCTGGCGGCGGATGTACCACAGCACCGCGTCCGAGGCGGTCTCCAGCGCCTCGTCCCGGGTGGGGGCCACGTGCCAGGGCACCATCAGCGCCACCCGGCGGGTGTCGGGGTCGAACCCGCTGTCGGCCAGCTGCCGCCGGTAGGCGGCGATGTCCTCGGCGACGCCGTCCAGGCCCTTGAGCATGGTCATGCCGAGCAGGTTGTGCCCGCGCCGCGCCGCCGCCAGGTAGCCCTCCAGGCTGGTGGAGGCCACCCACACCGGCGGGTGCGGGTCCTGGACCGGGCGCGGCAGCACCGACACCCCGGGCACCTGGAAGTAGGGGCTGTCCAGGGTGACCGGGGCGCCGTCGGCGCGCCAGATCTCCAGGACGGCGTCCAGGGACTCCTCCCAGATCCGCCGCGACTGCTCGAAGGGGCGCTGGAAGGCCTGGTACTCCAGCGGGGACGCGCCGCGCCCGGTGCCGAACTCCACCCGGCCGCCGGAGAGCACGTCCAGGGTGGCCACCCGCTCCGCCGTGCGCACGGGGGGCTGGAAGGGCAGCAGCACCACCCCCAGGCCCAGCCGCAGGCGGCGGGTGCGCTGGGAGACGGCGGCCAGGACCAGGTCGGGGGCCGAGGAGTGGGAGAAGCCGCGGGTGAAGTGGTGCTCGACGAACCAGGCCGCCTCGTAGCCCAGCTCGTCGGCGAGCTCGGCCTGGGCCAGCGTGTTCTCGAAGGCGCGCCGCTCCACCTCGCGGGTGCGGCCGCGGACCTCCACCTCGTAGCCCAGGCTGATGCGCAGGGACGCCATGGCGCCTCCGGGGTCGATACCAACCAAGCGAACGCTTGGTAGTGTATCAGCGCGGTGACGACCCCACAACGAATCGCCCGGCGGCGGCCGGCGGGGCGCGGCCGCGATGTTTGTCCCGCTCCGGCGCCTCCGCTGCCGGTTCGCGGTCGTCCGGTGAGGAACGGCGCGCCCTTCTCCGAACCGTTACCGGAGGTTCGGCGGCCGTGCGCTGTGCCATCGTCGTGCGCCGTCAAGGTGTGCACCGCACACGGGCACGATCGAGAACGGAGGCACGATGCGAGGCTGGTGGAGACGCGCGACCGCGTCCGCCGCGGCGGCCGTCGCCGTCCTGGCCGGGCTGTCCGCCCCGGCGCAGGCCGACACGGCCGGCACTCTGGCCCCGGCCGGACCGGTCGCCCAGGGGGAGCAGGCCCGGTTCGCCTACAGCACGCCCGAACCGCACGACACCAACTGGATCGGCGTGTACCCCCGGGGCGAGGGGCCGGTCGATGAGGAGTACACCGAGCCCTCGCTGGCCTGGAGCTACGCCCCGGAGGCCGAGGGCGAGGCGACCGTCGACACCGCTGCGCTGCGCGCGGGCGACTACACCGCCTACCTCCTGGCCCGGGACGGCTACGCCTGGCTCGCCGACCCGGTCGACTTCACCGTCACCGACGACCGCCCGGTGTCCTTCCCCACCGACGGGATCACCCTGCGCAACGCCCGCGAGGGCGACGCCTACGAGGCCTCGGTCGGCGGCCTGGCCTCCGGCGGCGGCGAGGTCGCCTTCCGCAAGACCGGCGGCCCCGCCTGGGCCGCGGTCGCCGAGGACGGCACCGTCACCGGCACCCCCGACGGCGACACGGACGCGCGGATCACGATCGAGGCCGCCGGCGAGGACGGCTCCACGGCCGCCCTCACCGCGACCGTCCCGGTCCGGAAGGCCGGGCAGGACCTGGTCGGCGAGCTCGACGTGATGACCTACAACACCTGGCACGCCGGGACACAGGTCAACGGGCACCACGAGAAGCAGCTGCGCTACCTGATCGAGTCCGGCGCCGACATCGTCGGCCTCCAGGAGACCGAAGGCGAGGCCGCCGAGCGCCTGGCCACGGCCCTGGGCTGGGACCACTGGCAGACCTCCGGCAGCCTCGGCGTGATCAGCCGCTACCCGATCACCGAGGAGCGCGGCACCGTCAACGCCTCCGGCAGCGTCGAGGTCTCCCTGGACGGCCCGGACTCCCGGGTCGCCGTCTGGGACGCGCACCTGGGCTACACCCCCTACGGCCCCTACGACGCCTGCGACTCGGGCATGAGCGTCGACCGCATCCTGGAGCGCGAGGCCGAGTCCGGCCGCACCCCGCAGATCGAGGACACCGTCGCGGCCATGGAGGAGGACCTGGCCGCCGCCGACGAGGTCCCGGTCCTGCTCATGGGCGACTTCAACTCCCCCTCCCACCTGGACTGGACCGAGGAGCTGCGGGAGAAGAACTGCGGCTACGCCGACGTGCCCTGGCCCGCCTCCACCGTGCCCACCGAGGCCGGGCTGACCGACTCCTTCCGCGAGGCCCACCCCGACCCCGCCGCCGAGCCGGGCACCACCTGGTCGCCGCTGTTCCCCAAGCGCGACGGCGACTCGGGGGTCGACGAGCCCCAGGACCGCATCGACTTCGTCTACTACAAGGGCCCGCTCGCGGTCGAGCGGTCGCAGACCCTAGTGGCCGGCGAGCCCGAGGTGTACCCGAACCACGCCGACAACGAGTGGACGTCCGACCACGCCTCGGTCATGACGACCTTCTCCCTGGACGGCTGACGCCCCGCCTCCCCCTCCCGGCGCCGCCCGCCCCTCGATCCCCCGAGGGGCGGGCGGCGCCCCTGTTCCAGGTGCGGCTACTCAGCGCCGCCGCTAGCCTGGAATCCCTCCCGACCGACTTACGACCCGTCTTTCCGTGCACCTGAGCGTGCACCGTTTCCCAAGGAGTGGCCGTGCTGCTACGGATGTCGAACCTGTTCCTGCGCACCCTGCGTGAGGACCCGGCGGACGCCGAGGTGCCGAGCCACAAGCTCCTGGTGCGCGGCGGGTTCGTCCGCCGGACCGGCCCGGGGATCTACTCCTGGCTGCCCCTGGGCAAGGTCGTGCTGGAGAACGTCGCCCGCGTCGTGCGCGAGGAGATGAACGCGATCGGCGGCCAGGAGCTGCTGCTGCCCGCGCTGCTGCCCCGCGACTACTACGAGGCCACCGGCCGCGCCGTCGAGTACGGCGACACCCTGTTCAGCCTCAAGGACCGCAAGGGCGCCGACTACGTCCTCGGCCCCACGCACGAGGAGGTCTTCGCCCACCTGGTCAAGGGCGAGTACTCCTCCTACAAGGACTTCCCGGTCACCCTGTACCAGATCCAGGAGAAGTTCCGGGACGAGGCCCGACCCCGGGCCGGGATCCTGCGCGGCCGCGAGTTCCACATGAAGGACTCCTACTCCTTCGACATCGACGACGCGGGCCTGCAGGAGTCCTACGAGCGGCACCGCGCGGCCTACATCCGGATCTTCGACCGCCTCGGGCTGGACTACGTCGTCGTCAAGGCCACCTCCGGCGCCATGGGCGGATCGGCCTCCGAGGAGTTCCTGGCCGAGACCCCCATCGGCGAGGACACCTTCGTCCGCAGCACCGAGTCGGACTACGCCGCCAACGTCGAGGCCGTGCGCGTGGCCGCCCCCGAGGCGCTCCCGCTGGAGGGGCTGCCCGAGGCCGCGGTCCACCACACGCCCGACACCCCCACCATCGAGACCCTGGTCGACCACCTCAACGGCGCCGGGCTCGGCCGCACCTTCACCGCCGCCGACACCCTGAAGAACGTGCTGGTCAAGGTGCGCGCCCCGGGCGGGCAGGAGTGGGAGGTCGTCGGCATCGGCGTGCCCGGCGACCGCGAGGTCGACGTCAAGCGCCTGGAGGCCGCCCTGGAGCCGGCCGAGGTCGCCCTGCTCGACGAGGAGGACTTCACGGCCCGCCCCTACCTGGTCAAGGGCTACGTCGGCCCCAACGCCCTGCTCGACAACAAGTGCCGCTACTACGCCGACCCGCGCGTGGTCGAGGGCACCCGCTGGGTCACCGGCGCCGACCGCCCCGACCACCACGTGGTCGACCTGGTCTGCGGCCGCGACTTCACCCCCGACGGCGTGCTCGACGTGGCCGAGGTCCGCGACGGCGACCCCTCGCCCGACGGCCGGGGCACCCTCTACACCGCCCGCGGCATCGAGATCGGCCACGTCTTCCAGCTGGGCCGCAAGTACACCGACGCCATCGAGCTGGACGCGCTGGGCCCCGACGGCAAGCCCAAGCGGGTCACCATGGGCTCCTACGGCATCGGCGTCTCGCGGGTCGTGGCCGCCGTCGTGGAGCAGTCCCACGACGACAAGGGCATCGTGTGGCCGCGCGCGGCCGCCCCCGCCGACGTGCACGTGGTCGGCACCGGCAAGGGCGAGCAGATCGAGGTGGCGCTGCGCCTGGCCGCCGAGCTGGAGGAGCGCGGCCTGCGGGTGCTCGTCGACGACCGCAAGGGCGTGTCCCCGGGCGTGAAGTTCACCGACGCCGAGCTGCTGGGCGTGCCCACCGCGCTGATCGTCGGCAAGGGCCTGGCCGACGGCGTCCTGGAGCTGCGCGACCGCCGCACCGGCGACCGCCGGGAGATCTCCCTGGACGGCGCCGCCGACGCGGTCGCGTCCGCGGTGGCCGCCGAGTAGGGCGCGGCCCGGCCGCGCCCACCGGGCGGGGACGGCGCGAGGACGGCGGGGGCGCCGGCCGCGGGGCCGGCGCCCTCCCGCACGTCCGGCGCATGTCCGGCGGCGGCACGGGCGCGCGAGTGGTCGGGAGGGCGTCCTCAGTCGTCCTCGTCGTTGGGCTCGTCCGGGTCCCCGGTCGGGTAGGCCGGGAACGCGACGACGCCCCCGCCCCACTCGATGGCGCGGACCGTCGCCGCCTGCAGCGCCTCCGCGGCGAACTCCCGCACCGGGCCCGACTCGGCGGCGCCCGCCACCTCCAGGTACGCCTGCGCCGAGGTGTTCTCCATGCCCTGCGCGAACCCGGCCAGCTCCTCGCGCCCGTCGGAATCGGGCAGCGTGTAGGCCGCCTCCGGGGGCGCGGGCACCGCGTCCAGCTCCACCAGCTCCTCGCGCACCGTGTCCCGCTGCGCCCGGTGGGCGTCCAGGTGCCGCGCGGCCCGGTCGCGCTCACCGTCCCGGCCGCGCGCCCCGATGAACCCGTACCCGTACACCGCGGCGTGCTCGGCCCGCAGCGCCTTCTGCAGCGCCGCGACCTCGGCCGTGGCCTCCTCATCCGAGGGCGTCGGCGACGCCCCGCCGGTCCCGCTCATCCGACCTCCTCACCGAGCCTGTGCGCATGGGCGGCCTCGCAGGCGCCGATGGAGGCGACCAGCTGGGCCAGCGCCGGGTCCTCGGCGTCGGCGCACTGCCGGGAGCGCGCGCCCGCGGACGCCTCCTCCGCGGTGCGCAGCCCCGCCGCGTCCACCGGCCCGTCCCCGACCGGGGAGGGGGAGGGCGAGGCGTCCGGGGCCCCGGGGTCGGTCCGCGTCCGGTCCTCGTCGGGCAGGCGCTCCCGCAGCGCGCCCAGGTGCTCCTCGTGGTGCACCAGGAAGGACTCCAGCAGCTCCGCCGGACCCTCGTCGGCGGCCAGCGCCGCCCGGTAGCGTGCGATCATCCTCTCCTTGCCGGCGACCGCCCCGCGCAGAACGCGCTCGTCGGGCCCGGTCTCGCTCGGATACCAGCGGCCGCCCCGGCAGCCGCTCGCCCACACCGCCGCGACCGCCAGGACCGAGGCCAGGGCCGTGCGGCGGGTGACGGGGATCCCGGCCACGCCGTGCCTCGCGCCCAAATCCGCCCTCCTTCGCCGTCGTCGCCGTGCGCCGCCAATCCTTCCATGCACCGGGGGTGGGGCCGCGCGATGCGGCGGTGTGGCGCCCGCCGTGTTCCGGTCCGCTTCCCCTCGTGCGGAGGAGCTCCGCGAACGCGTGGGGCCTCGGGACCGCGCGGATTGCCTGGAGAGGCCGCGGTTGTGGATACCCTTGGAGGCCCAACCGCACTCGCAGCGACGTGCGGAAGACTTTTGTGCACAGCTGGACCGCCCCGGCGCCCGACCGGGACCGGGCGGAATTCCCGAGGAGGAACGCAGATGGGGGCGCAGGCTCGCCAGGACCGCTTGGCCGCCCTGCTCGAGCCGGTACTGGCCGAGGCCGGACTGGACCTGGAGGCCGTGGAGGTCGTACCGGCCGGCAAGCGGCGCCTGCTGCGCGTCGTCGTCGACTCCGACGACGGCGTCGACATGGACGCGGTCGGCACGGTCAGCCAGGACGTCTCGGCGGCGCTGGACGCGTCCGACGTGATGGGCAGCGCCCCCTACGTGCTCGAAGTGACCTCCCCCGGCGTGGACCGGCCGCTGACCCTCCCCCGCCACTGGCGCCGCTCCCGCGGACGCCTGGTGCAGGCCCGGCTCGCCGACGGAGGCGAGGTCACCGGGCGCGTGGTGGAGGCCGGCGACGACGGCGTGGTGCTCGAGACGGCCGGCGCGGAGCAGGCCGAGTACCGCTACGCCGACCTCGAACGGGGCAGGGTCCAGGTGGAATTCCGCCGCCAGGCCGACGACGACGCCGCGGCGGACTAGAGGGGGAGCCCCGTGGATATCGACATGAGCGTCCTGCGCAGCTTGGAGCGCGAGAAGGACATCTCGGTGGACCTGGTCGTCAAGGCGATCGAGGACGCCCTGCTGATCGCCTACCACCGGCAGGAAGGGACCGAGGCCTCCGTACGGGTCGAGCTGGACCGCTCCACCGGGCACGTGATCGTGTGGGCCTCCGAGACCGACGAGGAGACCGGGCAGGCCCGCGAGTACGACGCCACGCCCACCGGCTTCGGGCGCATCGCCACCTCCACCGCCAAGCAGGTCATCCTGCAGCGGCTGCGCGACGCCGAGGACGAGCTGACCCTGGGCGAGTACGCCGGGCGCGAGTACGAGGTGGTCTCCGGCATCATCCAGCAGGGCAGGGACCCGCGGAACGTGCTGGTGGACCTGGGGCGGGTGGAGGCCATCCTGCCCCCGCAGGAGCAGGTGCCCGGTGAGGACTACGGGCACGGCGAGCGGCTGCGCGCCTACGTGGTGCAGGTCCGCAAGGGCCACCGCGGCCCCTCGGTCACCCTCTCGCGCACCCACCCCAACCTGGTGCGCAAGCTCTTCGAGCTGGAGGTGCCCGAGATCGCGGACGGCACCGTGGAGATCGCGGCCATCGCGCGCGAGGCCGGGCACCGCACCAAGATGGCGGTGCGCTCCAACAAGCCGGGGGTCAACGCCAAGGGCGCCTGCATCGGCCCGCTGGGCAGCCGGGTGCGCAACGTCATGGCCGAGCTCAACGGGGAGAAGATCGACATCGTCGACCACTCCGAGGACCCGGCCGTGTTCGTGGGCAACGCGCTGTCCCCGGCCCGGGTCGACCGGGTCGAGGTGATCGACGCCGCGGCCAAGGTGGCCCGGGTGACCGTGCCCGACTACCAGCAGTCCCTGGCCATCGGCAAGGAGGGCCAGAACGCCCGGCTGGCCGCCCGGCTCACCGGGTGGCGGATCGACATCCGCTCGGACGTGCCCGGCGCCGAGCCGATGGAAGGTGCGACGCACGGCCCGGACGGCCCAGAGGACGGCCTGGACGATGCCGGAGCGCGCTAGAATCGGGGAAAGCGGCCGGCGTCCCCCCGTACGCACCTGCGTGGGGTGCCGGTCTCGGGCGGCTCAGTCCGACCTGGTACGTCTGGTGGCCGACGGCGCCCTGGTGACCCCCGATCCCGACCGGCGGGCGCCGGGACGGGGCGCCTACCTCCACCCCGACCCCGCATGCCGGGCGTCGGCGGAGCGGCGCGGAGCGTGGCAGCGGGCCTTCCGGGTCCGTGCACGGCTCGACGCCTCCCGCGTGGCCGCCTACTTCTCCGGCGGTCCGCGCGTTGGAGACGGCGACCGTTCCGGATAGGGTTGGAATGATCACGTCGGCACCGCGGTTGTACCGAACAGGCGTCGGCGGGTCTTGCTATGCCGGGACACCGGCGTAACTGACCCATTGTTGTGTAACGACGAGGAAGCGGGTCGAGATTGCGATGAGCGCTCGATGAGTACGCAGCGATGAGTACGTCAAGCTAGCGACGGTCCGGCACAGCGCATGTCCCGGACCGAGTAGAGGAGAGCAGTGGCGAAGGTCCGGGTGTACGAGCTCGCTAAGGAGCTCGGAGTTGAGAGCAAGGTCGTCATGGCCAAGCTCCAGGAGTTGGGAGAGTTCGTCCGTTCGGCGTCCTCGACGATCGAGGCGCCGGTCGTGCGCAAGCTCACCGACGAGCTGAAGCCGGGCTCCGCCGGCAAGAAGGGCGGCTCCAAGCCGTCCGCCCCGGAGTCCAAGCCGCGTCCGCGCGGCGAGTCCGCACCGGGAGGGGGAGAGGCCGCCAGGCCCGCGGCCCCCAAGCCCGGTCCCAAGCCGGGCCCCAAGCCCGGCCCGCGCCCCGGTGCGCCGAGCGCCGAGGCCCCGAAGGAGGCTCCGCAGGAGGCCCCGAAGGCCGAGGCTCCCAAGGCAGAGGCCCCGAAGCCGGGCCCCAAGCCCGCCCCCAAGCAGAACGGCGGCGGAACCGGCGGCGGCCAGGCCGCCCCCAAGCCCGGTCCCAAGCCGGGCCCCAAGAGCGAGCGCGGCGGCGCGCCCAAGCCCGGCCCCAAGCCGGGTCCGCGCCCCTCCGGCCCGCGCCCCGGTAACAACCCGTTCTCGACCCAGGCCACCGGCATGGGCTCCGCCAAGCCGGGCCCGCGCCAGGGCGGCCAGGGCGGTGCGCGTCCCGGTGGCGGCCAGGGCGGTCCGCGACCGGGCGGCGGCCAGGGCTCGCCGCGTCCGCAGGCGCCGCGCCCCGGCGGCCAGGGCGGTCCCCGCCCCGGCGGCGGCCAGGGTGCCCCGCGTCCGGGCGGCGGCCAGGGCGCTCCGCGTCCCGGCGGCGGCCAGGGCGGTCCCCGCCCCAAGCCGGGTCCGCCCTCCAGCGGTCCGCGCCCCAGCCCGATGAACATGCCGGCCTCCCGGCCCACCCCGCCCGCGGGCGCGGGTCGCGGTGCGGGCGGCGGTGGCGGCCGCGGGCGCCCCGGTGGTGGCGGCGGTGGCCCCCGTCCCGGTGGCGGCGGCGGTCCGCGTCCGGGCAGCGGCGGCTTCGGCGGCCCGCGTCCCGGGGGCTTCGGAGGCCGTCCGGGCGGCGGTCGCGGCCGCGGCGGCACGGCGGGCGCCTTCGGGCGTCCCGGCGGCCCGCGCGGGCGCTCCCGCAAGTCGAAGAAGATGCGGCGTCAGGAGTTCAACGACCTGGGCGCCCCGTCCTTCGGCGGCGTGAAGATCCCCAGCGGCAACAACAAGACCATCCGTCTGTCCCGCGGCGCCTCGCTCGCCGACTTCGGGGACAAGATCGAGGTCAACCCCGCGTCGCTGGTCCAGGTCATGATGCACCTGGGCGAGATGGTGACCGCGACCCAGTCGCTGCCCGACGAGGCGCTGCAGCTGCTCGGCGAGGAGCTGAAGTACCGGGTCGAGGTCGTCAGCCCCGAGGACGAGGACCGCGAGCTGCTGGAGTCGTTCTCCATCGAGTTCGGCGAGGACGCCGGCACCGACGAGGACCTGCGTCCGCGTCCGCCGGTGGTCACCGTCATGGGCCACGTCGACCACGGTAAGACCAGGCTGCTCGACACGGTGCGCAACAGCAACGTGATCGGCGGCGAGGCCGGCGGCATCACCCAGCACATCGGTGCCTACCAGGTCTCCACCCGGGTGGACGAGGAAGACCGCAAGATCACCTTCATCGACACCCCGGGCCACGAGGCGTTCACCGCCATGCGTGCCCGCGGTGCCCAGGCCACCGACATCGCGGTGCTGGTGGTCGCGGCCGACGACGGCGTCAAGCCGCAGACGGCCGAGGCCATCGACCACGCCAAGGCGGCCGACGTGCCGGTCGTGGTGGCGGTGAACAAGATCGACGTCGAAGGCGCCGACCCGCAGCGCGTCCGGGCCCAGCTCACCGAGTACGGCCTGGTCGCCGAGGAGTTCGGCGGCGACGTGCAGTTCGTCGACATCTCCGCCCTGAGGGGCGAGAACATCGACGCCCTGCTGGAGTCGATCGTGCTGACCTCCGACGCGGCGCTGGACCTGCGGGCCAACCCGGGGATGGAGGCCCAGGGCCTGGCGATCGAGGCCTACCTCGACCGCGGGCGCGGCTCCACCGCCACCGTGCTGGTGCAGCGCGGCACGCTGAACGTGGGCGACTCGATCGTCTGCGGCGACGCCTACGGGCGCGTGCGGGCCATGCTGGACGAGAACGGCCGCAACGTCGAGAGCGCCGAGCCCTCGCGGCCGGTCCAGGTGCTGGGCCTGACCAACGTGCCCAGCGCCGGCGACAGCTTCCTGGTGGTCAAGGACGACCGGGTCGCGCGCCAGATCGCCCAGCAGCGCGAGGCGCGCGAGCGCTTCGCCCAGCAGGCCAAGGCCACCCGCCGGGTCACCCTGGACAACTGGCAGAAGACCCTGGAGGAGGGGGAGCGCACCGAGCTGCCCCTGCTCATCAAGGGTGACATGTCCGGTTCCGTGGAGGCCCTGGAGGAGTCGCTGCTCAAGATCGACGCGGGCGGCGACGAGGTCGGCATCCGCATCGTCGGCCGCGGTGTCGGTGCGATCACGCAGAACGACATCAACCTGGCGTCGACGTCGGAGGCGATCATCATCGGCTTCAACGTCCGGCCGGAGGGCAAGAACAGCCAGCTCGCCGACCGCATGGGCGTCGACATCCGCTACTACTCGGTCATCTACCAGGCGATCGAGGAAGTGGAAGCGGCCGTCAAGGGCCTGCTCAAGCCGATCTACGAGGAGGCGACCCTGGGCACCGCGGAGATCCGCGAGGTCTTCAAGGTCCCCAAGATCGGCAACGTCGCCGGTTCGATCGTCCGCAGCGGCATCATCCGGCGCAACGCCAAGGCGCGGCTCATCCGCGACGGGGTGGTCGTCTCCGACAACCTCAACGTGGACTCGCTGCGCCGGTTCAAGGACGATGCCACCGAGGTCCGCGATGGATACGAGTGCGGTATCGGCCTGGGTCTCAACGACCTCCGCGTCGAGGACGTGATCGAGGTCTACGAGATGCGCGAGAAGCCGCGCGACTGACGAGGCGGTACGGGGCCCCGCTCCGGCGGGGCCCCGGCCCCCGTCCCACCACCCCTCGACGGCCCGCCACTCCGTCATGTGGCATGTGATGACATCCAGATCGCGCAACGCGAGGAACCGCGCCCGGAGCGGCGCCTACGTGGGGTCCCTGACCCTGGACATCCTGCTGGGCGACGTCCGCTCGCTGAAGCAGAAGCGGTCGGTGGTCCGGCCCATCGTGGCCGAGATCCAGCGCCGCTTCTCCGTCTCGGTCGCCGAGACCGGGGAGCAGGACCTGTACCGCCGCTCCGAGATCGGGATCGCCGTCGTGGCCTCGACGGCCGCGCACTGCTCCGAGGTGCTCGACACCTGCGAGCGCATGGTGGCCGGACGGCCAGAGATCGAGCTGCTCTCCGCGAGGCGGCGGCTCTTCGGTCCAGAGGAGGAATGACGACCATGGTGGACGCCGCACGCGCGCGCAAGCTCGCCGACCGCATCCAGAAGATCGTGGCGGAGATGCTGGAGCGCCGGATCAAGGACCCGCGCCTGGGGTTCGTGACGGTGACCGACGCCCGGCTCACCAACGACCTGCGCGACGCCACGGTGTACTACACCGTCTTCGGCACCGACGAGGAGAAGGCCGGCACCGCCGCCGCGCTGGAGAGCGCCAAGGGCGTGATCCGCACCGAGGTGGGCCGGCAGACCGGGCTGCGGCACACCCCCAGCCTCACCTTCGAGGCCGACGAGGTGCAGGCCAACGCCCAGCACATCGAGGACCTGCTGGCCCAGGCGCGGGCCAGCGACGCCGAGGTGGCGCGCTCCGCCGCCGGGGCCAGCCCGGCGGGGGACCCCGACCCGTACAAGACCCCGCACGAGGACGAGGCCGAGTCGGCCGAGTAGCCGCCGCACCGACAGACTGAGGACCACCCGACCCATGACCGACAGCGGCGTCGCGATCGTCGACAAGCCGGCCGACTGGACCTCGCACGACGTGGTCGCCCGGGTCCGGCGGCTGGCCGGCACCCGCAAGGTGGGCCACGCCGGGACCCTGGACCCGATGGCCACCGGGGTGCTGGTGCTCGGCATCGGCAAGGGCACCAAGCTGCTGGGCCACCTGACCCTCACCGAGAAGGAGTACGAGGGCACGGTCCGGCTGGGCGCCACCACCAACACCGACGACGCCGAGGGCGAGGAGACCTCCCGCACCGACGCGAGCGGGGTCGCCGAGGAGGACGTGCGCGCCGCCGCGGCCGCGCTGACCGGCGAGATCATGCAGATCCCGCCGCAGGTCAGCGCGATCAAGGTGAACGGGCGCCGGGCCTACAAGTCGGCCCGCGCGGGGGAGTCGGTCGAGCTGAAGGCGCGGCCCGCCACGGTCGCGCAGTTCGCGGTGGACCGCGTGCGGCAGGCCGACGGCTTCGTCGACCTGGACGTGCGCGTCACCTGTTCCAGCGGCACCTACATCCGCGCGCTCGCCCGCGACATGGGCGAGGCGCTGGGCGTGGGCGGCCACCTCACCCGGCTGCGCCGCACCCGGGTGGGGCCCTACGGGCTGGAGCAGGCGCGCACGCTGGACGAGCTGGCCGAGGAATTCACCGCGCTGCCGCTGTCCCAGGCGGTGGCCGCGGCGTTCCCGGTGCGGGTGCTCAGCGAGGACGAGGCGCGCAAGGTCGCCCACGGCAACCGGATCGCGCCCAGTACCCTGGGGCCCGGGCCGATCGGCCTGTTCGCCCCGGACGGCGGGGTCGTGGCCCTGGCCGAGGACCGGCCCGGGTACAGCAAGCCCATCGTGGTGTTCGCCGGCTGAGCCGGTGGGGCCTGACCGGCGGGGTGTGGACCGGTGGGGCCCGAGCCGGCGCCCGGAGCGGGGATCCGGGGCGGTGAGCCGGTGAAGGGATCCGGTGCGGACGACCGCACCGGGCCCCGGAGCGAAGCCCGAACCGAGGAGGAGGGGCACGTGCCGCAGCAGGGGGAGACCGCCGGAGCGCGGGAGCTCGCCGCCCAGGGGCGGGTCGAGGAGGCCGCCGCGGCGCTGGGCCGCCCGCACCGGGTGGAGGGCGTGGTGGTGCACGGCGCCGCGCGCGGGCGTGAGCTGCTGGGGTTCCCCACGGCCAACCTGGACGTCACCGAGGGCGGAGAGGTCCCGGAGGACGGGGTCTACGCCGGGTGGCTGCTGCGCGCCGACCCGGACCGGGGCGCCGAGGCGCACTGGCCGGCCGCGATCTCGGTGGGCACCAACCCCACCTTCGAGGGCACCGAGCGCACGGTCGAGGCGTACGCGCTGGACCGCGACGACCTGGAGCTGTACGGGGAGAAGATGGCGGTGGACTTCGTGTACCGCATCCGCGGGCAGCGCCGCTTCTCCGACGTGAACGAGCTGATCGAGGCGATGCACGCCGACGTCGGACGCGCCCGCGAGATGATGGACACCGCGGAGAAGCCCGAGGCCTAGGGGGAGGGAGCGGGCCGCGTTGTTGATCTCGGGGGAGTCGGCCTTGTACCGGCCGGTACAAGGCCGACTCCCCCGAGATCAACAAAGGGCCTGCGTGCTCCCCGCACGTGCGGGGATGACCGGTCCATCTGCCCCCGCCCTCCCGCCTGCTCACGCGGCGGTCTTGGGCGGGGCGGATGTGCGTTAGACTCGTGGAGGCTGTTCAGCCCTGCCCTCCCCGCGTGGCGCGGGGGAGGAGGACGCCCGACCGGGGGCCGGCGCCGATGCGCCGCCCGAACGCGGGCCATCTGGGACGGTGACTGCTCGTACGCGCGGTCACCGCGGCCCGCCGCCGACCGAACGGAGTCAGGCGGCACACGCGTACCGAACCATCGACAAGGAGCACCTTTGGCGATCGACGCCGAGACCAAGAAGAAGATCGTCGCCGAGTACGGCACGGTCGAGGGCGACACGGGCTCGCCGGACGTCCAGGTGGCGCTGCTCACCCACCGGATCACCGAGCTGACCGAGCACCTGAAGTCGCACAAGCACGACCACCACAGCCGCCGCGGCCTGCTGCTGATGGTCGGCCGTCGCCGCCGCCTTCTGAAGTACATCCAGAAGAAGGACATCAACCGCTACCGCGAGCTCATCCAGCGCCTGGGCTTGCGCCGCTGAGCGGTCAGAAGAGAGGGAGTGGCCACGGCCGCTCCCTCTCTTAGTAGTGTGGATCTACCACATCTCGCCGTGGCCAGGCAGTATGGTCCATGGTGAGCGCAGGTTCACACCTGCGCCGACAAACGAATAAGCAGTGAAGGACAGCGCTCCCGCGCCCGCACCTCGGCCGCCGCGTCGAGGCCGGTCCTCGGTAGTGGCTCGCGGCCCGCCCTGAGGGGCTTGCCGCGGGCTTCGATCGAAGGCCGGCCGTCATGGGCCGGGCCCGCCGGAAAGAAGAACCGGCGCGCTCGGTACCGAGCATGACCCTCGGCGACGCAAGAGGACCCTCCGGGGCTCGGACGCGGGTGAGCGCACCCGATTTTCCGAACGAGGAGGACGCCCATGGAGGGCGCGTATTCCGCCGAGGCCGTGATCGACAACGGCCGCTTCGGCACCCGGACCATCCGGTTCGAGACGGGCCGCCTGGCCCAGCAGGCCGCCGGCTCCGCCGTGGCCTACCTTGACGACGACACGATGGTGCTCTCCGCCACCACCGCGTCCAAGCGGCCCAAGGACAACCTCGACTTCTTCCCGCTCACGGTGGACGTCGAGGAGCGCATGTACGCCGCCGGGCGCATCCCCGGCTCGTTCTTCCGCCGCGAGGGCCGGCCGTCCGAGGACGCCATCCTCACCTGCCGGCTGATCGACCGCCCGCTGCGCCCGTCGTTCAAGCACGGCCTGCGCAACGAGATCCAGGTCGTCGAGACGATCATGTCTCTGCACCCGGACCACCTCTACGACGTGGTCGCGATCAACGCCGCCTCGATGTCCACCCAGCTGGCCGGCCTGCCCTTCTCCGGGCCCATCGGCGGCGTGCGGGTGGCCCTGATCGAGGGCCAGTGGGTGGCCTTCCCGGCCCACTCGGAGCTGGCGAACGCCACCTTCGACATGGTCGTGGCCGGCCGTGTGCTCGACGACGGCGACGTCGCGATCATGATGGTCGAGGCCGAGTCGACCCCCGGCACCCTGAAGCTGGTCGCCGACGGCGCCGTCGGGCCCACCGAGCAGACGGTGGCCGAGGGCCTGGAGGCCGCCAAGCCCTTCATCAAGGTGCTGTGCCGGGCCCAGCAGGCCCTGGCCGAGCAGGCCGCCAAGCCGACCGGCGAGTTCCCGATCTTCCTCGACTACGAGGACGACGTCTATGCCGCGGTCGAGGGCCAGGTGCGCGAGGCGCTGGCCGAGGCGCTGACCATCGCCGACAAGCAGGACCGCGAGGCCCGGCTGGACGAGGTCAAGGCCCAGGCCGCCGAGAAGCTCGTCGAGGACTTCGAGGGCCGGGAGAAGGAGATCTCCGCGGCGTTCCGGTCGCTGACCAAGCAGCTCATGCGCGAGCGCGTGCTGCGCGACCAGGTCCGCATCGACGGGCGCGGCCCCAAGGACATCCGTCCGCTCAGCGCCGAGGTCGGCGTGGTGCCGCGGGTGCACGGCTCGGCCCTGTTCGAGCGCGGCGAGACCCAGATCCTGGGTGTCACCACGCTGAACATGCTGCGCATGGAGCAGATGGTCGACACGCTCAACCCCGAGCGGACCAAGCGCTACATGCACAACTACAACTTCCCGCCCTACTCCACCGGTGAGACCGGCCGGGTGGGCTCGCCCAAGCGCCGCGAGATCGGCCACGGCGCCCTGGCCGAGCGGGCCCTGCTCCCGGTACTGCCCTCGCGTGAGGAGTTCCCCTACGCGATCCGGCAGGTCTCCGAAGCGGTCAGCTCCAACGGGTCGACCTCGATGGGCTCGGTCTGCGCCTCGACCATGTCCCTGATGCAGGCCGGCGTGCCGCTCAAGGAGATGGTGTCCGGCATCGCGATGGGCCTGATCAGCGACGGCGACCGGTTCGTCACGCTGACCGACATCCTCGGCGCCGAGGACGCCTTCGGCGACATGGACTTCAAGGTCGCCGGCACCCGCGACCTCATCACCGCGCTGCAGCTGGACACCAAGCTCGACGGCATCCCCGCCGAGCAGCTGGCGGCCGCACTGCAGCAGGCCCGCGGCGCCCGCCTGGCCATCCTGGACGTGATGCAGGAGGCCATCGAGCGCCCCGCGGAGATGAGCCCGCACGCGCCGCGCATCCTGACCGTGAAGATCCCGGTGGAGAAGATCGGCGAGGTCATCGGCCCCAAGGGCAAGATGATCAACTCCATCCAGGAGGACACCGGCGCCGACATCACCATCGAGGACGACGGCACGATCTACATCGGCGCCGTCGACGGCCCCTCGGCCGAGGCCGCCCGGGACACCGTCAACAGCATCGCCAACCCGACGATGCCCGAGGTCGGCGACCGCTACCTGGGCACGGTCGTCAAGACCACCGCCTTCGGCGCGTTCGTGTCGCTGCTGCCCGGCAAGGACGGGCTGCTGCACATCTCGCAGATCCGCAAGCTGCACGGCGGCAAGCGGATCGAGAACCTCGAGGACGTGATCGGGATCGGTGAGAAGATCCAGGTCGAGATCCGCGAGATCGACGACCGCGGCAAGCTCTCGCTGGTGCCCGTCGAGGTCGTGGAGGCCGAGTCGGCCCCGGCCCCGGCCGCGGACGCCGACGAGTCCGCCGAGGACGGCGGCGAGGAGTCCGGCGACGGTGAGGGCGAGGGCGGCGCGCCGCGCCGTCGGCGCCGCAGCCGTGGGGCCCGCAGCAGCGAGAACACCTGACCGACCGAGCCCGGTACCGGGGCGGCCGCACCCTTCGGGGGCGGCCGCCCCGGCCGTTCGGCCCCCTCCACCGGCACCGACGGCCGCAGACCAGGGGGCGGTGCGGCTCTTCTCCGGGCCGGAGCAGAGGGCACCGCCCCTCGCGGGGCCGGTTCTCCGCTTCACCACCGACCGCCCACCGGACCGAAGGCGTGGGGCGGGCCGGCCATCGGCCCTGGAACCAGCCCCGCAACAGGCTCCGCACCGAATCCACTGATCCCGCCGACCCTGCCGCAGGCCGACCCGGACCGGCGTTCCGGCTCGAGTCGGCCCGAGCAGGCGCGGACGGCGGGATCAGCGCACCGTCTCCCGGTGCGCGGATTCGGCCGGAGCGGTGGGCGGACCCCTGCACTGCCCCGCTCTGCCGGGGCCCGCTTCCTCCCCGGTCTGAAGGCCGGGCCTCTTCGAAAGGAATCAGGTGAGCACTCCCTGCACCGCGGCCGAGCAGGACCCGGGCACCTCCCTCACCCTCCTGGAGCCCGCCGAGGGGTCCGGGCTGGTGCGCCGCACCGTCCTGCCCGGCGGACTGCGGGTGGTCAGCGAGGCCGTGCCCGGCATGCGCTCGGCGGCCTTCGGGATCTCGGCGACCACCGGCTCCCGGGACGAGGACGACGACCACGCCGGTGCCGCGCACTTCCTGGAGCACCTGCTGTTCAAGGGCACCGGGCGGCGGAGCGCGCTGGAGATCTCGGCGCTGCTGGACGGCGTGGGCGCCGACCACAACGCCTACACCACCAAGGAGCACACCAGCTACTACGCCAAGGTGCTCGACCGCGACCTGCCGCTGGCGGTCGACGTGGTCGGCGACATGGTGGCGAACTCGGTCCTGGACCCGGGGGAGGTGGAGACCGAGCGCGGGGTGATCCTCGAAGAGATCGCGATGTACGAGGACGAGCCGGGCGACCTGGTCGACGACGTCTTCGCCGCGCACTTCTACGCCGGCAGCGGGCTGGGGCGGCCCATCCTGGGCACCAACGACACCATCGGGCGCCTTCCCCGCGAGCGCATCGCCGAGCAGTACGCGCGCGCCTACCGGCCGTCGGAGCTGGTGGTGGCCGCCGCCGGCGGGCTGGAGCACGAGGCGGTGGTGGAGCTGGTCCGCGAGGCCTTCTCCGAGGTGCTGGCCCAGGCGCCCGACGCGGCCCCGGCCGCACCCCGCATCGGCGGCGCCCGGGTCCCGGTGCACCCCGGCACCGCGCTGTTGTCCCGCGAGACCGAGCAGGCGCACCTGATCCTGGGGTGCGAGGGGGTGAGCCGCACCGACCCGCGGTGGTACGCGGTGCGGGTGCTCGCCTCGGCGCTGGGCGGCGGCATGTCGTCGCGGCTCTTCCAGGAGGTCCGCGAGAGGCGCGGCCTGGCCTACGCGGTCCAGGCCTTCCACGGCGCCCACGCCGAGACCGGGGCGTTCCAGATCTACGCCGGGTGCCTGCCGGAGAAGATCGACGAGGTCCTCGGGGTGTGCCGGCAGGAGCTGGACGCGGCCGCCCGGGGCGGGCTCACCCCTGAGGAGATCGAGCGGGCCAAGGGCCAGATCAAGGGGTCGTGGGTGCTCGGCAGCGAGGGCTCCAGCGCCCGCATGGGGCGGCTGACCGCCCACGAGCTCGGCTATGCCAAGCACTACTCGCTGGACGAGGACCTGGCGCTGTTCGACGCGGTGACCACCGAGGAGGTGGCGCACGTGGCCGAGGAGCTGCTGTCCGGGGAGCACACGCTGGCCGTGATCGGCCCCTATGACCAGGGGCGCGAGTTCTAGGAGCGCGTCCGCCGCCCCCCGTGTGCACAGGCGCGGGCACGAGGAAGGGCCGGTCCCGGGGAGTCCCCGGGACCGGCCCTCTTTCTCGGGCAGCGGCCGCTAGGCGCGGCGCTTCTTGCTCTGCACGTTGATCTGGGCCGGGCCCTCGGCGTCGGCCCCGTTCTTCACGGTGATCTCCAGCAGGCCGTCGTCGAACTTGGCCTCGATGTCGGTCTCCTCGACGCCCTCGGGCAGGGTGATCTCCCGCCGGAACGCGCCGCGGAACCGCTCCTCGGCGTAGTAGATGACCCCTTCGTCGTCCTTGTTGCGCTCGCCGGCGATGGTGAGGTAGCCGTGCGAGAAGGTGACCTCGACGTTCTCGGGGGACGCCCCCGGCAGTTCGCTGCGGATGACCAGGTTGTTCCCACGGGCGAAGATGTCCGTGGTGGGGCTCCACGCATCGGAGTAGCCCCGCTGCGTCGCAGTGCCCGTCTCCAGGTTGGCCATGGTGTCCGAGATGCGGTTCATCTCGCTCATCATGTCCATCACGCCGCGGAACGGGTTACGGGTCCTCTTCTTGGGCGGCATCGTCGACCTCCTCTCACTTCTCGCCGGTGTCGTTGGGTGCGGTGTCCTTGGGCGCGGTGTCGCCCGGCGCGGTGCGGCCCGCGGGCTCCTCGACCGGGATGCGGTCGCCGTCGACCTGGATGGTCGGCGGGCCCTTGCCGTCCGTGGGCACCACCAGGCCGCTGGGCAGCATGGACGCGGGGCTCTCCTGGCGCAGCGCCTTCAGCAGGCTGAACGCGATGACGATCAGGACGATCGCGAACGGCAGGCCGGTGGACACCGCCGCCGCCTGCAGGGCGTCGATCGCGGCCGTACCGCCCACCACCAGCAGCACGATGGTGACCAGGCCCTCCATGGTGGCCCAGAAGATGCGCTGGGCGCGGACGGGGTGCGGGTCGCCGCCGTTGGTGAGCATGTCGACCACCAGCGAACCGGAGTCCGAGGAGGTGATGAAGAAGATCGTCACCACCGCGATGGTCAGCAGGGCCAGCAGGGCCAGCAGCGCCGCGGGGAGCGGGAAGGCGTCGATCAGGTTGAAGGTCGCCGCCCCTTCGTTCGCGGAGTTGGAGATCATGTCGTCGCCCTCGAGGCGGAACATGTCGTAGAAGATGCCGGTGCCGCCGAAGACGCCGAACCAGATCACGCTGACGCCGACCGGGGCGAACAGGGTGCCCAGGACGAACTGGCGGATGGTCCGCCCGTAGGAGATGCGCGCCAGGAACATGCCGACAAACGGCGACCAGGAGATCCACCAACCCCAGTAGAAGATCGACCAGCCCTCGGAGAAGGTGCGGGCCGCCTCGTTGCCCTGGGGCGAGATGAAGTTCAGGCTCATCTGAACGAGGTTCTGCAGGTAGTCGCCCAGGCCGGTGACCATCATGCTCAGCTGGAACAGCTTCGGGCCGACCAGGAACATAACGACGAGCAGGGCGAAGGCCATCCACAGGTTGATCACCGACAGGCGGCGGATGCCTTTGTCGATCCCGGCCACGACGCTGACCACGGCCACGGACGTGATCAGGCAGATGATGACCACCTGCACCAGCAGGTTGTCGGGGATCCCGAACACGTGGCTCAGGCCCGCGCTGACCTGCTGGGTGCCCAGGCCGAGCGAGGTCGCCAGGCCGAACAGGGTGCCGAACACCGCGAGGATGTCGATCAGGTTGCCGATCCACCCGTAGATGCGGTCGCCGATCAGCGGGTACAGCGCAGAGGCCGGCCGCATGGGCAGGCCCTTGCGGAAGCAGAAGTAGCCCAGCGCGAGCCCGAGGACGATGTAGACCGCCCAGGGGTGGAAGCCCCAGTGGAACAGCGTGTACTGCATCGCCTGGGCGGCCGGGTCGTTGCCGACGCTGTTCACGAACTCGTCCTGCAGGTGCAGGGTCGGCTCGTAGACGCCGTAGAAGACCAGGCCGATGCCCATGCCCGCGGTGAACAGCATGGCGAACCAGGCCAGGGTGCTGAACTCGGGGCGTGAGGAGTCCGGGCCGAGCCGGATGTTCCCGTAGCGGCTCAGCATCAGAAAGACCGAGACGCCGAGGAAGAAGGTGGTGGCCAGGATGTAGAGCCAGCCGAAGTACTGACCGATCCAGTCCCGGGTGGCGGTGGAGATCTCACCGAACCGGTCGGGGATCGCCACGCCGACGACGAGGAACGCCAGGACAACCGCGCCTGAGATGAAGAACACCGGCGGGTTCGTGTGCTCCCGGATGTATGCGTTTAAGCGAGAGATGGCGATTACCTCCTCGGGGCCGCCCGGGCCGCGATGACGGTCGGGGTGCGCGCCGATTGCCTCGATGTCCCGCTATCGTCGCAGGTGAAGCAGGGTGCTCGCGATGCCGCGCCCCCGTGTCCTCTCGCCCGGTGACTTGTTATCCAATTACGTTCCGCCAATAGCGGCAAGCTTTCGGATAAATCATAGACCGGAGTGGCGACAGTGCAGCATATGCGACGCGATCGGTTATCGTAAATTAATCCGAATGTAGGGTTCTCTGTAGTATGCGGCGTGTTCGGGGACGCTGGGTGTCGGCCCTGTCGCCCCCGGTCGCACCGGGCCCTGGTCATATACCCCGGCCGTGCCCCGGTGAAAAGGGGGGCGGCGGTTCGTGTCGCCGAGTGCGACAAAAAGGGCATAAGGGGGATTTGGGGTAGATGTTCCGGCTGGTCCCGGGGCGGGCCGCATCCGGCCACGCGCTCCGGCCCGCACTGTCCGCAGGCCCGGCCCGGGCCCGGCGGCGGCGCACCAGGAACGGCCCCGGAACGTCCGCGGGCGTTCCGGGGCCGCTCCCCGCCAGGTGTCCGGGGGCGGCGAGCCGCCCCGCCCGGACCTCGCTCGGAACCCGCTCAGACCTCGTGCGGGGCGACGAACGCCGTCGGGACGGCCTTGCCCGGCTCGGAGCACATCACGTCCGCGCCCCCGGTGGAGCCGTAGGTGCCCGGATCGCCCTCGAAGCGCAGGTACACCTGCACGCCCGCGACCGGTGTCGGGTCGCAGTCCTCCTCGGGGTAGTTCAGCGGGTTGGGCTGGCGGATGGTGAGGTCGGTGACGCCGCCGGGCTCCACGACGAAGGGCTCGGGCGGGTCGGGGTCGTACCGGGCCCAGTCGCCGACCCGGTCGCCCCCGTACTCGTCGACCCAGTGCATCGAGACCATGTTGTCCTGGAGGCACGGCTCCTGACCGGGGCCGTCGCCCATGATGCGGGCCATGGAGAAGCGGATGTACATGGTCCCGGCGGCGGCGTCGCGCCCCTCGTAGATGAGCTTGTAGTCGCTCGACTCGCAGTGGCGCATCCCCGCGCCGGAGCCGCCGCCGGGCACAGCGGCCCGGTCAGCCGTGTCGGCGGCGGCCGGCGCGGCGGCGGCCAGGGCCAGAGCCGAGGCCGCGGCCGTCGCGGCGGCGCCCCCGAGCAGGCCGCGACGCCGCCGGGCGGCGGTCCGGCCCCGGGTGGCGGTGGAATCGGCGCCGGCGCCGTCAGCGCCGGCGGGGTCGTTGGACGGGTCGGAATGCATCGTTCGGTCCCCCTTCGATCGCCCGGACCCGGGCTGCGGCCCGGATCCCGTACACCGTGTGGGACGCCTCTCCCGTCACACGGGTTCGCCCACCGGATTGGCCCTAAGTGGACGTCGATGCAGGTCAACCGGAAAGGCGGGTCAGACGTGCCGATCCTTCGGTCGGGCCCTCCCACTCCGGCCCCGCCCGCCTGCCGCGGCGGCCGGGGCCGCCTCGGAGCCTCATTCGCGCCGGGCGCCGTCGGGCCAGACGACGTCGACGGGGACGCCCCGGGCGCGTGCGGCCTCGACCGCGTCGCCGGTCCCGCCCTTGCCGCCCGAGGGGCGGCCGTCCCAGACGGCGACGAGGCGGTCGGTCCCGGCGAGGACGGACTCGTTGGCGTCCCTGTAGGCGTCCGGCCCGGCCGACCTGTGCGGCATGTACCTGACCAGCGCCGACCGCATCAGCAGCGCGTCGAACCGGCCGAGATCCCCGGGCGCGACCTTGGCCTCGCGGTAGTCGACCGAGGGGAGCACGACCTCCAGCGTCCCGCCGGCGTCCAGCACGGCCTCGGCGAAGACCTGGTCGGCCCCCCGCGCCAGGCAGGAGACGCCGACCAGGTCGCCGCCGTAGGGGGCGAGCACCTCGTCCAGAGCGGTGCGCACCAGCGGAACGGTGTCGGCCGAGAGGTTGGAGTGACCGGTGATGCCGATCCGCGTCATGCAGGCTCCTTCGAGATCGCGGGAATCAGGGCCCGGCGTCCTCGGGCCCTCGCCGTTCAGGACTCGACCGGGACGTCCGGGAACATGCCGAACCGGTCGCCGTCGAAGGTCAAGGTATCGGTGCCCTCCGGCGGGGCGGGAATGGAGAAGTAGCCGTACATGGAGTGCCCCTCGTACAGGGAGGGAGGCCAGTTGGCCGGGCCGACCGTGTCCAGCCACTCGCTGGGACCGTCCATCCGCACCCCGCCGTAGATCGTGCCCTCCGCCGGGTCGATCGCCTGGAAGTCGAACCGCTCCGCGTGTCCGAAGGGGGTCCAGCTCATGCCGAGGTCGTCGCTCCGAGGGCCGGGTGAACTCTTTGCCCGATGTCCGGCCGGCTTCCCGATCTGCCTGCTCACCAAGGCAGGGCGCCGTCGATGTCGAAGTAGCCGCCGGTGGGGCCGTCCGGTCCCACTCGGGCCAGGCGGACGATGACCTCGGCGCCCTCCTCCACGGACGCCGTCCCGGTGTTCGCGTTCAGGTCGGTCCGGACGTAGCCGGGGTCCACGGCGTTGATCCGCATCTGCGGGAGCGCCTTCGCGTACTGCACCGTGAGCATGTTGACGGCGTTCTTGGAGAGCGGATAGGCGATGCCGGGGTAGGCGTGGAACGGGGTCCCGGGCGTGGTCATGCGGGCCATCGACGCCAGGCCGCTGCTGAGGTTGACCACCACCGGCGCCGGCGACCGCCGGAGGAGCGGGAGGAAGGCGTGCATGACCCGCACCACGCCCAGCACGTTGGTCTCCAGCACGGCCCCGACCGTGTCCGCGGTCTCCTCCTCGGCGCCGCGCACACCGCCGCCGCTCAGCCGCCCCTCCACGCCCGCGTTGTTCACCAGCACGTCGAGCCCGCCGTCGGCCTCGACGGCCCGTGCCGCGGCGTCGACCGAGGCGTCATCGGTGACGTCGAGCGGCACGAACCGCGCCCCCACCTCCTCAGCGGCCCGCCGCCCGCGCCCGGGGTCGCGGCTCCCGATGTACACCCGGTGCCCCACCGCGACGAGCCTGCGCGCGGTCTCGTATCCGAGCCCCTTGTTCGCTCCGGTGATCAGTGTGGTCGTCATGCCCCAAGTCTCCGCCGCCCCCGGCCCCCACCGGAACCGGGGCCCGGGCCCGGACGTCTGGAAGAGGCGTCCCCGGGAGGACAGACCGTGCCGGGGCGCGCCGGGGCCGCTCGTCCGCGGGTTCAGGGCTTTCTCACCCTCGTGGCCGTGGAGCGGAGGCGCAGCCCCCGGCCTTCCGGCGGGGACACGGTCACGACCCGTCCTGCGCAGGGTGGCGGGCACGGTCCTTTTCCGGCTCGCCGTCCGGGGCGGGGGCCTGGACGTGCACCACGCGTTCGAAGTGGGCGAGGGTCTCGTGGCGGTGGGACGCGGCGAGGACCGTTCCGTCGAACCCGGCGATGACCTCGGAGACCACGCGCTCGGTCTCAGGGTCCAGGCTCGCGGTGACCTCGTCGACGAGCAGGACGCGCGGCCGCCTGACGAGCGCGCGTGCCAGGCACAGCCGCGCCTGCTGCCCGCCGGAGAGGCGCACCCCGCCTTCTCCCAGCTCCTCGTCGAGGCCGATCCACCCCTCGGCGCCCACGCGTTCGAGCACCCCCCGCAGCTCCGCGTCGGGCCGGGGCCCGGTCCCGCGCAGGAGGTTGTCGCGGAGCGTGCCGTGGAAGAGCCGGGCGTCCTGCTCGACCAGGGCCACGGCGTCGCGGAACGCCTCGTCGTCGATCCCGGTCACGGGCACGGCCGTGCCGTCGGCGGCCACCAGCTCCACGGCCCCCGCCGACGGGTCCCACAGGCGCGCCGCGAGCGCGACGACCGTGCTCTTGCCCGCCCCCGAGGGCCCGGCGAGGCCCACGTGCTCGCCGGGCGCGACGTCGACCGACCACCCCTGAAGGGTCGGCCGCCGATCGTCGTAGGAGAAGGAGACCCCGCGGAACCTCACCCCCAGGGGCCCGTCCGGGACGCGCCGCGGCCGCTCGGGCGCGGACACGACCGGCGGGCGGGCGATTCCGTCGGCGACGCGCCGCGCGCTCGCGGTGAGCGGGTGGAGCTCGGTCACCGTCGTGGCGGCCTCGGTGACGGCCGAGACCCCCGCGAGGGCGAGGGCGATGAGCGCGGGCAGGACGGCCGGGGACAGCCGCGCGTCGGCGGTGTCGGAGAGCACGCCCGCGGCGGCGGCGCTGACCGCGATCACCCCGATCACCACGGCGGTGACGATCACCTCGCGCACCCCCGCGCTCAACCGGGAGAGCAGCTCCCGCCGGCGGGAGACCGCGGCCGCGCGCCCGGTGGCCTCCGCGGCCTCGGCGACGATCCGCGGGGCGAGGCCGTAGCCGAGCACCTCGCGCAGCGCGCCGAGCGCGTCGACGGTCCGCGCCGAGAGCGTCTCGCGGTCCCGCTGCTCCCGCTCGCCGATCCGCCGCGCGGCGCCCGCCCAGCACAGCGCCGTGCCCGCGACGAGCGCGCTCCCGCCGAACATGACCAGCGCCGCCTCGGGCAGCAGGACCGCGGCGGCGGTGAAGGAGGCGAGGAACACCGTCAGCGAGGCGCCGAGCTGGGCCACGGTGTGGGCGTAGAAGAACTCCAGCTTCTCGATGTCGCCCATCGCCACGGCCGCCGCGCGCCCGGAGTGCTCGCGGCGGCGCGCGGGCACGCTGCGCGCGTAGGCGTCGAAGAGCGCCATCCGCAGCCGGGCCAGCACGCGGTAGGCCAGGGCGTGCGACACGTCCATCTCCTGCCAGGTGAGCAGGGTCCGCAGCAGCACGAGGCCGATGACGGCCGTCCACCACACCGGCCCGGGGGGCGTCCGGTCGACGATGGCGTGGCCGACCGCCCACGCGGTCAGCACCGACAGGGCCGCGAGGCCGAGCGCGCTCGCGGTCGCGACGAGGTAGCTCCCGGCCATCGCGCGCCGTTCGGGGCGCAGCGCGGGCAGCAGGCGGCCGAAGCCGCGGATCGCGGCGCGGGTGCTCACGGAACACTCCTGTCCAGGCGGCCCGCGTCCAGCCGCAGCACGGTCGGCACGCCGGCGAGGGCCTCGGGGCGGTGGCTGATCATGATGACGATGCGCTCGCGCGCCACCCGGTGGAGCGTGGCCAGGACGTCCGCGGCGCGGCCGGTGTCGAGCGCGCTGGTCGGCTCGTCGACCAGCAGCACCGGGCGGTGCGCGAGCAGCGCCCGGGCCAGGGCCAGGCGCTGGCGCTGCCCGCCGGACAGGCTGGAGCCGGCCTCGGCGACCTCGGTGTCGAAGCCGTGCGGGAGCGCGCGGACCTCCTCCAGCACCCCGGCGGCGCGGCACGCCGCGACCAGCTCCGCCTCCCCGGCGGCGGTGCCGGTGGCGTCGAGGTTCTCCCGGACCGTGCCGGCGAAGAGCACGGGGCGCTGGGAGACCACCGCGATGTCGCGGGTGCGCAGCGGCCGGCCGTCCAGGGTGATCCGGCCGCGGGCCGGGGTGAGGAAGCCCAGCAGCAGGTCGAAGAGGGTGGACTTGCCCGAGCCCGACGGCCCGGCGATCGCGCTGAGCGCGCCGCGGCGGGCGGTCAGGTCCAGGCCGCCGATGACGTCACCGGCCGCGCCAGGGTACCGGAAGCCCAGGTCCGACACGCGCAGCACCTCGGCGGAGGAGGCGGACGCGGCCCCGCCGCGCGGGTCGCCGTCCCGTCGCCCGCCCCCGGCCCCGTCCTCGTCCGCAGCCTCAGGGACGGAAGCGGGGACGGGCGCCCCTTCGCCGTGCTCCCGGTCGAACGCGCCGATCTCCTCCAGTCCGGGGACCGCGGTGAGCCCGAGGAAGCCCGCGTGCCAGTGCCGGGACAGCTCCCGGACCGGCCGGAACGCCTCCGAGGCGAGCAGCAGCACGAGGTAGACCCCGCCCGCGGGGGCCTGCCCCGAGACCGCCCCCCACACGGCAACGCCCGCGGCCGCCACGATCCCGCCCTGGACGGCCAGGTCCGTCACCGCGGTCTCGGCCAGGCCCGCGCGCATGACCCGCTCCGTCGCCCGGCGCAGCGCCTCCGATCGGGCGTGCAGGCGCGCCCGGGTCCCCGACACGTCGCCGAGCGCCCGCAGCGTCGCCATGCCCCGCAGGGATTCGAGCACGTCGGCGCTGAGCGCCTCATAGCCGTCCCAGTGGTCGAGCCCGCGCCGGGCGATCAGCCGCTTCCACGCCATCGGCCCGAACACCGCCAGCAGGACCGCGGCGGCCACGCCCGCCGCCGCCGGAGGCGAGAGCAGGGCGAGCAGGACCACCACGGCGGGGCAGGCCACCGCCACCTGCGCGACGGCGGGGATGTACTTGGAGACGTAGGCGTCGGTGCCGTCGACGCCGTCGCTCAGGCTCGCCCGCATCGTCCCGTCCCGGACGGCGGTGTCGTGCAACCGCTCCGGCACCAGCGCGGCCTCCATCGCCCGGCGGCGCAGGGCCTGCCTCACCCGGCCGCCCAGCCCGGCGGCGGCCGCCGACTGCGTCAGCGACGCCAGCAGCCGCAGCACCGCGATGCCCACGATCAGCAGCAGCGCCAGCAGGACGTCCTGCGGCGCGCCGCGCAGCACCGCCGACATCGACCAGGCGATGGCGGCGGCCTGGGCCAGGTGGGTGAGGAACACCAGCAGGAGCAGCGCGGTGCTCGACAGGAGCGCGGCGGGGAACCGCGCGGCCTCGCGCCACAGGTGTCCGACGATCATCATGGGCGGTCCTCCCGCCCGGGGCGTCCATCGCCGGGGAGCACCGCCAGCGCGTGGACGATCCAGGCGCCGTCCCCGGCCGTGAACCCGGAGACGGGCCTGCTCCGCCATTCGCCGCCGGCGGCGCCCGAGTAGCAGACGACGGCCGCGGCGCGGTGGGCCTGCCACAGCGCCTCGGCGAGCTCGGCCGTGGCGGCGCCGGTGGGGACGGACCAGGCGTGCAGGCGCCGGGCGCCGCGCACCCATGCCTGGCCGGAGGCCCGGGCGACGCGTTCGGCCGCGGCGTCCCCGCTCGGGGCCGGCTCCGCGGACTCGGCGAACGCGGCGAACTCGGCGATGGCGGGCGAGCGCCGCACGGCCAGCGCGTCGCGGCGTGCGGGGGCGATCGGCCGCGACCGCGGGAGGTCGACCGCCGCGAGCGGGATCTCGGGGGCGAGCCCGCGGTCGAGCCACCGCCGCGGTTCGGCGGCGGGCGGGACGCCGAGCAGCGCCCGCAGGGCGGCGCCCGGGCCGAGCCGCACCGTGAGCGGCTCCGGGGCGTACAGGAACTCCACGGCGGCGAGCGCGTACGCGGTGTCCGCGATCCACAGGGGCCACGCGCGGTGCCGGTAGCGGCCGAAGCTCCGCCCCGGCTGCACCGTCAGGACCAGGCGGGTCCCGGCGGCGGGGCGGTCGGCGGCGCCGGGCCACCCGGCCGCGCGGTCCGCCGTCCCGTCCCGCCGCAGGAGCACGTCCTGCTCCATGTCGTAGGCGTACCGCCCGGGGGCGAGCCCTCCGGCGTCCGCGCCGGCGACGAGGTGGGTCCGCACCGGGTAGGCGCCCCCGGCGGACGGCACGGGCCGCCGGGCGACGGAGGTCGGGGTCCCGTCGGGGAGGCGGTGGCGGCCGTCGGCGCGCCAGAGCCCGTGCAGGAGGTCGCGTTCGCGGGCGGGGACGGCGACCGGTTCGGCGCCGGCGGCCCGCCACGGGTTGGCGCGCGGTCCGGGCGGCAGCGGTCCGCCCGGCGGGTCGCCGGTGAGCGCCCGCGCCAGGGCGGCGGGAAGGTCCGTCGGCCGCCCGGTCCCCGGCCGCTCGGTGCCCGGGCGCCCGGTGACCGGCCGACGGCCGGGGGAAGGGTGGTCGCCCGCGGGTCCGGCGGGCAGGTCGGTGCTGGTCATGGTGGGCTCTGGTTCACATGTGGGGCGGAGGGACGAGGGTGAGGTCGGACGGGTCGCCCGTCCAGGAGGTGCGCCACCCGCGTTCGAGCGCGGCCTCCTCGAAGCGGGCCATGCCGAGGTAGGCGAAGGCGGCGGGGGCGTTCGGCACGAGGCCGGTGATGAAGGTGCGCACCACCCGCAGGGGCGTGCGCCGGATGTCGGCCGTGGTCAGGTCGCGGGTCAAGACCCGGTGCCCGCGCCGGCCGAGCCTCCGGTAGACCTCGTCCATGGTCACCGAGGGGATCCGGTCGACCGGGACGGTGCCGAGCGCGGGATCGGTGAACCGCCGGGCCTGCCCGTGCAGCCGCGGGTCGAGCCAGAGCTGGACGTGCGCGCCCAGGTCCACGATGTTCGCGCAGTGCTCGCCGGCGGCGTCGAGGTAGGCGGCGTCCTCCCGGAAGTCGAGGTAGAGGCCGCGGGCCATCAGGCCCTCCTCGACGGCTCGGAAGACCCAGCCGTCGGCGGTGGTGCACCCCTGGGTGTAGACCCAGGTGTGGACCGCTTCGAGCACCGCCTTGCGCGCCGCGCGGACCGGGTCGAGCGCGGCGGAGAACCCCGCCGCGTACAGCCCGCGCCCGGCGTCGTGCACCAGCGCCGCGACGGCCGGGGCGAACTCCGAGGGCATGGCGACCAGGGACACGTCCAGGGCGCCGCCCCGCAGGTCCTCCTCCAGGCCCGGGACGCTCGCCGGGTCGATGGAGTGGGCGGGTCCGTCCAGGTGCCACCACAGTTCCAGGGCGTCGCGCTCCACGACCTCCAGGACCCCGCGGTCGCGGGCGTCGTCGACCCCCTGGCCGGTGGCGATGCCCGCGTAGTTCAGGTGGTGCGTGCGCGGGAGGTGCCGGAAGCGCGACTGCCGCCAGTTGAGGTGGACGAGCGCCGAGGGGAGCCAGGCGGGGGCGCCGTCGAGGCCGGTGCACCGGGCCCACAGCGCCGGGGTGCCGTCGGTCAGGGGCGCGTAGGGGAAGCCCTCCCGGGTGTACTGCCACGGGGCGAAGCGCGGGAGCTCCTCGCCGCCGAGGACGGGCTCGCCGTCCGCGCGCAGCTCGTCGGCGGTCGCCACGCGCAGGTCCCCGTGCGGCGGGTCCGCCGGGAGCCAGTTCCCGCAGTACCGCTCGACGCCTTCGGCGATGGCGGCGATCCGGGCCTGTTCGGCGTCGCCGAAGGAGGTGCCCAGGGAGACCCGGTCGGCGGGCCACTCGCCGAGCCGGCGGGCGTCCGCCACCGCCGCGGTGAGCGCGAGGTAGGACGGCGGCGCCCCTTCGGGGTGCGGGACGGGGCGGACCGAGCGGACGACCCCGCACTCGGGGTCGACGAGCGCCTCGACCGGGAGGTCGCCGTCGGGGGCGCCCCCGTCCCGCCTCTGCCGCGGTGCGTCCTCCTGTGGGACGGCGTCCGCGGCGAGGGGCGGGCGCCGGGTGCTGGTGGGGGCCGTCATGGGGTGCTCCGTTCGTGGTGCCAGGTGGCCGATGCGGGGTCGAAGACCGAGCGGGAACGCGATCCGGGGGCCGGCAGGAGGATCCGGGTCCAGGGCGCGGGGGAGCCCCGGGGGCCGTGGACCGCGAGCCAGGCGTCGATGACCCCGCCGATCCCGCCGGTGCTCCGGACGCGGGCGCGCAGGCCCTCGTCCCGGATCCCCCCGACGAGGCCGTGCCCCCAGGGGCCGCCGACCAGGTGGCTCGGACCGGTCCAGCCCCGGGCGAGGCGTTCGGTGTCGGCGCGGAAGTGGTCGTCGTCCCCGCCGATCGCCAGCAGCGGGGCCGCGACCCGGCCGTACCGGGCACGCGGGTCGATCCGCCGGGCCGACCACAGCCTCCGCCAGCCGCTCATCGTCGCGGCGGGCCACGCCCAGTCGGCGGCCGCGGCGACGGGGCCGCGCTCGCGCGCCTGCGCCGCGCGCCGGTCGAGCTCGGCGGCGGGCAGGGCGGGCCGTGACCGCGGGCCCCGCCCGTGCATGTGCCACCAGCCGATCCGGTGCCACAGTTGCGGGCGGCCGCCGGCGTCCCAGGCGGTCTCGGCGAGGCCGAGCGCCGGCACCAGGGCGATGATCCCGGCGACCGCGTCCGCCGCCGACCGCCGCGGCGCCCCGCCCGTCCCTTCGCCGACCGCCTCCCGGGCGGCCTCCAGGGCGCAGTGCGCGGCGTAGGACGCCCCGAACAGCAGCAGCGGGAGCCCGGGGAACTCCGCACGGAGGCGGTCGAGCGCGTCGCGGCCGTCGGCGCCCTCGTGCTCGTAGGGGGACCAGGCGCCCGCGGACCCGTAGCGCCCGCGGACGTCCTGCACCAGGCAGTGGTAGCCGCGCCCGGTCCACGAACGGGCGGTCGGGGCATGGGCGCGCGCGTCGTAGGGGGTCCTGATGAGCACGAGCCCGGCCGGATCCGGGCAGCGCCACAGCAGCCCGCGCAGCACCGTGCCGTCCCGGGCGGGGCATTCGTGGTCGAGCGGTCCGTCGGCGGTCACGGCCGTGCGCCCGTCCCGGTGTGCGGATCGAAGGGCTCGGGGTAGCCGAGGACGGTGTGCTCGGTGGCGGTTCCGGAGGCGGAGACGTACTTCCACAGGGTGGTCCGCAGCCGCGTCAGCTCGTCCGTCTCCTGCGCCCAGGCCAGCGCGGCCGTGAGCATCCGGCCGACGACCAGGGTGCGGGCGGCGGCGGGCAGCGGTGCGGGGGCGGCGGTCGCCGAGCGCTGCCAGGCGGCGAGTTCGCGCGGGACCGGGCTGGCCGCCAGGCGCCGCCGGTGCACCTGCCGGGCGGTGGGGTCCTCGGCCGTCAGGGCGATCGGGTCGACGAAGCAGGTGGCGCCCTCCCGGTAGCCGCGGAGCCAGGCGGCCCCGTGCTCGGGGAGGCGGTCGAGCGCGGCCCATCCCTCCCGCTCGGCGGGCGTCTCGGCGAACGCGACCACGAGCCGCGGCGTGCCCGGTCCCGGGTCGGCGGCGTCCTGCGCGCCGCCCGGGTGGCGCGTGACGTCGGCGCCGAGCCCGGCGAGGGCCTCGGCGAGCGCCTCGGTGACCGGGCCGCCGCCGACGAGGGCGACGTCGCGCCGGTGGGCGGGCCACCGGCGTTCGGCGTCGTCGCGCTCGCGGGCGGACATCGTCCGGGTGAGCCGGTCGACATAGGCGGACGACGCCTCGTCCCCGGCGCCCCCGGTGAGAGCGTCGAAGAGTCCGGGCGGCGGTGACTGCAGGCGGAGGAAGCGCCCTGACGCGGTGCGGACGGCCCCCGTGCCGTCGCCGTCGATGAGGACGTCCGTGCCGGTCCCGGGAAGGCGGGCGAGGCGAGGGGGCCCGGTCATGGTGGCTCTCCCTTTCTCCGTGGGGGCGCTGTGGCCGTTCGTCGGGGGTTCGTAGGGGCGGGTGGAGCCGGGACCGGGCCCGGCGATCGCGCGCGGTGGAATCACGGTGGGTCCTGGGCTCGGCCGGTCCGGGACCGGCCGGTCAGAGCAGGAACGGGCCGCACCGCCCCGGGGGTGTGCCCCTCCGATTCCGACCTGCTGGGGCGCCACGGTGCGCCGCCGGCCCGACCGGGGCGGAGAACGGCGTTCGGACCGGGCCCTGCGCCGCGGTCGCGGTGACCCGCATGGTGCATGCCCCGGCCACCCGGGCCTGCGCCGAGCGGCGACGGGTCCGGGGGCGCACCGCCGAAGAGGTCCGGCGCTGCGCCGCCGCGCTCGATGCGTGCAGGGGAGGCGACCGTCCTGCGGTACGCCTCTGTCGCCGGACGCGGGGAAGCCGGCGGGGCGCCCAGACGACTCCGTTCCGGCGCACACGGCCGGGACCGGAGGCCCGTCCGGGCGGCCGGGGCCGCCCGGACGGGGATCAGCGGCGTCTGCCGAAGCGTTCGCCGATCCGGTCAGTCGAAGGGGTTCTCGACGAGAGCGTTGGAGTGCGAGGCCGACAGGTGGGCCAGCTGCTCGGTCTCCTCGATCTCGGCGACGATCTCCTCGTTCGCGGCGAGCTCCTGGTTGTCCATGGGGGACTCCTTCCATCTCGGACGACCGCGCCGGACACGACGGCCACGCCGAACGCGTCGCGTGCACCGGACGCGCCGGACACGGGTTCGCAGGGGAGCGAACGCGGATCACCGTACTTGATAACGATTTTCATTTCCAGTACTTTTCTCGCGTGCCCCACGAACAGCTCGTCGTCGCCGATTACCGCGCCGCCCGTACCTACGCCCTCGCCGGCGGCTCCGTCCGCGAACTCGGCGGCGGCGTCCTCGCCGAACACGCCGGGTTCCTGGCGCTGCCGCCCGGCGGCGCCTCCGGCGCGCGGCACGCGCGGTGGGCCTACGCCGACGACCGCGCGGGCGCCCTGGTGGTGGGCGGGCCCGCCGGTGAGCGGCGCCACCCGATCGCCATCCCGGCCGAACACCTCGCCTGCGACCCGGCCGGCCGCCACGTCGCCGTCACCACCGGCGCCGGGGCCAACGCCGAACCGTGGAGCGACGTGGTCACCCTGGTCGACCTGGACGACGGGGAGCCCGTCCGGTTCCGCGTGCGTACCGGCGAGCCCGGCGTGATGATCGTCCCCGACCGGCGCAGCGGCGAGGCCGTCCTGCTGATCCGCCACCGGGAGCCCGGGGCGATCGAGGCGGTCCCGCTCGAGCGCGCCGCCGCGGCGGGACCGCACGTGCCCGAGGTGCGGGGCGCGACCACCCACGACATCGCCGACGACGGCCACGGGGACGTCGTCGACCAGCGCACCGGCACCGCCGCCACGGCGACCCGGCGCGGACTCGAACGCTTCGCCGTCGAGGACGGCCTGCCGCGCCCCCTGGGCGCCGTCCCCTGGCCGGTGGCCGGGCGGGCCTACTACCTGCGGTTCGATCCGGCCACGGGGTGCGCCCTCGGGGTCGTCCGTGGCCCAGGGGCGCCGGACGCATGGACCTCCTGGACCAACGCCCTGGTGGAGATCGACCTGGAAACCGGGCGGACACGGCACGCGGACCTCCCGCCGGGCCTGGCGTTCCGCTTCGCCCTCGGCGGCGGGCGGGCCGCGGTGGCGACCATCCACCCCGACGGGGACCGGCTGACCCTCATCGACCGGAGCGGGCCGCGGATGCGGCCCCTGTGGCAGACCGCGCTTCCGGCGATGTCGCACCCGCCCGCACCCGGGCGACTGCCCTGGGAGCCCGTCGGCGGCGCCCCCGCCCAGCGGCGCGCCGTGGCCCTCGACCCGTCCGGCACCACGGCCGCCGTCACACGCGGCGGGGACGGCGAGATCCACCTCGTCCGGGAGGAGGGGACCGAGACCGTCGCCCTCCCGAGCCCGCTCCACGAAGGCGGACACCTGCTCTGGCCGTCCTCCTCGCCCGACGCCGGCACCGACCCGGTCGGGCGCTGATGGCGACGAAGGCGAACGGACCGCCCCACCCGCCCTACCCGGCCTCACCGGCCGTCGACGCCGCGCTCTCCCGCTGGGAGCGGCACGCCCGCCTGGGGCTGCCCGACACCGGGTACGCGCTCGCCCGGCCCGCCGGCCGCACCCGGTACGGGATCTACCGGTTCTGTGACGGGACCGCCGTGTTCGAGCCCGACGGGCACATCCTGAAGATGGCGCCGTCCCCGGACGGGGGCCGCATCGCGGTCCAGCTCGCCGACGGAGCCGACGAGGACGCCGTGCTGGTCCTGGTCGACACCGCCACCGGTGCGTCGCACCGCCACCCGGCCGTCCGCTGCCGCTACGACGAGGTTCTGTGGCGGGAGGACTCCTCGCGCTTGGAGGTCGCCGCTGCCGGGTCGCGGCGGCTCGTCGAACTGGACGCGGAGAGCGGGAAGCGCCGGGAGTCCGACCTCCCTTCGGACATCCGCGTGCGGCTGTTCCCCGGCGGACGGCGCGGACTCGCCGCGGAGAGCCGTGCGGGCCGCCCGACCAGGCTGATCGACCGTGCCACCGGGCGCGAGCTCGGCGCCTTCCCCGGCATCGTGCGCGTCGTGGCGCCGGAGGACGCGGCCGATGAGGTCGTCGTTCAGGACGGCGGCGGCCTCCACGCCCTCGATGCGGAGAGCGGGGCCGTTCGGTGGCGCTGGTCCGACGCCGGCGTGCGCATCACCTCGTTCGCGGCGCACGGCGACCAGGTGCTGGTCGCTGGGGTGTGCGAGGGGCGCAGCGTCCTCGTCCGGCTGGACGGAGGACGACCGGCCGAGCACCGCACGGTCCATTGGGACGGTGAACCGGCGGTCGTGACGGGCGTGGCCTACGACGCCCGAGAGTTCCATGCCCTGCTGGAGGGGCCGGCACTGCCGCCGCGGCCGGTCCCCGCCGGGGACCTCCTCGGCGGCACGGAAGGCTCCGGCGCACCCGCGCCTGTTCAGCGCACCGCCGCCGCGCGCACGGAGCACGTCACCATCACCGCCGACGACCGCGCGGACATCACGGTCGTCCTCACCTCCCCGGAGGACGCCGACGGTCCGGCGCCGCTCATCCTCACCTGCTACGGAGGGTTCGGGGTGCCGAGCCTGCCGGTGTTCGAGCCCACCGTGCCCGCCTGGACCGAACAGGGCGGCCGGTACGCGGTCGCGCAGATCCGCGGGGGAGGGGAGCACGGGAGCGCCTGGCGCGAGGCGGGCCGCGGGCGCAACAAGCAGCGCGGCATCGCCGACCTCGCCGCCGCGGCGCGCGGCCTCGTCGATGCCGGTCTCACCCGCCCCGACCTGCTCGTCCTCGCGGGCGCCTCGCACGGGGGCGTGGTCGTCACCGCCTGCGCGCTCGCCGAACCCGGGCTGTGCGCCGGCGTCGTCAGCACCGCGGCGCCCCTCGACCTGCTCGACCTCGACGCCCACCCGTTGGGCCGCCGGTGGGTCGGCGAGTTCGGCGATCCCCGAACCGCCGAGGGGCGCGCGCAGCTCGAGGCGGTCTCGCCCCTGCGTCGCGCGGAGGAGCTCGCCCACGCCGCCGACCACCCCGCCTTCCTCGGGATCGTGCTCGACGAGGACTCCCGGGTCGCCGCCGACGACACGGTCCGGATGGTCGCCGCCCTGCGCCGCAAGGGCGTTTCCGCCGAGCTCTGGCGCGCCCCCGGGACCGGGCACGGCGGCAACCACCTGGACCGCCTGCACCGGTTGGGCGCGGCCGTCCTCGGCTTCGCCGAACACGCCACCAGGGCGGGCCTCCCCCGCCCGGCACCCGCGGCAAGCACCGGCCCTGCCGGCCCACCTGGAGCACACGGACCACCCGAACCATCCGGACCACCTCGCGCGGACGAGACGAAGCGGACATGACACCCACACACGACACGCCCCCTGCCCGATCGAACGGGCACGCCGGCGGGAGCACCGCCACGGCGACCCGCACACCCCCGGAACCGGACGCGGCCCCCGGGCGCGCTCGGAGGACGCCCACCCGGCGCCGCGGACGCCGCGGAGCGCTCGCGGCCCGCGTGCTCGTGCCGGCGCTCACGGCCGCGCTGCTCACCGTCCTCCTGCTGTCCGCGAGCACCGGCACCATCGCGGTCTCCACGGCCGACGCGCTGAAGATCGTCCTGGGCCACCTGCTGCCGGGCATGCCCTGGATGTCGGACGGCTCGCTCACCACGGTGCAGGACAACGCGGTCTGGCAGTTCCGGCTGCCCCGCGCCCTGCTCGCCGCGCTGGCGGGCGCCGGGCTCGCGCTCGCCGGGGCGCTGATGCAGGCGGTGGTCCACAACTCCCTCGCCGAGCCCTACATCCTCGGCGTCTCCGCCGGAGCGGGGGTCGGCGCGGTCTCCTTCATCGTGCTCGGGATCGGAGCCGGCTCCCTGGGGATCGGGGCCGCGGCCTTCGCGGGCGCGCTCGCGGCGACGGCCGCCGTGTACCTGCTCGCCCGCAAGAACGGGCGGATCGCACCTCAGCGGCTCATCCTGGCCGGGGTCGCCCTCGGCGCCCTCTTCAGCGCCGTGACCAGCTACCTCACGATCACCACCGACGCACAGAACGTCTTCAGCATCATGTTCTTCCTGCTCGGCTCCGTCTCCGCCGCCACGCCCGGGCACCTCGCGCTGCCCGCCGCCGCCCTGCTGGCCGCCGGGATCTTCACGGCGTTCCGGGCGCGGGCGCTCAACGCGCTCCTCGTCGGCGACGACGCGGCCGCCACGCTCGGCGTCAACGTGAACCGGCTGCGCAGCAGCATCCTGGTCACCGCCGCCCTGCTGACCGGGGCGGTCGTGGCGGTCTCGGGCGGCATCGGGTTCGTCGGGCTGATCATCCCCCACATCGCCCGCATCACCGTCGGGTCGGACCACCGCAGGATGCTGCCGGTGGCGGTCCTCGGCGGCGCCGTCTTCCTCGCCCTGTGCGACCTCCTGGCGCGCACGCTCGCCGCGCCCGCGGAGATCCCGCTCGGCGTGCTGACCGCGATGGTGGGGGCGCCCTTCTTCCTGTGGCTGTTGCGGCGGGACCGCGCCGAGAGCACGGGGGGCCGGCGATGAGGGTCGACATCGACGGGCTCGACGTGCACCGGGGCGGTCGGCGGGTGGTCGCCGACGTGAGCATCGCGGTGCCCTCGGGCACGGTCCTGGGGCTGCTCGGGCCCAACGGGAGCGGCAAGTCCACGCTGCTGCGCGCCGTGTCGGGCATCGCGGCCCCGTCCGCGGGACGGGTGCGCATCGACGGCACTGACACCGCCTCCTTGAGCCGCAGGGAGCTGGCCCGGCGCGTGGCGGTCATGGCCCAGGAGCACAGCGAGGAGTTCGAGATCCCCGTGCTCGACCTCGTCCTGCTCGGGCGCATTCCGCACGGCAAGGGGTTCGGCCGCGACTCCGACCACGACATCGCCGTCGCGGAGGACGCCCTCGACCGGGTGGGCGCGGGGCACCTGGCCGACCGCTCCTTCTCCGCCCTGTCGGGAGGGGAGCGCCAGCGCGTGCTGTTCGCCCGCGCGCTGACCCAGGACACACCCGTCCTCGTCCTGGACGAGCCCACCAACCACCTCGACATCGCCCACCAGCTGGAACTCGTCGACCTCGTCAGGGGCACCGGCCGCACGGCCATGGTCGCGCTGCACGACCTCAACCTGGCCGCGCGCTACTGCGACGCGGTCGGGGTGCTGGACGGCGGGCGGCTGCGCACCCTCGGGCCGCCGGAGGACGTCCTGGGCACGGACCTGATCCGCTCGGTGTTCGGGGTGGAGTCGACCGCCGTGGCCCATCCGGGGTCCGGCCGCCGGCACTTCGTCTTCGACGCCCGCACCCCCTCCGACACCCCGGACCCGAGCACCCCCGCTCCCGATACCGACCACCCGGTCCCGACCGAGGAAGGAATCTCCACCCCGTGAACAGCAATCCCCTCCGCACCCCCGCCCGCCCCCTCCGAAAGCGACCGCTGCCGCCGGCCGGCCCGCGCAGGCCCGCCTCCGTCCTCGCGGCGCTGAGCGCGATCCCCCTCGCCCTGACGGCCTGCGGCACGGGGGTCACCGGCGGTCCGGACGGTTCCTCGGCCGCCGACGGCGCGGAAGAGACCGTGAACGTCACGAACTGCGGACGGGAGCTCACCTTCGACGCCACCCCGGCGAACGTCGTCGGCATGATGCCGTCGCAGACCGAGATGCTCATCCGGCTCGGCCTCCAGGACTCCCTGGTGGGCCAGGCGCAGACCGAGGTCTCGGCGCTGCCGGACGACATCGCCGACGCGGCCGAGGACGTCCCCGAGCTCAGCACCGACGCGCCGCCGGCGCGCGAAGACCTCCTCGCCGCCGGACCCGACCTCGTGGTCTCGCCCACGGAGTACGAGTTCACCGCGGAGCAAGGGTTCGCCGGCATCGACCAGCTGAAGGAGAACGGGGCCCAGGCCTACGTCGCGACGGGAGGGTGCGCGGACCGCCGCAACACCGCCGAAGTCACCGACGTCGTGACCGACATCGAGAACCTCGGCGTGATCATGCGCGTCCCGGACGAGGCCGAGAAGCTGTCGGCGGACGCCGAGGAGCGGCTGGCGGCCGTCGAGGAGGCGATCGAGGGGGAGGAGCGCCCGACCGTCGCCCAGGTCTTCGTCGAGGGCGAGTCCCTCACGGCGATCGGCGCCGGCGTGGAGGCCGACATCATCGCCACGGCAGGGGGAGAGAACGTCTTCGACCCGGACGCCCCGGAGTTCGAGGACTTCTTCGCGGCCGAGATCAACCCTGAGGAGATCATCAGCCGCGACCCCGAGGCCATCGTCTTCGGAGTCTCGGGCCCGGACCAGGCGGAGAAGACCCGGGAGTACATCCAGAGCACGTTCCCGGACGTCGCCGCCGTAGAGAACGACACCCTCATCGCCGTCCCCCAAGCCGACCTCCACCCCGGAACCCTCGGCAACATCGACGCCGTGGAGAGGATCGCGAAGGCCCTCTACCCCGACGCGTTCTAAAAGCGCCCCGACAAGGGTGCCCGGTCGGCACGACCGGGGCCGACCGGGCACCCGCCCCCGCGACACCAACCCGCGCACCCGCCCCGCACAGGGGCGGGTGCGCTGTTCGTATCCGGCCGTAGCGGCGCCGAGCTTGCGAAAAGGACCGCAGGACGGGGACAAAGTGGCTGCCGTGCGGGAGGCGGCGGTCAGGGACGAAGAACTTTTTCGCCGGCCACCAATCCGGCCGTGCCGGGGCGCCGAACCCCTGGTGTGAAAGGCACGGGAGAAGCAGACGCAAGGCGGGGCCCTCGCTTCGCCGCGACCGGGGCAGCCACCGGGATCCTCGCGGCGGGCGCGGCCCTGGGGGCCGGGGAGCTGGCCGCCGGTGTGCTGGGGACGGCCTCCCCGGTCATCGTCGTGGGCGACGCCCTGGTGGACAACAGCCCCGCCTGGGCCAAAGAGTTCGCCATCGCGGTGTTCGGGGTCTACGACAAGATCGCGCTGCTGGCCGGGATGTACGCCGCGATCGTTCTCCTCGCGGCCGTGCTCGGTCTCCTCGCGCTGCGCCGCCCCGTCATCGGTTACATCGGACTCGCCGTCTTCGCGGTGGTCGGAGCCGTGGCCGTGGCGGCGCGCCGCGCCGATGAGCCGCTGGCTCTCGTGCCCGTCGTCGTCGGCGCGCTGGCCGGTGAGGCGGCCCTGCTGCTGCTCCTGCGCGCGGCCCGGCGTCCGGGCCCTGCCCGGCCCGAAGCGGGCGCTTCCGGTGAGCCCGGCGACGCCGACGCACAGAGCGTCTCTGCGGACGCGGCGGCCGGCGGACCGCGGAGGGGGCGGTCCGCCGGTATCCCGCAGGCCGCCTCCTCCCGGCGGAGCTTCCTCGTCGCCGGCGCCGGTGTGCTGGCGTTCGCGGGTGCGGCCGGCGGCCTCGGGCGCTACCTGGCCTCCGGCGTCGGCATCGCCGAGAAGCGGGCCGCGCTCCGGCTGCCCCCGGCGGCCGATCCGCTGCCGTCCCTGCCGCGCGGTGCCGACCTGGGCATCCGCGGGCTGCCGCCCTTCACCACCCCCAACCGGGACTTCTACCGCATCGACACCGCCCTGTCGGTCCCCCGGGTCGACCCCGACCGGTGGCTGCTGCGCATCCACGGCCTGGTCGACCGGCCCCTCGAACTCGACTACGACGCCCTGCTGCGGCGCCGCCTGGTCGAGTCCGACACCACCCTGACCTGCGTGTCCAACCAGGTCGGCGGCGACCTGGTCGGCAACACCCGCTGGCTCGGCGTGCGCCTGGACGACCTGCTGCGCGAAGCCGGGGTGCACAGCGGGGCCGACCAGATCCTGAGCACCTCCCAGGACGGCTGGACCTGCGGCACCCCGACCGAGGCGGTCCTGGACGGGCGCGACGCCCTCCTGGCGATCGCCATGGACGGCGAGCCGCTCCCCTTCGCGCACGGCTTCCCGGTGCGCATGGTGGTGCCCGGCCTCTACGGGTTCGTCAGCGCCACCAAATGGGTCACCGACATCCGCCTCACCCGCTTCTCCGACGCCCGCGCCTACTGGGCGCAGCGCGGCTGGGCGGTCAAGGCCCCGATCAAGACCATGTCCCGCATCGACGTTCCCGGGCCGCTGGCCGAGGTCGACGCCGGGCCCACCACCGTCGCCGGCGCGGCCTGGGCGCAGCGCCGCGGGATCGAGGCGGTGGAGGTGCGCGCCGACGGCGGCCCCTGGCGCGAGGCCGACCTCGCCGACGTGCCCGGGATCGACACCTGGGTGCAGTGGAGCGCGGAGTTCGACCTGGAGCCCGGGCGGCACACCTTCGAGGTCCGGGCCACCGACAACAGCGGATACACGCAGACCGAAGAACGTGCCGAGCCCATCCCCGACGGGGCCACGGGCTGGCATTCGGTGCAGATCACCACGGTGTGAGCACGGCGCGCCGCGCCGCTCGGGCCCTGGTCCGCACCCCCACCAGAGCACAACGGAACACGAGCGAAAGATCAGAAGGAAGAAGAGGATGACCATGAGCACCGACTACATCCGCAGGTTCGGGATCGCCTCCGCCGCCGCCGTGCTCGCCTTCGGGCTCGCCGCCTGCGGCGACATGTCCGGCGGCGGCGAGGAGGAGTCCGGGGGCAACGGCGGTGACGCCGGTGCCACCGAGGAGCAGACCGAGAACGGGGGGACCGACATGGCGATGGACGAGCCGTTCGGCCCGGCCTGCGCCGACGTCCCCGAGGACGGGGCCGGCAGCTTCTCCGGCATGGCCGAGGACCCCGTCGCCACCGCCGCGTCCAACAACCCGGCGCTGTCCACCCTGGTCGAGGCCGTGACCCAGGCCGAACTGGGCGACACGCTCAACGGCGCCGAGGACATCACCGTCTTCGCGCCGGCCAACGCGGCCTTCGACAAGATCCCGGAGGAGGACCTGAACGCCCTGCTGGAGGACAAGGACCAGCTCACCGACGTGCTGACCTACCACGTCGTCGAGGGCAAGCAGGCGCCCTCGGACCTGGAGGAGGGCTCCTTCACCTCGCTGCAGGGCGAGAAGGTGGAGACCTCCGGCTCCGGGGAGGAGTACACGGTCAACGGAGACGCCAACGTGGTCTGCGGAAACGTGCAGACCTCCAACGCCACGGTCTACATCATCGACGGCGTGCTGATGCCCCAGGGCTAGGCGCCGCAGGCCGAGGTGTTCAGGCGCCCGGGCGGGTCGGCGGTGGACAGGGCCCGCCCGGGTTCGGCCTTGGGACAGGAACGAGGACGATGAACGAGGACTCCGCACGGCACCTGGCCGGCGTCCCCGAAGGCGGCGCGGCGCCCCAGGAGGACCTGACCGGTCTCCTGCACCGCGTCGCCCGCGGCGACGAGCGCGCCTTCGAGCAGGTGTACGACCGCATGAGCCCGTCGGTGTACGGGCTGGTCCGGCGCATCCTGCGCGACCCCGCCCAATCGGAGGAGGTCGCCCAGGAGGTGATGGTCGAGGTGTGGCGCTCGGCTTGCCGCTACGACGAGCACCGGGGCAGCCCGCAGGCGTGGATGATGACGCTCGCCCACCGGCGCGCCGTCGACCGGGTCCGCAGCGACCAGGCCGGACGCGACCGTGAGGCGCGCGCCGCGACGGTGGGCGACGGTCCCCCGTTCGACGAGGTGGAGGAGGAGGCGACGGGCCGGCTGGAACGCGAGCGCGTCCGCCGGTGCCTGGAGACGCTGACCGAGCTGCAGCGCCAGGCGGTGCGTCTGGCCTACTACGGCGGATACACCTATCGCGAGGTGGCGAAGCTGCTGTCCTCGCCGCTCGGCACGGTCAAGACGAGGATGCGCGACGGCCTGATCCGCCTGCGCGACTGCCTGGGGGTGGAATGGTGATGCCCCGACTTCGCCAGGATCTGCACACGCTCGCCGGAGCCTACGCCCTCAACGCCCTTCCCGAGGAGGATCTGCGCCGCTTCGAGGAGCACCTCGCGCGCTGCGAGTCCTGCGTCCAGGAAGTGCGCGGGATGACGGAGACGGCGGCCCTGATGGGGCAGGCAGCCGCTCACACGCCGCCGGAGCGGATGCGCGCCCGCGTACTGGAGGAGGTCGCCCGCACCCGGCAGCTCGCCCCGGCCGAGACCCGCATGGCCTCACCGCGCTCCTGGTGGTCCCGCTGGGGCGGGGCATGGGCGCTCGCCGCATGCCTGGCCGTGGTGCTGGTGCTGGGCGGGGCCGTGGCCTGGCAGCAGAACCGGATCAACGAGCTGGAGGAGAACGAGCGGCAGATCGCCGCGGTGCTCTCGGCGCCCGACGCCGAGGTGGCCGGGGCCCAGCCGACCGAAGGGGTGGCGGTGACGGCCGTCTCCTCGCAGAGCCGCGAAGCCCTCGTCTTCAGCGCTCAAGGACTGGAACCGCTCAGCGGAGAGGACTACCAGCTCTGGCTGGCCGACCCGGACGGCTCGGTGCGCTCGGCCGGACTGCTGCAGGTCGCCGCCGACGGCGAGGTCGATCCGGTCCTGGCCGGCGGCATCGGGGACGCGGAGGGCATCGCGGTCACCGTCGAGCCCGAAGGGGGATCCGACCAGCCCACGAGCGAGCCCATGATGGAGATGCCGCTGGAGGGCTGACCCTCCCCCGCATCTCTCCCCGGTCCGGGGGCGGCGCCTGGGGAAGCCGCCCCCGGACCTTCTCGTGATCGGTGCCGCAGGGCGCCTCGAGAACGGACCAATCCACCCCGCCGTCGTGCACCGAACCCCTGACGAGGCTCCGGAGAACCCGGACGCCGACAGGACGGACAAGGGGAGCGACGACCCATGGCCCATTCGCCCGGACGGGAACCGGAGCGCCGGATCGCCGTTGTGGGAAGCGGGGTCAGCGGCCTCACCGCCGCCTACCTTCTGCAGCGCGGCGGCGCGCAGGTCACCCTCTTCGAGGCGGACGACCGCCTCGGCGGGCACGCCCACACCCACGACGTCCCCGCCCCCGAGGGCGCCCCGCTCGCCGTCGACAGCGGGTTCATCGTGCACAACCGCCGGACCTACCCGGAACTGACGGCGCTCTTCGACGAGCTGGGCGTCGCCACCCGGCCCACCGGGATGAGCCTGTCCGTCCAGTGCCGCGGCTGCGGCCTGGAGTACGCCGGCTCCCGCGGGCTGCGCGGCCTGGCGCCGGGGCCCGGCGTGCTCGCGCGCCCCCGGTACCTGCGCATGCTCACCGAGGTGCCGCGCTTCCACCGGGCCGCACGCGCCCTGCTCGACCGCGGGCCCGCCGGCGCCCCGGACGACGAACCCACCCTCGCCGGCTTCGCCCGAGGGGCGGGGCACTCGTCCTACTTCGTCGCGCACTACCTCGTCCCCCTGGTGTCGGCGGTGTGGTCCTGCCCCGCGGGCACCGCCCTGGAGTACCCCGCGCGCTACCTGTTCGCGTTCCTGGACCACCACGGCATGCTCTCCTTCGGAGGCGCGCCCCAGTGGCGGACGGTCGTCGGGGGGTCCCGGACCTACGTCGAGCGCATCGCCAAGCCGCTGGCCTCCGTGCGGACCTCCACCCCCGTGCGCGCGGTCGTGCGCACCGGCGGCGGCGTCGAGGTGCACACCGACGACGGCGACGCCGCCCGCTTCGACGGGTGCGTCGTGGCCGCCCACGCCGACCAGGCTCTTGCCCTGCTGGACCGGCCCACCCGCGAGGAGCGCGCCGTGCTGGGCGCCTTCGGGTACTCCCGCAACCGCGTGCGTCTGCACACCGACACCGCGCTCATGCCGCGCCGCAAAGGGGCTTGGGCCGCGTGGAACCACCGCCTGGAGTCCTGCCTGCCCGGCCGCTCCCCGGTGCGGGTGACCTACCACATGAACCGCCTGCAGGGGCTGGGAGCCGGGTCCGACTACCTGGTCAGCCTCAACGCCGACGGCGCGGTCGCGCCCGAGAGGGTCATCGCGGAGACGGTCTACGAGCACCCCGTGTACACCGGCGAGTCCGTGGCCGCACAGGCACGGCTCGACGGCCTCGGCGACGACCGCCTCGTCTTCGCCGGCGCCTACCACGGCTGGGGCTTCCACGAGGACGGATGCCGCTCCGGGGTGCGGGCGGCCGAACGCCTGGGGGCGCGGCGATGACCGGCCTGACCACGGCACCGGCGCTCTACGAGGCGACGGTGCGCCACACGCGCACCGAGCCCCTCCACCACGCCTTCGCCTACCGCGGCTACTACTGGCTGGTGGACCTGGACGCGCCGCCCCGCCTGCCCGCCCCGCTCCGTCCCCTGGCACGCTTCCGCGCGCAGGACCACTGCGGCGACCCCTCCGGCACCCTGCGCGGGAACGTCGACGCCTACCTGGCCGAGCACGGCATCGACCTGCAGGGCGGCCGCGTGCTGATGCTCGCCCACGCCCGCGTCCTGGGCCACGTGTTCAACCCGCTCACCGTCTACTGGTGCCACGGCGCCGACGGCGGCCCCGTGTGCGTGGTCGCCGAAGTGCACAACACCTACCGGCAGCGGCACCGCTACCTGCTCCGCACCGACCGGCAGGGCCGGGCCCGAACGGACAAGGCGTTCTACGTCTCTCCGTTCAACCCGGTCGACGGCCACTACCGGATCAGCGTTCCCGAGCCGGACCGCGCGCTCCGGCTGGCGATCAGCCTGGTCCGCGGCGGACGCACCGTCTTCGCCGCCTCCCTGCGCGGCGAGCGCCGCCCGGCGACCCCCCGCTCCGTGCTGCGCCTGGCCCTGCGCCACCCCGTGACCCCCCTCATGGGGGCCCTGCGCATCCGGGCCCAGGGCATCCGGCTCCTGCTGCGCGGGCTGCGCATCGTCCCGCGCCCCGCAGCGCACCCCCCGACCGAACCCGCGACGGAACAGACAGACCACACAGAACAGGCAGTGGAACAGCGATGAGCACCATCCGTCCTCCCCAGCAGGAGCGCTCCGAAGGGCGGCCCGATCCGGCCGTCGGCCCCGGGGCCCCGGTCGACCCGGTGCGCTGGCCGGACGTGGCCCGCGTGCCGCGCGCCCCCGTACGGGGGCGGGCCGCGCGGCTCCTGGCCGAGCACGCCTTCGCGCGGCTCCCGATCCGCGTCCGGACACCGGCCGGCCCCCTGCCCGCCGGGGGCGGGCCGGAGGCCCCGCTGCTCGACCTGCACCGGCCCGCGGACTTCTACGCCAGGCTCGGGGCCGCGGGGCTGATCGGGTTCGGTGAGTCCCGCATGGCCGGGGACTGGTCCTCACCGGAACCGGTGCGCTTGCTCACGGTCCTCGCCGAGCACTACTCCGACCTGGCCCCGCGCCCCCTGCTCCCGCTCCGCCACGCGGTGCTGCCGCGCCGGTCCGGGCGCGACGACAACACCCGGGACGGGGCACGGCGCAACATCCGGCACCACTACGACCGGTCCAACGAGCTCTTCGCGCTGTTCCTCGACGCGACCATGACCTACTCCGCCGCGCTGTTCGACGACGGTTCCGGAGCCGCCGGAGGCCGCGCCGCCCAGGCCGGCCCCGCGGAACTGGCCGAGGCCCAGCGCCGCAAGATCGACCGCCTGCTGGACCGCACCCGGGTGGGCGAGGGCACCCGCGTGCTGGAGATCGGGACCGGCTGGGGGGAACTGGCCGTGCGCGCGGCCCGGCGTGGTGCGCAGGTCACCTCGGTCACCCTGTCGGCGGAGCAGCGGGCCTGGGCGGCCCAGCGGGCCCTGCGCGCCGGGGTGGCCGACCGAACCGACATCCGGCTGTGCGACTACCGCCAGGTCACCGGCTCCTATGACGCCGTGCTGAGCGTGGAGATGATCGAGGCGGTGGGGGAGCGGTACTGGCCGGTCTACGCCACCGCCCTCGACCGGCTCACCGCCCCCGGCGGGCGGGTCGGCCTCCAGGCCATCACCATGGAGGACTCCCTGATGCGGGCCTCGCGCGGCTCCTACACCTGGATGCACAAGTACATCTTCCCCGGCGGGCTCATCCCATCGGTGCCCGCGATCGAGGAGCAGCTGCGCACCCGCACGGCGCTGCGCATCACCGACCGCCACGCCTTCGGCGGCGACTACGCCGAGACCCTGCGCATCTGGCGCGCGAGCTTCGAGGCCGCCGATGCGCAGGTGGCCGAACTCGGCTTCGACCCCGTCTTCCGCACCATGTGGTCCTTCTACCTGGCCTACTGCGAAGCGGGGTTCCGCGCCGGAATGATCGACGTCGAACAGATCACCATGGAGCGTGACTGAACATGGCCGTACCGACCGCCACCCCCGCACCGCCCGTGACCCGCATCGCCCACGGTGTCCGCCCCGACCGCCCCTTCCTCGGCCCCCGAGGGGCCGCGCACATGATCGTGTCGGCCGTGGAGGGCCTGTTCGGCGGGGAGTCTCCCGTCCGCGTCCGCGCCTGGGACGGCAGCGAGGCCGGGCCCGACGGCGCGGCCGCCCTCGTGCTGCACGACCCGGCCGCACTGCGGCGCGTCATAGCGCGGCCGGACGAGCTGGGATTCGCACGGGCCTATGTCGCCGGGGAGATCGACGCCGAGGGCGACCTCACAGATGCACTTCGCCGCGTCTTCGCTGCGCTGGCGGACCGCGGCCCGTTCCGTCCCTCGCCCCTGGCCGTCGCGCGGGCTGTGCACACGGCGGTGGTGCTGGGCGCCGTGGGGCCGGTGCCCCCACCGCCCGAGGCCGAGGCGCGGATGAGCGGGCGCCTGCACAGCCGCCGGCGCGACTCGGCGGCCATCGCCCACCACTACGACGCGGGCAACGACCTCTACCGGATGCTGCTCGATCCTTCGATGGCCTACTCCTGCGCCTACTGGACCACTGACGCCGAGGACCTCGCACAGGCGCAGCACGCCAAACTCGACCTGGTCTGCCGCAAGCTCGCGCTGCGCCCCGGGGCCCGGCTGCTCGACCTGGGCTGCGGCTGGGGCTCCCTTGCCCTGTACGCGGCCGAGCACCACGGGGCCCACGTCACCGCCCTCACCCTCTCCACCGAGCAGGCCGGCTTCGTCCGCTCCCGCGTCGCCGAACGCGGGCTGGAGGACCTGGTCGAGGTCCGGCTCGGCCACTACCGCGACCTCCGGGCCGATGACGCCGGCGCCCCCGGCGGGTTCGACGCCGTCGCCGTGGTCGAGATGGGCGAGCACGTCGGCCGCCGCGAGTACGGCCCGTTCGCCGAGCGCCTGCGGGCGCTGCTCGCCCCGGAGGGCCGACTCCTCGTCCAGCAGATGTCCCGGCGCGGGCGCCATCCCGGGGGAGGGCCGTTCATCGAGACCTACATCGCCCCCGATATGCACATGCGCCCCCTGGGGCGGACCATCGAGCACCTGGAGAGCGCGGGTCTGGAGGTGCGCGACGTGCACGCCATGCGCGAGCACTACGTGCGCACCGCCCGCGCGTGGTCGGCCGAGCTCGAACGGCGCTGGGACGAGATCACCGCCCTCATGGGCGTGGAGACGGTCCGTGTATGGCGCCTCTACCTGGCCGGCGGGGCCCTCGCCTTCGAGGAGGGGCGCATGGGCGTCGACCAGATCGTGGCCGTACGCCCAGCAGGTGCAGGCGTCCGTGCCGATGTCCGCGCCGGCACGGAGAGGGTGCGCTGACCGGTGTCCCCTCTCCTCCCCTTCTCCAACAGCGCATCGGCCGCCTTCGGCGCCAACCTGGCGATCACCGTCGCGGCGGTGGCGCTGCTCATGGGCGTGACGTTCCTGCTCGCGCGCCGCCAAGGGCGCCACGACCTGGTCGACGTGGCCTGGGGATCGGGCTTCGCCCTGGTCGCCCTGGTGTCGGCGGTGCTGTCCACGGGCCACGGCGACCCGCTCAGGACCTGGGCCGCTGCGGTCCTCACGGTGGTCTGGGGCCTGCGCCTGTCCCTGCACATCGGCCGCCGTGGCCGGGGAGCCGCAGAGGACCCCCGCTACACCGACCTGCTCTCCGGCGACCAGGGAGGACGCGACGCCCGCGCACTGCGCATGGTGTACCTGCCTCAGGGGGCGCTGGTCTGGGCGATCTCCCTCCCGGTCCAGGCCGCCGCCTACACGCCCGGCCCCGCCGGAGGACTGCTCTTCGCGGGGGTCGCCGTGTGGCTGACCGGGTTCCTGTTCGAGGCGATCGGCGACGCCCAGCTGTCACGCTTCAAGGCCGACCCCGCCAACCGGGGCCGCATCATGGACCGCGGCCTCTGGTCCTGGACGCGTCACCCCAACTACTTCGGAGACGCGTGCGTGTGGTGGGGCCTTTACCTCATCGCCGCCGACACCTGGCAGGGGGCGCTCACCCTGCCGGCGCCGGTGGCGATGACCCTTCTGCTGACCGTGGGATCCGGAAAGCGCCTCCTGGAGAACCGCATGAGCACCCGCCCAGACTGGGACGCCTACGCCCGCCGCACGAGCGGCTTCCTGCCCCTGCCGCCCCGACGCTGAACCGTCAGGAGTCGAAGCACGGGGAACGCGCACCCGGGCATCCGGCCCGCCAGAGCAGGTGACGCCGGCGGCGGTGAGTCCGACGGCGTCGGCGGTGCCGACCGGGAGGGGCCGCCCGGCGCCGAGGCATCCGCACGGTGCGCGTCCGCGGCGCCGTCCCGTGCCGCCACAGACGGCCGGGGCCGGATCGTCGTACCGCCCCGCCGGTCACCCATCCGTCGGGAGCCGGCGGGGCGGTATGCCCGTCATCGGGTCATCTGCGTCGATCGCCCCGCCTCAGGCGAGCGCACCGCAGGCGGCCGGATGGGTGGCCTCCATGGGCAGGTTCGGGTCCAGCTCGCTGGCGCCCAGGGCGTCCCCATAGGTGCCGTCGTCGTCGTAGTCGATCCCGTGGACCACGACCACGGCATTGCCCTCCCGGACGGCGTCCGCCGCGGCCTGGGACAGTTCGAAGGTGCGGTCGTAGTCGACCATGCCGTCCGGGGCGGTCGGGAACCTGTCGACCGCCAGGGTGCTGTCGGCCGAGGTGTCGCCCTCGGTCGTCAGGGAGGTCTCCACACCACCGTAGGCGTCCAGGCCGTCCAGAGTGCTCAGGGCGGGCATGCCGTTGTGCTCTCCCGCCTCGTAGTCGGTGGGGCACTCCCCGCGGCCTCCGATGTGGATGTGCTGGGCGTGCGGGTGGTCCGCCAGGAGGCCGTCCACAGTGATGCGGACGTGGGCCTCGTTTCCGTCCAGCAAGACGGTGGCGGTGCCCGCGGCCTGCGACCGGTTGACGGTGATGGGCCGGAGGTCGGCGGTGTACTCCTCGACCCCCGGGTAGCCGGGGACGTCGGCGGCGTGGGCACTCACAGCGCTCAGCGGGGTGAGGGCGAAGGCCGTCAGGGCGGCACAGGCGAAGCCACTGCGGATCTGCATGGGTACTTCCTCCGAAGGATGCGGGCAGGGCCGATCATGTGATTACCAATTGTAATCACTTTGAAACCCTGTGTGGTCACCCGGGGGTGGCCGTTCGGCTGCCGGGTGTCCGCCCGCTCCGCCTTCGAACCGCCGTTCGCCGGGCGCGTCTCCCGTGGCATCCGAGGCGCCCCCTGCTCCGGGGTGATGTCGGCGCTGAGTCGCCCGAGCCGGTCATGGGGCTGGTGCACAGGTCTTCGTTGTTCCTGTGCGGGCAGCCCCCGGTTCCAGCGTCTCCGCCGAGGCGCACCGCATTGCTCGGGCCGTGCGGCGTGCGGCGCCGGACCAGAAGGGCGGGGCGGACGTGGGCCGACAGGTCCCCGAACCTCGGGCCGGTACTGCAGGCGCCGCAACGATCGTCGAGCCACCCGTGTCGGACGGCCGGTGCCGGTCACGGCCAGGGTCGCCGACCCGCCGAGTTCGGGCCCCTGTGCTCCGTGTGCGGACCGACCGGCTTCGTCGTGGCGGTGGCCGAAGGCGGGCGCCCCCCCCGCACAAGGGGACGGGCGCTCGGCGGCTCCCCGCCGGTCGTCGGGTGCTGCTGCTCCTGATGGGCGCGGTCTCTGGGCCGAGTCGGCCTTCCTCCTGTTCGGGCCGCCTCTGCGAGTGATTTCGAAGATCGGCGAAACGTGGGGGCGCGCCGGTGTTCTCCTGTGATGCTTCCTGCTGTGCGCAACCGGGGCACCGACCCGTCCCGGAAGCGCCGAACGGTTCGACGGGGGAAGCGGGGGCGCCGGGTCGGAGACGGAGACCGGGCGCGGCGACGGCTCCGCGGCAACGCGGACGTCCTCGGGCGCGCGGTTCCGGCCGGTGCCCGTCCCCATGAAGAAGGAAGGAAGAGGCCATGCCTGCGAACGACCTGCTGCGCGTCAGCTTCACCGATTCCGACTCCGGGCACCCGATCGGCCCGGTGGAGCTGGGGGACGAGGAGCTGACCGCCGCCCAAGGGGGCAGCCCCACCCTGGGACCGATCTGCACGGTGATCATGTCCGAGTTCTGCGGGATCACCAGCACCGGCCCGGCCACGGCCGACACCTGCCAGAACACCATCTGCAACTGCGCCTGAGCGCGGACGCGGAACCCCGGGCCGGGCGTGCCCCGGCCCGGGGCCCGGTCACCGCCGTCCGGCCCGGCCGCGTCGGCCGTCCTCGATCACCCCGGGAGGAAACGCCCATGCCCCGCGTGCGCGCGCTCATGCAGACGTCACCGCGCGACTGCGGCGCCGTCTGCCTGTCCATGGTGCTGCGGGCCCGCGGGATCCCCGCCTTCCCGTTCGCCGTCGCCGCCGTACTGCCCAGCCGCACCCGGGGAGCCAGCGCCTACGACCTCGTCCAGGCCGCCCGCCGGTCCGGTGCCGCCGCCCGCGGCTTCCGGGCCTCCGCGGCGCAGCTGGGCGCTCTGCCGCTTCCGCTGATCGCGCACTACGGCAGCGGACACTACGTCGTGGTCGAGTCGGTCTCTCCACGGCGCGGGCGCCTCACGGTGGTCGACCCCTCGTCGGGGCGCAGGAGGCTCTCCACCGCCGAGTTCGAGCGGGAGTTCAGCGGGGTGGTGATCGGTGTCGAGCCGCCGGGGGCGCCGCTGCCCCGACGCGCCGCCCTCCTGCGCGACCAGCACCGGCTCCTGTTCGACGCGGGGGACGGGACGGCCGGCCCCTGGCGCCGGCTTCTGCCGGTGCTGCTGCTCGCAGCCGCCGCCGTCTTCCTCCCGGCCGCGGCGACCCAGTACTTCTACCGCCGGCTGATGGCCGACGCCCCGATCGCCGACGGCGTCCTGGTCGCTGCGGGACTGCTCCTCGCGATCGGGCTGTTCGCGGCGTTCACGGTCGTCCGCGAGTCGGCCGCCAGGCGTGCGCAGGACCGGGCCCAGGCCGGGCGGATCGCCTACCTCTCCGGTCTGCTGCGCACTCTGGACCCCTTCTACCTGTCCCAGCGCTCACCGCACGAGGTGTCGCACGAACTCGTGGAGGGCCCCGCAGCGCACGAGGCCGCCACCACCGCCGCCCTGTCGGCGATCGGCTCCTTCATGACCGCGGGGCTGGGCCTCGGCTTCCTGCTCGCGTTCGAGCCCGCGTACTTCTCGGCCGCCGCGGTGATGTCCGTGCTCGCGTTCCTCTCGGCGGTAGGGGTGGGGCGGCGCCAGTCCGACGCCTCGCAGGGAGAGATGGAGGAGTTCCGGGCCTTCGGCGCGCAGACCGGTGTGGTGGTCGAGTCGCTGGAGGACCACCGGGGGATCGGGGCGGACGCCTGGCTCCTGGAGCGGTGGCGCTCCACCGGCACCGACTGGCTGGCCCGCGCCTCCCACCGCCGCCGGTTCACCGCCGCGGGGACCGCCGTGCAACGGGTGGCCACGCTCCTCGTCCCGTTGGTGATGCTGGCGCTGACGCACGACCGGATCACGTCCGGAGAGCTGTCGCTGCCGCTGGCCCTGGGCCTGAACATGGTCGCCATCGTCACGGTCGGGGCGTTCGTCCCGCTCGCCAACGACCTGCAGCGCTACACCGCGATGGCGCCGACCGCCGTGAAATGGGAAGCGGGCGCCCGGCTGCAGCCGCCGCCCTGGCGCCGCCACGGCGGCGCGACCAGGCAGACCTCCGACCACGCGGCCCGGGGAGCGGCCGTCGAGGCCCGGGGGCTGGCCTGCGCGCCGCCCGGTGCGGCGGGCCCCGTGGTCGGCCCCCTCGATCTGCGCGTCGAACCCGGCGAGCTGATCGCGGTCACCGGTCCGTCCGGGTGCGGCAAGACCACGCTGCTGCGCACCTTGGCGGGGCTGGTCCCGCCCGCCACCGGCTCGGTGGTCCACGGTTCCGTGCCAGAGGACGCGGACGCCACCGCATTCGTCTCCCAGGAGCCGGTCCTGCCGGGTGGGCCCCTGGGTGCGATGGTCGCCGCCGGCCTTCCGCTCGGCGACGGCGAGATCCGGGAGGCCTTCGCCGCCCTCGGCGCCGAGGACATCATCGACGGGCTGCCCGACGGCCTCGCGTCCGCCCTGTCCCCCCGCTGCCCCGAGCTCTCCGCCGGACAGAGGCGCAGGGTCGCGCTGGCGCGGGCGCTGCTGCGGCGGTCGGCCGTGCTTCTCCTGGACGAGCCCACGGCCGGGCTCGACCGGGATTCCGCCGCCGCCGTGGTGGACCGGCTGCGGTCGCACCCAGGGGCCGTCGTCGTCGCCACGCATGACGAACGCCTCGCGGAGGAGGCCGACCGGGTGGTCGACCTGAGCCGGGCCCCGCTCACCACCCGGTCGGCCTGACCGGCCGACCACGCCATCGAACTCGGAGGTCCGACCATGCCACCGCTTCGCCGTTCCGAAACGGACACGGCCCTGGAGGCCGCCGCGCCGGCACTCGCCACCCTCGCCCGGACCCCGGACGCCTTCGCCGCGCCCGAGCGGATCGCCGGGCTCTCCCTCGCCGACCTGACCTGGTTCGCCGACCGGATCGAGGCCGAGGAGTGGGCGGACGCGATCCTGAGCACGGCCCCGCCCGCGTCCGGACCGGCGGCCCCCGCACCCGCCGCCTCCCGCGTGCCCGCCGCGTCGGCGGCGGCCCCGGCGGAGCTCCCGCAGCTCACCGACGTCGCTCTCACTCCGGAGACCGCTCTGCTGCCGTGGTTCCTCACGCTGGCACTCGGAGACCGCCCGCTCGGCGACCTGGTGCCGGCGGGTGCACCGGAACACGAACCCCTGGCCGAGGCCACCCGGCTCTGCGCCGAGGCGACGTCGCGCGCCGTGGTGCTCCACGTGCACCTGCGGCTGCGCGAGGTGGAGGAGGCCCAGTGCCCCGCGCGGCAGGCGGAGATCCTCTCCGGACTGCGGACGCCCGAGGGCATCGCCGCCCTGCTCGCGGAGTACCCGCGCCTGGAGCCCTACTGCAGGACACTGGCGGCCGACTGGGCGGACGCCCGAGCGGAGCTGCTCGACCGGCTGGCCGCCGACCGCGGACTGCTGTCCGACACCTTCTCCCTGGCCCCGGACACCCGTGTGGCATCGCTGACCGGGGCGCTCGGCGACCGGCACGGCGGCGGCCGCACCACGCACCGGGTCGCGTTCGCCGACGGCACCGTCCTGATGTACAAGCCGCGCCCCGCCGGCATCGACCAGTGGTGGGCCGAGCTGTGCTCCCTGCTGGGAGAACACGGCGTCGCCGACATCCGCTGCGCCCTGACGCTGGACCGCGGCGAGTACGGGTGGCAGGAGTTCCTCGCCAACGACCAGGAGGCCGACCCGGTCCGCTACTACCGGAACCTGGGCGCCCTGGCCGCCGTGACGACGCTGATCTGCTCCATCGACCTGCACTACGAGAACATCGTGGCGGTCGGCGACCGGCCGGCCGTCATCGACTGCGAGACCCTGCTGACGGGCGCCCTGATGCCGCCGGCGACCGAGGGCGGACCGGAGGGCGGCCACCCTCCCGATGCGGCGGCCGTCCGCGACTCGGTCGCGAACCTGCTGATCCTGCCCGGTGTCGACCCGGGGGCGCGCGCCGTCGAGATCAGCGCCCTGACCGGTGGGATCGAGTCCGCGAGCATGCGCGCACGGCGGCTGGTGGACGACGGCAGGGGGCCACGCTACGAGATGCGCGACCTCGACCTGCCGGCGCACGGCGCCAACGCCCCGAAGGGGACCCGGGACCGGGGGGCGGTGCTGGCGTACGAGGACGACTTCACCGACGGGTACCGCACCGCCTACCGGGGCATGCTCACGCTCTGGCGCACCGGCCGCCTTTCCCACCTGCTCGAGCGCGCCGAGACGGTGACCCTGCGGTACGTCCCGCGCCCGACCCGCACCTACGGCGCCAAGCTGAGCGGAAGCACCCACCCCAACGTCCTGCGGGACCCGCTCGGGCCGGACGTCGTCCTCTCCAGCCTGTGGACGATGGCGAAGACCTACCCCGCCCTCGCCCGGCTGATGGCGCACGAACACGGCGACCTGCTGCGCGGAGACATCCCCTACTTCCAGCACACCGGGGGCGGCCGAGACGTGCGCGCCGCGAACGGGGCGGTGGTCGCCGACTACTTCGCGGACGACGCCGTCAGCCGGATCCGGCGCCGGATGGAGCGCGCCGGTGACGCGGACCTGGAGTTCCAGTGCACCGTCATCGGCCTCTCCTTCGCCTGCGACCGGGCGCGCGGCACCACCGCGAGCACGCCGGTCAACGGCTATGCCGCGCCCCCGTCCCGGGCGGACGAGCCCGCGGCCGCGGCGGCGGAGGGGCGCGAACCGGGGACGGCGACCCCCGCGGCCCCGCTGACATGGTCCGCGGCCGCGGAGCGGCGCCTGGCCCTGCGGCTCGCCGAGCACGTCCGCCGCGGCGTCCACGCCCGGGAGGGCGAGTTCATCACCTTCGGCGTCACGACACGCGACCCGCTGCGCTGGATCATGCACACGCAGGGACCGGCGCTGTACGACGGACTCTCCGGGATCGCCGTCGCCCTGGCCGAGCTCGGTGCCGCGTTCGACCTCCCGGAGCACCGTGCGTTCGCCGCGGAGGTCCACGCCTCGGCGGTGCGGCAGGTGCTGCGCTACGGGACGCCCTCGCACGGCGCGCACGGGGGCATCGCGGGCGTGCTGTGGGCGGGTGCGGTTCTGGCGGCGCGCCACGGGGCGGACTTCGGCGCCTCGTCCGCGCAGCGGCTGCTCGACCTGGTCGAGCGCGCCCAGGACGCGCCGATGGACGTGGTCGGCGGAGCCGCGGGCACGGTGCTGGCGGCGACCGGCGCGCTGGAGCTGGTGCCCGGAGCCCCCTGGGCGCCGCGCCTGCGGGCCGTCGCTGGCGCCGCGGTCGGCACCCTGAGGGCGCGGGCGCAGGAGACCGGAGGGGGAGTCCACTGGCCGATGGCCGATGGGGAGCCCTCCCTGCTCGGCTTCGCCCACGGTTCGGCCGGTGCGCTCTACGCCCTGGCGCGCGCCGGTGAGCACGGCCTGGCCGGCGCGCCGGGCGGGCCAGGAGGGGGCGGGGGCGGCGGCACCGACGCGGACCTCGCCGCGGCCACGTTCCGCTGGGACGACGCCCGCCGCCGCGGTGGCGTCTGGCCCGACCTGCGGGCCGAGGAGGACGAGGCCGCCGCAACGATGTCGGCCTGGTGCCACGGCGCCCCGGGCATCGCGCTCGCCCGCGCCGCGTGGCGGTCCGTGGACGGCGGCGCGGGCCTCGAAGCCGCGCTCGGCCTGATGGAACGGAGCGCGCCCGGCGCCTCGCTGAACCTCTGCCACGGCCTGCTGGGCAATGCACAGGTCGCCGAGCGCCTCCGGCGCCGGGGGGCGGCGTCCGACGGACAGGCACGCGAGGCACGCGACCGCGTGCACCGCCTGGTCAGTGGCCTTGGGGGCCCGGACGCACTCCTGCTCGGCCCGCGGCCGGAGTTCGAGACCGGCATGGCGCCTTCGGCCCCGCTGCCCGGTCTGATGACCGGTCTCGGGGGCTTCGCGCACTGGCTCGCCGCCGTGCGCGACCCCTCGGTTCCCGACGTGCTGACCCTGGAGGCCTGAACGGGGCCGGCCGACGCGCGCCGTCGGCCGACCCCTGTGAGCGGTCTCTGTGCGGTTCGGGCCCTGCGGAGTTCGGGCTCAGAGGGCCACCGAATAGGTGTCGAGGAGCGAATCGCCCCGTGAACTGCGTGCGATGTTCACGATGCGGCCCCGCTGGCGCCGCTCGATCAGCCCCGCCTTGACGAGTTGGGCGCAGTGGTAGGTGGCGGTCGCCGGGCTGCACATCAGAAGGCTCGCCACCTCATGCATCGGTAGTTCGCGGTCCAAACGGCGCAGCAACCGCGCCCGGACCGGCGTCAATAGGGCGTCGAGGGCGGCGGAGGCTCCGGAGGCTCCGCCGTCGCCGAGGGCACGGGGCAGGGGGTAGCCGAACCACAGCGTGTCGGGGGCGTCCAGGTTGCACACGGACGTGTGCGGGCTGCCGATCATCGGCGTCAGCACGACGCATCGGCCGGCGGCATCGAGCTCGACCGGCTCAGCGTCGGGAAAGACCAGGCAGGTGCCGCTCAGGTGCCCTCGCGGATGGGAGAGCGCGAGCGCGACGTCGGTGGCGCCGCGGGCCACCGCGGTACCGATGCGCTGGGCTTCCTGCTCACGCTGTGCGGCGCTGCGCCGCCACGCCCGCTCGAGGTGGCGGCCGATCTGGTCGAAGGCGGCCACCACCCCGTCGACCCACTCGCGGGGAGAGGCCCAGACCGGTTTCCAGTGAGCGGGCAGCCCCGTTTCGGCGAAGGTCCGTTCGAGGTCGGCGCGCACGTCGTCGCCGCTCAGCGAGCCGAGGCGGTCGAGCTCCTCGGCCAGGGTGGCGTCGCGGCCCGGGTCGCCGGGGCTGAGGCAGTCGGGGGAGAGGGAGTGCCCGGGGGCCACGATCGGCCATAGGGCGCGGTGCGCCTTGGCGGGCAGGCAGGCGGCCAGCTCGGCCGCGTAGCCGGAACCCCGTTGTGTCCGGGCCCTCGCGGCATCGCAGGCCAAAGCGAACGTGCCGGCGTAGTGGCTGAAGGTCACCCGGACGCGGATATCGGCGGCGGAACCGAAGTCGACACGGGTACGGCCGACCGGTGATGCCATGATGACGGCCTCCTGTGGCGCTCGGGCTCTGGCGACGGCGTGCGGCAGCGCTCCGGCGTCGGACGGGAGCAGGGCCGGCGCATGAGAACAGCGGGACCGCTGCGGCGAACCGTGTTCCGGGTGATCGGCTCCATGATCACGTTCTGAGGCTGCAATGGGGTTGTGACCTGGTTGGATCCCGTTCGTGAGACCGAGGGGGCAAAAGCCCCCGGCGCACTGCGGCGACGTCGCGGACGGCGCCGCGTTCCGCCCGGACCGGTTCACCACCGTCGCGAAGGGAGAGGACCTGTGGGCCAGTGGAACATCGACGTCTACGGCGTCTCTGCTGCCCTGACCAATTTCGGGGACAAGCTCGGTCTCGAGGGTGGTGGATTTTCATCGGACATCGACTCCACCGCCGCCTGCATCGAAACAGCTCTGAACAATGCCAAGAGCCCTCCGGCAGAGGCGGCGCTGGGGGCCTCCTCGACCACTTCACCGGCGAGGCCGACGCCATGTTCACCCGCAGGCTGCCCTGTCTCCTGGGCTCGAACAACGCCACCCTTTCCTACAGCCGGGGCCAGGAGGGGAGGGCGGCCGAATCCCAGAAGTAGGCAGGCAGCGGAGACAACCTTGGCCTGTGACCTGGCGCCCCTGGAAGGCTCCTGGTGAGTTTCGAACCCACCCAACTCCAGCTCGGCGTGGATCCGAACATGTTCACGCTGATCGGCCCAGACGCCATCCCCTACCGCCTCACCGACGTGGAGTCGCTCACCTCCGCGGTGGAGACACTGCGCAATGGCGGTGAGGATCTCCTCGACGGGGCTGAGGACCTGTGCTCGACCTGGCAGGGCTTGGAGGTCCAATACGAGGCTCCCTGAGAGCGGAACGCTCTTTTCCAATATGGACCCGGTCGCGACCCGGGGCCAGGACATCGAGAGCGATCTGTCCACTTCGGCCCCCTTCTTGCCCCGGTCGCCAGGCTTCGGGCCCGTTGGCTCCCCTTTTTCAGTGCCCGCATGTTGACCGGGTCTATCGCGCACCGCGACCGGTCCGGCTCGCCGTGCGAGCCGGACCCGTCCAGGATCAGGCGGTGCATCTTGGCCCATGCGCGTGCCCGGTTCCATTCGGTGAAGCGGCGGTGTTCGGTCGAACCTGAGGGGGCGAAGACCGGCGGGAGCCGGCCCCGAGTGCAACCCGTGGTCGCCTCGAAGACGATCGCGGTACCAGCCGCGCGGCCGCCGCCCTGAGGGCGGACGGGCGCCTCGGGCACCATCTGCTGGAGCAGCTCTCGCACTTCGTCCGGGACCAGGCGCGCGACGATCGAAACGCCGCCGGGCTACCGAGAAGCCAATGAATCGAGCTCTAACTCCGTACGCCGACACCAGGTCATAGGGGGAGTAATTCGCGACCTGGTCGACGCTGCGGAGCAAGTAGCGGTGTAGGGCGGGTGCCGGGCACGCAGGGCACACCGGATAGCGCCCCGCAGGCTGCATCATGTGGACAAGTGTCCCTCCCACTCCGATTAGCCATTCACAAAAGCGCAAGCTTTCAACTCGTTCACACATCTGGAGACGAGAATCCCTTTCTCCGGGCCGCACCGAGGGGTCCCATAGAAGAAGCGGCTGGTACGGGCCCGCCCCGTCTCGGCACATGTCTGGATAGCAGGAGAGAGGTGTGTGATGGCGGGATCGGCGCCGGTCGTGCAGTCACTGGAGCAAACGGGGCGCGGACTACTGGAGCAGGCCCAGGCCCGGGTGCGGCCCCGGCTGCGGCACCATGTCGAAGCGCGGCTGCTCCAGAACCGGCAGGAGGTCGGGTACCACTTGGGCTGGCTGGACGAGCAGGGCCGCCCCTCCGCAGCCGGGGCGGGGAAGGCCGTGCGCCCGGCGCTGTGCTTCGCTGCGGCCCAAGCCGTTGGCAGCACCGCCGAGGTGGCGGGCGCCGCCGCCGCGGCAGTGCAAATGGTGCACGATTTCTCCCTGGCGCATGACGACATCATCGACGGTGACCGAACGCGGCGTCACCGCCCGGCGGTGTGGGCCGCGTTCGGCACACCGGCCGGGGTGTTGGCCGGGGACGCGCTGCTGGGGCTGGCTTTCACCACCCTGGCCGACGCGGGCTACGACCCCGCGGCCCTGGCCCAGCTGGCGAAGACGGTGGTGGAGCTGATCGAAGGCGAGGCACAGGATGTGGCCTTCGAACGGCGCGAGACCGTGCAACCGGGTGAGTACACCGCGATGGCCACGTCCAAGACCGGGGCGCTGATGGAGTGTGCCTGCGCGCTGGGTGCACTGGCCGGCGGCGCCGATGACTCTCGCGCCCGGCTGTTGGGAGCCTTCGGCCGGCATCTGGGGGTGGCCTTCCAGATCACCGATGACCTGCTCGGTATCTACGGCCGGGAAGAGGTGACCGGTAAGCCCGTGGGCAGCGACATCGCTACCCGCAAGAAGACGCTGCCCGTCCTCGCCGCCCTCGCCTCCGCAACACCGGCAGGCCGGGAACTGGCCGCCCTCTACTCCTGGACGGGCGGGTTGACGCCGACCGAAGTAGAGCGTGCGGCGGAGCTGGTTGCGCAGGCCGGCGGGGCGCATGCGGCCCGCCGGGCAGTGGAGGAGGAGCTGGAGTTGGCGCACGCCGCCCTGGCCGAAGCCGCCCCCAGCCCGGTCGGGCACCGCGAACTGCTCGCGCTGGCCCACCTGCTCACCCACCGCGAGCACTGATCAAGGAGCTGACGATGTCTCCCGCACACATACGGCGAGCCCCGTCCCCACGCGGGCCCCAGCAAGAGCACGACGCTACGGGCGCAGAAGGAGCCGTCCGCTCCCGCCGGGTGCTGCTGGCCTCCCCGCGCTCCTTCTGCGCCGGAGTGGAGCGGGCGATCGAGGTGGTCGAGCGGCTGTTGGCGCAGCGTGGCAGCCCGGTCTACGTACGCAAGCAGATCGTCCACAACGCCCATGTCGTGCGAGGGCTGGAACAGCGCGGGGCCGTCTTCGTCAACGAGCTGGACCAGGTTCCGGAGGGGAGTCTGGTGGTCTTCTCCGCGCACGGTGTCTCTCCCGCCGTGCGCAGAGAAGCCGCCGAGCGCGGCCTTGAGGTGGTGGATGCGACCTGTCCGCTGGTGACCAAGGTGCATTCCGAGGCGCGGCGGTTCGCCGCCCGTGGGGAGACGGTGGTGCTGATCGGCCACGTTGGGCACGAGGAGGTCGAGGGCACCTTCGGCGAGGCACCTGAGTCCACGGTCGTCGTCGAGACGGCCATGGATGTGGCCGAGCTGGAGGTGGCGGACCCCGCACGGGTGTCGTACCTGACCCAGACCACGCTGGCAGTGCAGGAGACCCGTGACGTCATCGAGGCGCTGCGCGCACGGTTTCCAGCGCTGAAGGACCCGCCGTCGGAGGACATCTGTTACGCGACCACCAACCGGCAGCTGTCGCTGGAAGCCGTCGCCGGGCAAGCCGACTTCGTACTCGTCGTCGGCTCGGACAACTCCTCCAATTCGGTGCGGTTGGTGGAGGTCTGCCGCCGTCTGGGCACCCCGGCGCACCTGATCGAGGACGCCGGCGCCATCCGCCCCGAGTGGCTGCGCGAGGCGGAGACGATCGGACTGACCGCCGGAGCCTCCGCCCCCGAAGGACTGGTCGAGGAAGTCGTCGAGCATCTTCGCACCTTCGGTCCGCTTGCCGTCACCGAGCACGCCACCACCGTCGAGGACGTCTACTTCGCCCCGCCCGCCGCTGTGAGGAACCGACGATGACCACGACCACCGACGCCCGCCGACTTTTGGACGAGGCCGCTGATCCCAAGGCACTGCGGGAGCTGTCCGGTGAGGAGCTGGACGCGTTGGCGCAACAGATCAGGGGGTTCCTGATCGAGAAGGTGTCCGCCGTGGGCGGCCACCTGGGCCCCAACCTGGGGGTGGTGGAGCTGACACTGGCGCTGCACCGGATCTTCGACTCCCCGCACGACACGCTGCTCTTCGACATCGGCCACCAGGCGTACGTGCACAAGCTGCTCACCGGCCGCGTCGAAGATTTCGGCACCCTGCGCCAGAAGGACGGCCTGTCGGGCTACCCCTCGCGAGCCGAGTCCGAACACGACGTGATCGAGAATTCGCACGCCTCGACCGCCTTGGCCTATGCGGACGGCCTGGCCAAAGCCCGACAGCTGAGCGGCGAGCACGACCGCGCGGTGGTGGCGGTGATCGGGGACGGCGCCATGAGCGGCGGCATGGCCTGGGAGGCCCTCAACAACCTCGGCGGCGCTCCGGAACGGCCCGTGATCGTGGTCCTCAACGACAACGAGCGCTCCTACGCACCCACCATCGGCGGCCTCGCCGACCACCTGCAACAGCTGCGCGGGCAGAGCGACGACCACATCGACTGGCTGGTGAAGACCGGTCCCCGCGCCGGCGCCGACGAGGGAACCGGCGGACCGCTGCCGGTCGCTCAGAACCTCTTCGAACTGCTCGGCTTCGCCTACTTCGGTCCCGTCGACGGCCACCACCGCCCCTCGCTGGAGGAAGCGTTCCGCTTGGCGCGAGAACTGGAGCGGCCGGTGGTGGTACACGCGGTCACCGCCAAAGGCAGGGGATACGAGCCGGCAGAGAGTGAGCCGGATGACCGGATGCACACCTGCGGCGTCCTCGACCCGGCCACCGGAGCGCCCGCCAAGAAGGCCTCCGCGCCCAGTTGGACCAGTGTCTTCGCCGACGAAATGTGTGCGTTGGGGGACGAGCACAAGGAACTGGTCGCGCTCACGGCCGCCATGCCGGGCCCCACGGGACTGGCGAAATTCGGTGAGCGCTTCCCCGATCGGTTCTTCGATGTCGGCATCGCCGAACAGCACGCCGTCACCAGCGCAGCCGGCCTGGCGACCGGAGGGCTGCATCCGGTGGTGGGCGTATACGCCACCTTCCTGGGCCGCGCCTTCGACCAGGTCCTGATGGACGCGGCCCTCCACCGGCTGCCGGTGACCTTCGTCTTGGACCGGGCGGGCATCACCGGCCCCGACGGCCCCTCCCACCACGGTATGTGGGACCTGACACTGCTGGGGGCCGTCCCCGGCATGCACGTATCGGCCCCACGTGACGCCGCGCAGCTGCGCGAGCTGCTGGCCGAAGCCGTCGCCTACGACGGCGGTCCCACCGCTCTGCGCTTTCCCAAAGCGAGTGCCGGGGAGGACATTCCGGCTCTGGAACGTATCGGCCCGGTCGATGTCCTGCACCGTTCCGGTATCGCCGACGTCCTCATCGTCGCCGCCGGGCCGCTGGCCGCCCCCGCCATCGAGGCCGCCGAAGCCCTCCAGGCGCAAGGCATCGGGGTCACCGTCGCCGACCCGCGCTGGGCACTTCCCATCTCGCCTGAGCTGACCCGACTCGCCGCACGCCACCAACTGGTGGTCACCGTCGAGGACAACACCCGCCACGGAGGCCTCGGCGCCGCCCTGACCCGCGCCCTCGCCGATACCGGCAACGCCACGCCTCTGCGGGCCCTGGGCCTGCCCGGACGCTTCATCTCCCACGGCAATCGCAACGACCTGCTCTCCCAAGCCGGTCTCGACGCCGAAGGCATCACCCAGGCCATCCTGCGTGCCCGTGCCCAAGAGCCCTTCCAGCCCGCCAAGGAGCGCTGAGAGATGACCACCACAGACCTCGGCATGCCCTCTCCCGGCGCCCCGGGCACGGCCCGGGCCCCGCAACTTCCGGTGCGCCGCCGCACACGAAAGCTGATGGTCGGCGATGTCCCCGTGGGCGGCGACGCGCCGGTCTCCGTACAGACGATGACCACCACCAGGACCGCCGACGTGGACGCCACGCTGCAGCAGATCGCCGAAGTCACCGCTGCGGGCTGCGACATCATCCGTGTCGCCGTGCCCACCAACGACGATGCGGCGGCCATGCCCGCCATCGCCGCCAAGTCGCCGGTCCCGGTCATCGCGGACATCCACTTCCAGCCCCGCTACGTCTTCGCCGCCCTGGAGGCCGGGTGCGCCGCCGTGCGCGTCAACCCCGGCAACATCAAGCAGTTCGACGACCGTGTCGGTGACATCGCCTCCGCCGCCTCGGCTGTCGGTGTGCCGATCCGGATCGGCGTGAACGCCGGTTCCCTCGACAAGCGGCTGCTGGCCAAACACGGCGGCCCCACCCCCGAAGCCCTCGCCGAGTCCGCCCTGTGGGAAGCCTCCCTGTTCGAAGAACACGGCTTCCGGGACCTGAAGATCGCGGTCAAACACCACGACCCGCTCACCGTGGTCGCCGCCAACCGCCTCCTTGCCGAACGCTGCGATTACCCTCTCCACCTGGGAGTGACCGAGGCCGGCCCCGCCTTCCAGGGCTCCATCAAATCCGCCACCGCCTTCAGCATCCTTCTGGGCGAGGGCATCGGCGACACCATCCGCGTCTCCCTCTCCGCCCCGCCCGTCGAGCAGATCAAGGCCGGCTGCCACATCCTCTCCTCACTGAATCTGCGCCCCCGCAAGCTGGAGATCGTCTCCTGCCCCGGCTGCGGCCGCCTCCAGGTCGACATCCACAAACTCGCCGGCCAGGTCGAGGCCGCCTTCGACGGCTTCCCCCACCCCCTGCGCATCGCGGTAATGGGCTGCGTCGTCAACGGCCCAGGCGAAGCCAAAGAGGCCGACCTCGGCGTCTCCTGCGGCAACGGAAAAGGGCAGATATTCCACAAGGGCCACGTCATCAAGACCGTCCCCGAATCGAAAATCGTCGAAGCCCTCCTCGACGAGGCCCAGTCGCTGGTGGAAACGACCGACCCGACCGAGGAGACGCAGTCATGACGGGAGAAACGATGACCGCGACGGCCCTGCTCCACGCAGTCTCATTCCCTGCATTCAGCAATCCGCATACTCCCGTGCTCTCCCTGCCCCAGGAGAGCTGGCTGCGCCGATGGGTTCCCGGCCAATGTTGGGGCGGCGTCTCAACTCTCCGTCCGCCGCACCGTGCTGCCCCTCGTGGCGCCCAGCCGCACCATGCTGAGGGAGACCATGCACCCCTCATGACTATCGTCCTTTCTGCATTGCAGTCCGAACAGCGCCTGCAACCACCGAAATTCGACAGCGATGAAGGATCAATCAGTGCGTACAGGTAGGAAAAGCAGTCCGACCAGTACGCGCCTCCCCGAGGGAAGCGCCCGGATATTCGGATAGGAGTCCATCGATGTTCGTGAACAATACCTCCCCCGACCTCCGGGGCGTCCCGAATACCGACTACCGGTCCATGGTCGGAGATGTCATCCGCTCCGGCCTCTTCGGTGAGGCCGCTGAAATGGGTCGGCAGTATACACCTCAGGTGAACAGTGTGCAGATCGCCCGGGAGGTAGAAGTCCTCAGTGCCGAGTTCCGGGCGTACGAAATCAATGTACCCATGGCGCTGATCAAGGACCTCGTCCTCATGCGCGGTATACAGCTTCCCGCCTCTGATGATGAGCTGGCACTGGCACTGAGCCGGGCCTACGTATTTGGAACGTACGCTGACGACATCTGCTGCCGGAGTCGGAACGACTCTTTCGCTCTTCTTTGGGGAAGCGGCGCCAGGGATCCGGGCGAGACATCGAAGCTCGGCGCTTACGCGGATATGATGCTGAATGAGCTGGGGGAATTCGGTGACAATGAATTCATGGGCGCCTTCGGGGTATTCTTTCGCATGGGAGTGCTCGGATGTGTTGTTGAGAACGAGTTCGCCGAGGATGCGACCGACGACATCGACACCCAGTACGTCCGCAGCCTCACAGGGTTCTGTGAGATGTGGTTCACCTCGCTCCAGTTCCTGGATCCATGCCTTTCCTTCACCGGTAACATGGGGTTCTGGGCTCCGGCGCTTTCATCCATGGTCAAGTTTCTGAATGACTTCAACGACCTTCTGTCGTTCTACAAAGAGGCAATCGACGAGCATGACTTCGCCGTAAGCCGGATCTACCGGAACGCCGTCCGCCACGGGGAACCGTATGTCGATTGTTACAGGAGTACGCTCGATTCCGGGATCGACGCCTACCGCCGCATCATGGATCTCGGCGACGAGAGGCAGCGGCCTTTCCTGGAGAATTACATGCGAGGATTCATCTACTGGCATCTCCATGTGAAGCGATACCGTTGGTGGGAAGTCTATCCAGATATTTACCCGGTTACAGACATAGTCGAGAAGGCTCTTCGGCAGTAGGTGGCACTGGCGCGGGTGGTCTCCGGTAACAGGGCGGCCATCCGGTATCGGAGCGAGCGGGTGAACGCGCCCGTGTGGCCCGGGCCTTGGGGCGCACGGTGTGGCTTTCCGCTGTCCACGACCACGCCTCACGTGGTGCTGGCATTGTTGATCGCTCGGGGGGCTGGCTCAACTTCTGTGATGCGCCCACTCTGAGCCCTTTCGATCGTGACCGGATCGGGGATGGGGCAGCCCGTGATGGACGGCATGCTCGTGCCGGCCTGGCCACGAAGGCCAGCCCGGCGCCGGTCTACAGCGGCAGGCACGATGACCACGGCGTGAACGTCCAGGGCCTGACCGCCGCCCGTGCCGACGGCATCGTCGATCCGTCACCTGTGCCGAGATGGAGACCAGCGCAGACTCCGGCTACCAGGGTGCCGACGGCACCGTGCGCCCCCGTCAAGCGCCCGGGGGGCGGACGCCGAGTGGGTGGCACTCCGCTGTCCGAGCCGTTTCCGTAAGGATGCCGTGCGGGAATCACAAGTGCACAACCGTTCAACGCGTTCACGCACCTCCCGTATCTGCGCTATTCCTTTTCTGGGCTTGGCGTGGTCGAGTGGGAGAGCGTTGACCGGGACGTCGGTCGACCCGGTGACGCTAGGGACGCCCGGCAGCGATTGCGGCGGGAGTCCGTCCGTGCGGCCCCTTCCGGGAGATCACCACCATGAGTGAACCGAAGACGCGGCAGCCCCCGTTCGTCCCTGATGCGCTTCCTGTTGTGGGCCACGCGGTACAGATCCTCCGGGACCCCCTGGGGTTTCTGGCCTCCCTCCCCGAACATGGCGACCTGGTTCGGATCAAGATCGGACGGCAGCAAGCATACGTCGTGTGCCATCCCGAGTTGGTGGAACAGGTCCTGCTCGATGACCGGAGCTTCGATAAAGGTGGGGCATTTATCGAGAAGGCCCGTGAATTCCTAGGAAACGGACTGGTCGCCTGCCCTCACCGAGAACACCGGCGGCAGCGGCGCCTCGTCCAGCCAGCTTTTCATCGTGGCCGCCTTCCCGCGTATGCAGCGGTGATGAGCGAGCATACCGATGCGATGACCTCCTCATGGCGCAACGGTCAGGAGATCTTTCCTGCCGAGGAAATGTACAGGGTGACTGTCAACGTCGCCGCTGCCACCTTGTTCGGTACCAGAATGACCGATGCGGAAGTAACCGAGATTCGCCGGTCCATCGGCGTACTCGTAACGAACGGGTTCCGGCAGATGCTCACTCCGGGTCCGCTTGCCAAACTCCCCACTCCGGCGAATCAGCGATACGTGCACGCGAAGAGGACTCTGTCCGCCGCGGTTCGCCGCATCATCGAAAGGCAGCGGAATGCGAGGAACGACGGCAGTATTCTGGCCACGCTCCTTGCGACCCGAGACGAAGATGACGCTCTGCGTGAAACCGAAATATACGATCAGGTCCTCTCCCTGCTCGTGGCCGGCGTTGAGACCACGGCGTCTGCCCTTGCCTGGTCCTGCCTGCTGCTCGCGCACCATCCCCAATGCCAGGAGCGCCTGCACGTGGAGTCCCGCGCCGTCCTCGGCGGGAGGGCGGCTACGTGGGAAGACCTGCCCCGGCTGAAATCAGCGGACCGGGTTCTGACCGAGGCACTGCGCATACGCCCGCCGGGATGGCTGCTCACCCGAACGGTCACCAGAGACACGAGGCTTGCCGGACATCTCATCCCCTCCGGCTCCACCATCGTCTTCAGCCAGCAGATCATCCATCAACGGGCCGATCTGTTCGCCCATCCCGAGGACTTCGCCCCTGACCGGTGGCTGGACCCCTCTACGCCCCGCCGCCCTCGCGATGGATTCCTCCCGTTCAGCGGAGGCGCACGTCAATGTATTGGGAATGACTTCGCCTTCACCGAGGCCACGCTTGTACTGGCGACCATAGCCGATCGCTGGCATCTGCAGGACTGTGATCCGCAGAGCCCGGTCCGCCCTGTCGCCAGAATGGCTCTGGCTCCGTCCAAGCGGCCACTGCGCGTCCTTCGGCGCCCCGGTATCGGGGTTTCGGGGCGCCACAGCCCAGACGACTCCATAACATGACCGACACCTGGAGAGACGACACGAAACGCCCGAGCTCAGACTCTCATTCTCCTCATTGAGTCTGTTCCACCGTGATGCGCGGTTCTGTAGGGCCAGTACAGCCCGGGCGTCCTCTCGTTCCTATGGCGGCCTTCGCCAGTGACGCCGGGGCGGCCTGTGATCGTCGGCGTCTCTGAGCCCACGCTCGCCCTCCGCTCCGATGCCATGGAGCACGTTGCCACCAGCCGCACTCGCGCTGTGATCCCGGTTCACCCGCACGGCCACACGGCGCACATGCCCGGCATCAACCGGATCGCCCGTCGGTACGTCCTCGCGGTCATCGAGGACTGCGCCCAGGCCCACCAGGCCGGCCTGAACGGCGAGGGTCGGCACACGCACCACATGCGAGGTCACCGTGCCCGTCTCGGTGAGGCCAACCGGTATCGTCACCACGCAATTCGCACTGCTGCCGACCCGGGCCGGGCGCCACGTCTCCGCCCAACCTGCGGGAGCCAGGCACCGGCTTGTGCCTTCAGGCCCATCCGCAGCTCACCGACACCGAGGTCGAGCAGGTCGTGCGGGTGGTGAAAGCGTGCTCTGCCGACAGGTAGGACGCCCCCACCCCTCAGGGCCGGGCCTCGGGCGCAGGCCTTGAGGAGGCAGGACCGCTGCTGATGGTGAACGAGCATGACCGGCTTCAGCCCGCTCTTTCTCCCAGGACCGCGAGGCCGGTAGGGCCGCTTGTTCCAGGGCCCCGGCGTGGGGATCCCTGCATGCGGAACGTCGCTTATTCACAGAGGGCGCGACACGCCGATGCTCCGAACATTTCCGCAGGGGAGCGGCACGTTAAACTCGTGGCATGGACGATCCCTTTGCGTTTGAAAAGCTTCTTCCGCTTTCCGAACTGCCCGAACTTCCTTTGGGCAGTCATGCAGAGGCGCAGCCCTCTGATGGCGAGGCCGAGACGCGAGTGCGGAACGAAGCGGCTCCCCCTGCTGACGCTCGACAATCTCGTTCCTGACAGCTCGAATGGCTGGCGCCACCGCCACCAGAGGCTCCCGGTGTGCAAAACTGTGCACACCTGTCCGTGTACAGGATCACGCTGGCACGTCATATTCTCTTGTGGCTGATTTGCCTGCTTCCAGGACAGCGGCGGCCTGTGGGTGGGAGGCGAAGGGAAAGAGGGAGTTGTGGAGACGAGCCAATGAGTGGTCCACAACTCCGGAAAGTAAATGTGGATAATGGCTGAGGAAGGCGGTCCAGTGTCGGCAGGAGTCTTCTAACAAACCGTCCCGCAGGAAGCTTTCGGCGAGGCGGCTGTGAGTGAGGGCGTTCGGCCTGTGGTGGTGGTCAGGGCGACCGGACAGCGAGATGGTCAGCGCCCGCCGCGCATCCGCTCGTCGCCCGAGCGCCAGCAGGGCCTCTCCGCGCAGATAGTCCAGGCCGGCACGAGGGTAGATGCCGAACGGGTCGTGTCCTGTACGGTCAAGAGGCAGGCGCTCCTCGGCATCCTTCAACGCGGCAAGGGCCCCGTCTTCGTCGTTGCTCCGCGCCTGTATCAGGGCGTACTGCGCGAACAGGTAGGCGAGTTGCACCGGGGCGGCGTTCGAGGGAGCGGTTTCGAGAGCGGTGGCGGCCAGTCGTTGGGCGAGTCGGAAGTGCTCCAGCCCCAGAGCCTGACTGCTCATTGCTCGCAGGGTGACCGCATACTGGCCTTGGTCGCCGCTTCGCCGGGACATGCCCAGAGCCGTATGGAAATAGCGCTCGGCCAACCCCGCGTAGCCTGCATCCGCGCTCATGGTGGCGAGAACGTGGACCAGGCGCGCCGCTTCGGCGAGGACGGTGCGCCGCACGGTGGAGGAGAGTGGCATGGCGAGCAGTCGCCCGACATCGTCGGCGATGAAGCCGGCCAGCGCAGAACGGGCATATTTGCCGCCTCGGCATCGGAAGAGCGAGGCGTAGAGCCGTGTCATCTCGCGCACCATCGCGGGCTCGGGTGCCGTTGAGGGAGCGCTGTCCACGGGCGGTGCGGTGTCGGCCTGCCATGCCGACAGCTCCAGGGCTGCGGCGCTATAGACGAGGCCGGTGAGCGAGGGTCGGGTGGATCTGTCTAGGTCCTGGCGGCACAGGGCGATCAAGGACTCTTCGGTCCCTGCCTCCCCGGCTGCCACCGTGTGGGGGAACTGTGCGGCGGGCGTCGAGGGCACGAGCCCCGTTTCCGAGGGAGGGACCAGCCGCTGCAGCCGTCGGCTCAGTGCGGCGGCGGCGAGGGACGGCAACGGGTGCCGCGGGCGAGAGCCGGACAGCCAGTGGGCGACCGAGGTGCGGTCGCACCGCACGGCCCTTCCCTGGCCCCTGACCTGTGAGTTCACGGCTCGTGCCAGCTCACTGCGACTCCAATCCGCCTCCTCGAGCAGTGCGGCCAGCCGGTGGTTCGGTTCCCGGCCCACTATGCCTCCTCCGGTACATCGCGAGCGCACGACCTGTCCGGGCGTGCACGCCTCCGGCGCACCCAGGGTTTCTCATTCTCGGTGAAATGAGCATTGGTGGATATATCCCCTCTCGTGGGCGAGGCCAATACCAGAAACTGGATCCGTGTTCTGCTTGAGGCGTTGACGAACATGCATGCCGCACTTTTCGGATGTGTTCGCGCACGTCGCGCGACCGGTGCCTCTTTGGGGAAATCCGAATGCCCTGGATTGGTCGTGTCCTGAATCGTTTGATCGCGAGTGAAGCCCATCTCGACAAGCCCGGGGTAGGTGATGATAAGCAACATACCAAGACATTGTGGATCTTCAACGTATTTCAGATGGTGTATTGCCGTCCCCGCTGTCCGAGGACATGCGTTCAGGGTCATACAGTGCTGTGCACGGGTGTACTCGGGCCGCGGAGGTGAGATTCGGGATGCGGCTCGGTGGGTGGGCCACCACTTGGTGGAACGGGGTCTGTGGATCGGCTGGATACCCGGCCTGGTCGGCGAGGCGTTGCTAGGCAGCGCCAAGAGCGCTGCGGAGTTCGGCCCAGGGGCAGCTTGGAAAGTCCCCCTCCGGACTCTGTATGGTGGCGCCCCATGCCCCATATGGCCTGATCAGCGCGCCTTCGGTGTGCCCTGGTTCCGTCGCGGCGCCGCCGGTGAAATGCCTTTGGTGGCGGGGCCCTGCTCGGCCGCTCCTCGCGACCCTCCCCCGGACAGTCCCAGACGGCGGAGTTCACACCCGCAGGTATGGTGACGTTTTGGTTGCTTTTGTCTACGAACAGTGACCTGCCTCGGGGTGCGTCCCTGGGGCCCCTCCCATCGTCCCTACCTCCATGAGGAGAGCCGTTGAGCTACGACGTGGTGGCCTTGGTCGCTGGGATGCCCGACGAGCGGTCGATCGCCGAAGCCCTCGACGGTGTGGATCCCGACCTGTGGCTGTACCGGCACGGCGACACCGACGTCCTGCAGATCCGCGACGGCGATGGTCGTCTGCTGGCCACGCTCGAACCCGGGCAGCGGGTAGAGCACGCGGACGCCGTCACCGGCCTGCTCGGCGAGGAGGTCGTGGCCGGTCTGCCGGACTGCTTCTGGTGGGTGGAGTCACGCGCCCGTCCCGATGCGCTGGGCCGCAAGGTCGCGCACCGGTTCGCGGACGGGCTCGCACTGCGGCTCGGGGGAGCGGTGTGGACATCGGGGCAGGCGGACTTCGGGCTGTGGAAGGAGCCAGAGCACCCGGCGGTGGAGCTCACCGCGGATAGGGCGCTCCTGGTCGCCCAGGACCGGGACGTGGTCCCCTTTTCGTCCTGGTTCAGTGACGCGGTCGCCACCCATGGGAGCGAGAGGATGCTCCAACTGCTCACCCCGCCTGGCGCGCGGTTGACCTACGCGATGCGCACCTTCGCGGCCGGCTCGCTGGGGCGCTGGGTCGTGCAGGGGTTCGACGGCGGCTACTTCGATGGCATCACCGGCCTGCCCGTGTACTGGGACGACGAGTACGGGTTCCGCGCCGAGGACGAACCTGTCGGGCAGGCCTGGGCGGAGGGCAAGCCGAACGCCGAGCCGGTCCCGGGCTTCCTCGCGGACTTCGCCGAGGAGAGCGGGACGCAGTTGGTGGTGGAAGCCTCTGTGCTCCACTCCGACCCGTTCGTTGTGGAGCCGGGACGCGCAGCGGAGATCGTCGCCGAGCACCTGGCGGGGACAACGCTCTCCTCGTGGGGGCCGCACGAACCCGCGCTCAGGCCCTGGGACCGCGACCGGATGGGCAGATTCGTCCGCGAGCGCGCGCCCAAGCCCTCGATCCTGTACCTGTCCGGCCCCTTGGGGAAGGGAAGTGGGTTCTCCGGGCAGATCCATATGGCCCGACGCGGCCCCCGGTTCCTGGAGCGGGTGTCGATGGCGATCGGGTACGCGGGCGAGGACGCAGCGCCCTTCAGTGCGCTGCCCGACCTGGTGAAGGCGCTGGCAGCGGAAGGCGGGCTGGAAGCGCTGCGGGTGCGCCGCATCCCGGGCCGCAGGGACGTGACCTACATGCCCGTGTGGGCGGGGCCGGCGGTCCCCGTCGGGCTGGCGATCGGGCCGGAGCGCCTGCGGCGGATCGGGGCCGACCGAGCCCAAGCGGGACCGATCGCCGGCACGCTCCTCGGCCATGGCGGCGACCAGGCCGTCTGGTACCCGGTGATGGGGGAGGCCGATGCTCCCCTGCGGGCACTGGAGCTCCTGCATCGGCACATCGAATATCTGGCCGCGGCGTCCGCGAGGTGAAATGGCCGGTTCCGGTCCGCCGGGGCCGGGCCTTCCTCGTACCGAAAAGTGGCACACGCCACCGCTGTAGCTCTGGCCTGCGGCTTTCCGCTCGTCACCCTCGGAACTGTTGCCCTGATTCCGCATGCGGTCGGCCCTGTCGGCGAACCGAAACCATTCGCGAAATGTCACCCCGTATGCGCATGCTGCTACAACTGTGCCGCGAACGTGTGCGGAGTAGACGAAACCGATCGGGAGGTGCCGCCGGTGAAGTTCGAGAGGGTCGATCCTCCAGGCGAGACCGCCGACGCGGGGCCCCGTCCCGCTGTACCCGCCGGTGATGGGAATGCGGGGGAGGGTGCGTCCAGTACAGGCGCACCGGACCAGGCAGCGGCCCGCCCCGTGGGCGAGCGTATGGCCACGACCCTCGACGGGGTTCGTGCCTCGTTGAACCTGCTCGCGGCCCAGGCCGCCGAGCGGTGTGCGGCCGAGGCCGACCGCCTGGCCGATGCCGGCACGCCGGCCGCCTCCGAGGCGGTGTTCCGCCCCGACCGCTTCTCCGCCGCGAAGGGGGAGCGCCGGTGAGCCGATGGAACATCGACGTCTACGGCGTCTCGGTGGTCCTGACCAATCTCGGGGACAAGCTCGGTATCGAGGGCGGGGGGCTCTCTTCCACCATCGATTCGGCGGCCGACGGCATCGAGACGGCGTTGAACAACGCCAAGAGCCCGCCGGTGGAGGGCGCCCTGGGGGGCTTCTTCGACCACTTCTTCGATGAGACCGACGCCATGTTCGTCCGCAGCATGTCCTGCCTCCAGGGCGCCAGCGACGCCACCCTCGCCTACAACCAGGGCCAGGAGGAGATGGCGGCCCAGGCCCAAAAGGAGGCGGGCAGCGGCGAAAACCTCGACCTGTGACCTGCCCCACCCCCACGGAAGGCCTCTGGTGAGTTTCGAACCCACCCAGCCCCAGAGCGGCGTGGATCCGAACATGTACACGCTCATCGATCCCGACGCCATCCCCTACCCCCTGACCGATGTGGAGTCGCTGGCCTCCGCGGCCGAGACGCTTCGGACCAAGGGGCAGGACCTGCTCGACGGGGCCGAGGACCTGCGCTCGACCTGGAAGGGCTTGGACGCCCACTACGAGGCGCCGGAGAGCGAGAAGCTCTTCTCCAAGATGGATCCCGTGGCGACCCGGGGCGAGGACCTCCAAAGCGACCTGTCCACCGTCGCCGACGCGCTGGAGGAGCTGGCCGAAGCCGCCAAGACCGCGCGCCGGTCGCTCAACAACCTGCGGATCGACGCTCAGGGGCTGTGGAACCGCAACCACGACAAGGCGATCTGGTGGCTCACCAAGGACGAGCAGACCGACGAGTGGGCCCTGCTGGAGAACATCCGCATCAAGGACGCGGTCAACAGCGCCTGGTCCACCTTCAACCAGGCCGAGAACGACTGCGCCAACAAGATCTCGGCGCTCTTCGGCGGCCCCACCTATGTCTCGCCCGGTGAGGGCGGCGGAAAGGACGTACGCGTCTACGGGCTGGCCCCCGATGCCGGTGAGCGCGACCTGTCCCTGGACCACGCCCTGAGCTTCGAGGGCATCAACGGCAGGTTCAACGACTTCGCCGGGTGGGCGGGGAACAAGATCGACCCCTCCAACGTGGAGTGGGGCAACGACGCCGGGCAGGCGGTCTGGGACGTCGTGGTCACCGACACCCTGTGGGGTGCGGCGGTGGGGCTGACCACCAAGCTGGGGTACTGGGGCCCCAAGAGCGGGTGGCGGTTCGACCTCTCGGGGCGCTGGGAGAACTTCAAGGCGGCGTGGAAGGGCGCGGCGCTGGACACGGCGGCCCTGGTCGGTGTCCACGACGAGCACGGGTGGCTGTGGGAGCCCGGCGAGGGCGGCCGCGAGGGCTGGGGCGCCGGGTGGGACCGGTGGCTGGGCAATGTGGAGGCCAGCAAGGACGAACTGGTCGAGGGCTACACCGCCTGGTCCACACGCGAGGACGGCACGAGCTACTCCAACACCACCATGATCGCCAATGCGGCGATGTTCACGGGCGGGCTGCCTCTCAAGGCCGCCAAGCTCGTGCTCGGAGCGGGCGTGGACGCCCCGAACGGGAAACACTCCTCCGAGTCCCCCGATTCTGAGGAGGAAGGCGGCTCCGACAAGTCCGCCGCGCACGGGGGCCCGGGGACCAACGGGTGGCCCAGCAGCCCGCTGCCCCAGCGCCCTGGGGGCGGCGCCCCGACCACCGAACGCTTCGAACACTCGCTCAAGACGGTACGGGAGTCGCTGCTGGACCCCAACCGGCTCCGCCCTGCCCCTTCGGGGCGGCCGGACCGGCCCAATCCCGCTCCCACTCCCGACTCCGGGAGTGACAGCCCCTCCCAGCAGCCGGGCACGCCGCAGCGCGGTGGCACCCCAAATGATCAAGAGGGCCGTACTCCACCCGCTCGCCCAGGCGACAAGGGCGCCCAAGAACGCCCGGAAAAGGAAGAAAAGGAAGACGCCGGCCTACCGGGACGAGCCGGTGAGAAGCCCGGTGCCCCCGCACCTCCCGGGCGCCCGGCGAGTGAGTCCCCGCGCGTCCGCGAGAACGGCCAGGACGACGGCCCGGTTCAGCACCGAGACGACGACCAGGAAGAGGCCGGCAAGCCCGGTGAGGAGCCGAAGAGACCCGACCCCGCCGCCGCAGGCGGTGCGGGAGGCGATGCCGACGATCCCCCGAAGGACCGCACGACCACCGGAGGCGGCGACGACGAAGGAGCGGACGATCGCTCAGATCCCGAAAGTGCGCAACACTATGTGCCTCCTGCAATCGGAACTCCTGAATTTGAAGCGCGATTTGACGAGCTCAAAATCGACCCGGCGAAGGGCGGCGCTCCCACAAAACCGAGTGCCGCGTACAAGGCAAGGGTTGAAGTTGAGGTCGGAATCTCTGCTGAACGCCAAGGGATTGTAGAGCCCCCGGTTCGACGTCCTACGAGTGCGGATCTCGGAGGCAAGGACGATGTCGGAGACTTCATCGACGCGAACGGGCAGCGGTGGGATGTGAAATCACCTACCGAATACTTCCCGCCGACGGCGGGCAAGAAAGCCGATCAGTTCATGCCGCCCGGCCTCCCCGGTCGGCATACAATGAGCGATCTGGTTGTGAAAATTGACGACGAAATCAGCAAGAGAGAGAATGTGCTCCTTGATTTGCGGCGATTGACCCCGGAATCCAGACAGGAAGTGATAGAGTACATCGCCACCAGGCAGGACTGGGCGAGCCATGTCTATGTGGTCGATGTCTGATACGGAGGAAGTATGAGGAGTGTTCCAGGGGCCTGGCCGTCTGACCCTGAGTCGTGCCAGGCATTGGAAGAGTATATCGAATGGCTCGATTCATCTGGAGAAGCCGGAGCAGAATTGGTCGGTGACGTCGATCTCAGGGGGGCCGGGGTCCGCGGGATCGATTTCACAGATCTATGGCTGCTCGGCGCCAATATGGCTGGAATCGACGCTACGAAAGCCGACTTCTCGCGAGCCAATTTGAGCGGCGCAATACTGGAAAACGGAATATTTGCCGGGGCATCGTTTGTGCGGACTGAATTCACGCAGGCAAGAGGTGCTGGCGCGGTGTTTCGCGACGCAACGTTCTCTGCCGTGCAGGTGGTGTCGTCGGATTTCCGCGGGGCTGATTTTTCGCGTGTAAGCTTCAAGGAAGCTGGTCTGCTTAAAACTGATGCAACTGGTGCAGATTTCTCTGGTTCATGGTTCGGCGGTGAAGACGTGTGCGCGAGATTCAACAGACTGGTTATTGATGGTTGTACGTTCCGTGGCGCGAGCGGTGTCATCCGCGGAACGGCGCGCGTTCAGCGAGGCGGCTATGAGCATATCCTGTCCGCTGAATCCCTCGAAGAATTCATTAATGCGCGCGGTGCCGATGTTCGTGTAATTAAATAGGGTGGGGGTTGAAATTCGCGAGATTGTGGCAAGTCGGGCTCTTTGTCGAACCGACCGGATCGACTGTGTCGGACGGGAACTGTTGGAGGCCTACGCTAGGCACGGCTGATTCATTCTCGGGGGGCGAGCGTTATTGCTGGTCATCGGAGCGCGATCAGGTCGAGCGGGCGCTTGAAGCACTCGTGGGACACCCAGCGCAGCGCGTCGGGGACCGTGGTCCGGCCGAGTGCGCGCAGGAGGAGGGCGGCCAGGCTGCGCAGCGCGGCCAGGTTCGCCGGCGCGTGCCCGGTGCGGACCTTGCAGGCGTCCTCGCCGAAGGTGGCGTCTCTGACGTGGTGCAGTGCCTCGATCCCCCAGTGCCCGCGGACCAGGGAGGCGATCTCGGCGGCCCCGGCACGCTCGGCCGTAAGGCTGGCCACGACATACGCGCAGGTCCATGAGCTCTTCTTCGTGCGCAGATCGGTGATGTGGCGGCGGATGCGCACCGCCTGGACCGCGTGCGGGAAGCAGAGCCCGTCCAGGCTGAGCGCCTTGGCGGTCCGCGTCTCGCTCCGGCTGTGGGCGCGGTGCCGCGGGGTGGCGCCTGTGGGCGCCTGCCCCCACGGGAGGCGTTTGACCTGGTCGAAAAGGGCGGGCTGGTTGGCTTTGACGGTCAGGATGTAGTCCGCGCCGAACTGCTCGGCGATCAGGCGGGAACTGGCGGGCTGGGTGTGCAGCGCGTCGGCCGTCACCACGGCCCCGGCGATGTCCAGCGGGCCCAGCAGGTCTTGGAGGGCGGCGATCTCGCTGCTCTTGGCCGGGACGGTCAGCTGCGCGGCGATGCGGCCGCCCGGGGCCATGGCGGCCATCACGTGGACGGCGGCCTGCTCGGCTGTGGCGGTGCCGCGCAGGGTCTTGCCGTCCACGGCCAGGACCCCGATCTCCTCCGGGCGGGCCAGGGCGGCCAGGGCCGCCGGGGCGCACATGGTGAGCGCGCGGCGGATGGTCGAAGGACTCGGAGCGGAGCGTATTCCCAGTTCAGCGCTGGTTAGCCGGGCATCGAGGCGGGCCAGGGCGTGCTGCGGGGCGGCCTGGGCCCACGGGCCGATCGCGCGCAGCGAGCGGGCTCCGGACGGGATGGCGCACAGCGCGACGGCCAGGATGCATCCGATGGAGTGGCGGCGGCCCCGCGTGTGGCGGGGATCGCCGATGGCGGCCAGCCGGGCGGGAAGGTCGACGATCAGCGGGGCGTGCATGGCAGACTGGGGGCGCAACGGAGTCCTCGCGGAGTCGGAGATGTGGAAGTCCCTGTTCTCCTACCGGGGCTCCGTTGTCGTATGTCGGAGGTTCCCGTCTCCCGTCATCAGCTTGTGGCCTGCGTAGACCCTCCCCAGCCGGGACTTTGAATCAGCCGTGGGTAACGGGGGTTCCGACAGTGGGGCCCTGGGCGGGCGGTGCGCGCCCGACATAGGACGACCTTCCAGAAAAGCATTACTCGTTGATTTTTCTAATACTCAAGGCCTGTTGGTATGCGCACACCAAAACATCGATATATTTCCACTCCTGTTCCAGGAGGGGTGTAAGTATATGTCGGTCTTGTTAGTTTGTCCGGCGGAGCAGGAAGGCGTCCTCGTTCGTATAGTCCAAGAATTCTTCAAGGGGGGAGGTAACTATAAATCCGCTCTCGAGGGCATGGCTTTCGCTAGTGAGCCAGTTCAGTGTTGACCTGATAGTTTCGGCATAAGTTCCGACGGGGGCGTAGCCCAAACGCATAGCAGCCGACATGTCAAGGATGATAGGAGTCGCAGTGTCCCAAGGTGTCTTTCCGAGTGGTGAAGTCTCGTCTACAAAATATAGGTCCCACTCGTGCTTGAAGTGAGCGCTGATCGTTCGAGCAATCTCTATAACACTTGGGGCGTCAGGGTCTGCACTGTTGAGGATTCTGCGACCAGGAAACTGGGCAACCCGCTGGACCAGAGCTGCGAGATTAACTGCTGCGGTCGTGTGGCCAATGGATTCACCTCGCCTGCGAAGGAAAAGTGGTTTACGTTTATCCAACACTCGTTTCACAAACATCCATTCCCGTGGTGGTGAGGCGCCAACCCCGTGCACCTTGGAGGCGCGCAGCACAGTGACAGGATGTCCACTGTCAAGGAGGACATGTTCGGCAGCGATTTTGTTTGGTCCGTATCCTTCAGCTGTATCATAATCGCCGTTCCTTGGGGCAAGGGTCGGATTCTGCTCTGTGATGGGAGTGGTGAACAACGGCTTTGTCGGGGAGTTCACGTGGTTTCCTGCATCGTCGACATAAACGGCTTTGCTGGAAACCATGACAGTGGACCCTACATCGGCCAGGAAGGGCAAGAGGCGATTTGCATCCGTAGCTGTGTAGCAGACACAGTCGACGAGAAGGTCAGCTCCTCTTGTTAGTGCGCGCCTAAGACCTTCCAAATTCCTGGCGTCAGCAACCTTGAGTACTGCTCCACTTCGGACAAGGTCGGGGGGTAGGCTGTTTGGGGTTCGTGCTACGACGACGACGTTCCAGCCTGAACGCAGAAGGCAATGGCTCACAGCTTGACCAATAGGGCCTGTGCCGCCAAGGACGATTGATGTTGGCATCCTAACATTATAGAACGACACACCGCGGGCGTCCAAGGAGGTGATTCCGGCGTTTTCTATGTGAGTCGCCCGTGCTTGAAATGGGTGAGGACGAGAGCGGCCTTCGCTATGTTGCTGATACTGCTCGGGCTGGCGTGGATGTGCTGGAGCAGGCGCCAGCGCTGTGTGAGCAGCGCGAACCCGCGTTCTCCCAGGCAGCGCAGTGAGGTGATCTCAGCGAGTTTGTTTTTCGAGTTTGTGTAGGACGAGGGCGGCCTTTACGAGATCGCCGATCCTGGAGGGGCTCTTGGTGGTGCGGCGCGGCAGGCGCCACCGCCCGACGAGCAGGGCGAACGCGCGCTCGCCGACGGGGCGCAGGCCGCGTAGCAGCAGGTTGGCGGCCTGTTGTCGGCGCTGAAGCGCTCAGGGGCCACGTCCTTGGGGCGTTTGACGGGCACGTGCACACCGGCGCCGGCCCCTTCATATCCCAGGTCGGCGAAAGCGGTCAGCCCCTGTTTCGCGGCCTGGCGCAGGAGGGGAAGGACGTGCAGGCGGGCGGCGGTGATGTCGGAGACCGGTCCGGGGTCGGCCGGGGAGGTCCACAGCGGTTCGCCTCCGTCGTCGGCCAGGAGCTGCACGTTGCCTCCGTGGTGTCCAGATCGCGTGCCACGTCCGCGACGCTGCGCCCGGCCTGGACCAGGTCCAAGACCTTGCGACGGAACTCGGTCGGGCACCCACGACGCCCCACGATGCCTCCTTGAGGTCACGTGGTCCCAGAATCCAGAAATCCGACTCCGAAGAACGCAGGACACACCAGGGGCGGGCGTGCCGTCCGGTGGCCGTTTCCGGGGCGGGTGGTGCCGCCTGGCGTCATGGGGTGGGGGACTGGGTGCTGCGGGCGGGATCCGCGCACGGGGTGCAGTGACTATGTCGATGAGAAGTAGCAGCACTTATCGATGAGTTCTGGAGGCGCTCAAGACCCTCTGCGGCGTGGTCGTGTTGATGAGTTCCGACAACGCCAGCGCCTTCCTCGTCGCCGAGTGTGGCCGCCGCTCGCCGCACCTCAAGGTCGTTCGTCCTCGCTTCGCTGCGGGCGCTCCACCTTGACCCGCGGCTTCGCAGGCGGCGGTGGGGGCGACTATCGAGGAAGGGCAAGGTGCGCCCCGTCGCACGCAGTGCTGCCAGGAGTCATCGACACGACCCTGCGACGGATGGAGGCGCTGCCGAAACTCATCGACAAACGCTGTCCGCTCTCACGAACAAACCCAGACATCTTTGCTGAGTCTTTGTCCTGCTGGGCAGGGATGTGGTGAGGTTGGCCATATGAGGACAGATGGCAGCGACCGGTGAACGATGGGGCGTACTGTGCGTCTTTGGAAGCGCGTGCCTGAAGGATCAGGGCCGCTACGAACCTCACGGCCCATCCTTCCTCTCAGCCGGGCCGGCGCCAGCCCCCTCACGCGAGCAGGCGGACGTTCGCGTATGGAACTGTTCCGGGAGCCGATCGCACACCCAGTAGACCTAGATGAAGCTCTCACCGAGGCCCGTGGATCGCTCGCGCAAGGCGCCGTAGATGTCCAGGGGCCGTCAGCCTCGATCCGGGCGGGGGTGCCGACCGTGTCATGGCGGGCCGCGGGCCCACCCCTGGCTGAGCCGGCTGGTCTTATCGTCGGCCGCCGCGCCCACGGGCTACCACCGCTCCGGGACCACCGTGCCGTCCGCAAGGACGTGCTTGACGTCATCCCTTCCCGGGGAGGTGCCGTGAGGATCGTCGTGAGCGGCGGGCGCGGGCGCTTCAGGTGGTCAGTGCGCGCAGCAGGAACTCACCCCGCGTCAGCACACTCAGCCCCGCGATCTGCCCCAACAGGATGAACAGGTTCGCCGCCAGCGGCGGCAGCACACCACGCACCGGTGTGCTGAACCCGGCAGCAGCGCTCAGCAGCCCGACCGGTACCAGCGCCATCGCCCAGTGCGGCATGTACCACGCGCCCTCGTACACGCCGTAGGTGGCCAGGGACCAGATGTGCATCAACGCGGCGCCGATAGCGCACGCCCAGGACACGACGATGCCGGTGACGACCAGCCGCCGCTTCCATGCGGGAAACCGCCGTTCGACTAGCAGGGGAGTGGGGGATGCCATGGGGGTGAGGCTACCGGGCCGGGTCCCCCGCCATCTGGCCCACCCACAGCCGCGCCGCGGGAACGCAGTTTCGGTCCGGGCAGCGTGCGGCCGGGGCGGTGGTTTTAGAAGTTTTGTGCAACCGGCAGGCCCGGGTTTGCGCACTTTCGGCGTACTTCGATGCTGTCGACCCTCGGAGGTCGCCTGCTGCTGCCTCCCACGGGCGAGGCCCTCGTTCCTGAGAACCTCGACCAGGGGTATTTTCTAGGAGGCGACTTTTGGATCCGCCAGGAAGTGGATAAGGAGTGGCGTGTCGGGGGATTCTTCTTGATTTCTCTGGTTGGGAACGAGATTCATCGTTTGTAAAATCGCGTCACCCGCCCAACCGATCAAGCCCTAAAATGGTTACAGTGGAGAAGTCGTACACATCGGCGGGTCCGCATCGCCTTGCTTCGGGTGCGGACTTCACGGCCTATCGTCGCTGTATTAGGGCCTAACAGGCCAGATGGCCCTCCTGGAAGTTCGCGGAGATCAAGATTGTCGTGGCTGCCGCGACCGAATTGGGGTTAATTGCGCAAATGCTTTCTGGCGGTCGAAAGTAGTCGCTCTGCGCTCATTGGGGGGCGTTAGAACGGCGTTCGTCCCTTTCCCCACATCCGCGCCCAGTCACAACGCGCTCCGGTGACATCCGGCCCTCCCAGCTCCACGTTGGTGAACGGTTCCGCCAGGTAGCGCACCTCGTCGTACTCCGAGCCCCGCGGGTCCACCCGCACCAGGGCGAGGCGGTAGCGGGGCGCGGCGTTCTTGCCGGTCACCACCTCGTTGTGGGTGACGAAGAAGTCTTCTGCACCGGCGAGGCGGGCTTTGACCTCGATGCGGATCGGGTCGCCGTCGGCCACCTCGGACAGCACGTCGAAGCCGGGGTTGTTGAACGCCTGCTCGCTCGGCTCGCGTCCGAGGCGGCGCTCTGTGGCCAGCACCAGCTCCACGCCGCGCCGCTCGACCTCCTTGGTCTCCACGGTGTGCATCGGCGCCGAAGCCGGGATCTCCTCCTCCACCCAGTGCAGCGGTAGGACCAGCGCTGAGGTGGCGATTTCCGGGGGCTTGGTGGACATCTGCTCCTGGCGGTCCAGCTCGACGCGCCGCCGCTCCAGCCGGGCCTCCAAGTCCTCGGCCTTGCGGTCGAGGCTCTCCGACGACTCCTTGGGCTTCTTCCCGACGTCCTCCTTGGCACGGGCTTCCAGCGCCTCAGCGGCGAGCCGCTTCATCTCGTCGTTAAGCCTCTGCGTCGCCTTCTCCCGGGTGCGCTGGATCTCCACCGCCCGTCGGCGCCGGACCTCTTCCAGGTAGTCCGGGAGCCGGTGGGTGACGATCCAGCTCGCCGCCTTGGACTCCGCATCGCCCAGCCATGGCAGCGCGCGGGCGCGCCGGACCTCCTCGGTCTCGGGCGCGGCGATGCAGTCCAGGTACGGTGCGGGCCCGGCCGGGGTGACGGCGCCGGTCTCCTTCACGAAGGCGTAGCCGAACCGGCGGGCCACTCGGGCGCCGGTGGCGTCGGTGACCTCTTCGATTACCCCGACCAGCACCTTCGGCTCGTCCACTTGCGCGGACACCAGCACGGTTCCGCGGTTCAGGGCTCCGGAGAACCGTTCGATCGTCAGCTCGGTGACCGCGTCGTGCAGCGGGTGCCCGGGGGCGAGCAGGTTCGCCCGCGGGTGGCCGTCGGGTTCGATGTGCGCGAGGTCGAAGGTGACCCGGTCGTAGCGGGTCGCGATCGGCCCCCAACGTGTGATCTGGCGGACCGCGGCCGGGACGTGGCTGATCTCGAAGCGGCCCTTCTCCCGCTTGGGCATCCGCCCGCCGAGCCGTTGGAAGGCGTTGCGGAAGGCCCATTCGATGTAGTGCGGTTGCAGGCGGCGGGTGCGCGCCTCGTCCATCTGTCGACGCAGCTGTGCCAGGTCGGCCTCGTCCAGCGCGTCCTGCGTCAGAGCCCGCTCCTGCAATAGGTCCTTGAGGCCTTCGGCGACCCGCTCGTCGATGACCTCCTCCATCCGCGCCTGTACCTCCGGGCGCTCGCCCTCGCGGATGGCCTCGATGAGCAGCTTGCGCAGCGGCGTCTCCTCGAACGCGGCGCCGAGGACGTCGAAGACCTTGCCGCCGTAGGCGTTGCGCTGCTGTTCGACCTTCTCCAGCAGCCGTTCGAAGACCGCGCCCTCGCGGGTGTTGCTGGCGACCAGGTTCCACAGCCGGCACACCTCGCTCTGCCCGATCCGGTGGATCCGGCCGAACCGCTGCTCGATGCGGTTGGGGTTCCACGGCAGGTCGTAGTTCACCATCAGGTGCGCCACCTGCAGGTTGAGCCCTTCCCCCGCGGCGTCCGTGGCCAGCAGAACCTGGCAGTCGGAGTTGCGTGTGAACTCCTCGGTGATCCGCCGCCGGTCGGGGCGACGCACACCGCCGTGGATGGCCTGCACCGCGTTCGGTTTGCCCAGCAGCGCACCGATCCGGGTGCTCAGGTAGTTGAGCGTGTCGCGATGCTCGGTGAAGATGATCAGTTTGCGCGGCTTGTCTTCCGCTCTGCGCACCACGGCATTGTCTTCCAGGATGGTGCGCAGCTCCGCCCACTTGCGGTCGGTGCCGCTGTCCCGGACGCGCTGGGCCAGCCGGATCAGCTCCTCCAGGTGCCGGATTTCGGCGTCGAACTCTGCGATGGTCTGCGCGGCGGTCGCCGAGTCGAGAAGCTCCTCTTCCAGCTTCTCGATCTCCTCGGCGTTGTGCTCGTCGACATCGTCGAGCGCATCCGGGTCCACGGACGACTGACGATCTTCGTGGTGCCGGCCGGCGAGCAGGTCGTCCTTTCGGCGCTCCAGCCGCTCGGCCCGACGCCACAGGGACCGGAAGATCGCCTCCGGGCTGGAGGCCAGCCTGCGCTGCAGTACGGTCAGCGCGAAGCCGACGGTGTTGCGCCGCTTGCCGTCCAGCTTCTCGGCCCGGTTCATCCCCTCGCGCACGTAATCGGTGACCTGTTCGTACAGCTCGTTCTCTAGCTCGGTCAGCGCGTAGGGCACCGTCTGAGCGACCCGCTCAGGGAATAGCCGCTTGCCCTCGAAGGTGAGCAGGTCCTCTTTGACCATGCGGCGCATGACGCCTTTGGTGTCTTCGGCGCGCACGCCTTGTTTGGAGCTCCCGGCGAAGCGGTCCCGGTCCAGCAGGGTCAGGAAGTGCCGGAAGTCCTCCTCTTTTCCGGAGTGTGGGGTGGCGGTCATCAGCAGCAGGTGGCGGGTGCGTTCCCCGAGCAGCTCGCCGAGCTGGAACCGCTTGGTCTTGTCCAGCTTGCCGCCGAAGTGGCGTGCCCCCATTCGGTGGGCCTCATCGACGATGACCAGATCCCACTCTGAGTCCCGGAGCCGGTCCAGCAGCTCGTCGTTGCGGGCGAGCTGGTCCATGCGGGCGATGAGCAGCGGATAACGCTCGAACACCGAGGAGCCTACGGTGGCGTCTACCAGTTGCGCAGTGAGCAGCTCGAAGTGCAGGCCGAACTTGAAGTACAGCTCGTCCTGCCACTGTTCCACCAGGCCGCCGGGTACGACGACCAGACAGCGCTGCACGTCGCTGCGCAGCAGCAGCTCCTTGATGTAGAGCCCGGCCATGATCGTTTTGCCGGCGCCCGGGTCGTCGGCGAGCAGGAACCGCAGGGGCGTCCGCGGCAGGAGCTCGCCGTAGACAGCGCGGATCTGGTGCGGAAGCGGCTGCACGTCGCTCGTGGCCACCGCGAGCATCGGATCGAACAACCCCGCGAGGGAGATCCGCTTCGCCTCGGCGGCGAGCTTGAAGTCCGACGCGGGGGCGTCGAAGGCGCGGCCACCGCTGTGCGCTATCGAGAGCTCCGCCTCGCCCTTGCGGTAAACGAGTCGTTGCCCGAGGTCACCAGTGCTCGTCTTGTAGGTCAACTCCAGTGCGTCGGCCCCGTGCCACTGCACCCCGAGAAGAATGACCGCCTCGCCGGGGATGATCCCGTCGATCCGCAGCCCGCTCTGGAGTTCCTCAAGCCGCATCCTCGCCCTCCCGGCAATTGCCCACCAGCACTCGTCGGCCCGGCCTTCGGGTGCCGGACGTCGGTGCCCGCCGTTACCATTCCAACACCCTTACACGGATTGGACCCATGGCACGAAACGAACGACGGGAATCCCGCGCGATCGCCGACGAAGTCCGGGCATGGGCCCGCCAGGCCCGCTCCGTCCTCGACCGCCGCGCGAAGATCGACGCGGCCGCCGACCGTGCCATCGCGCAACTGCGCCGCGGGGTCGTCGAGGTGGACCGCGACGGAACGGTGGCGTGGCGAGTGCTCCCGCTGCGCCCCAAAGACAGCAGGCTCCTCGCCTCCATCGCCCGCCAGGCGCAGCTCCCCAGGTTCACCGAGGAGGAGAGCGCTACGCTCACCCGGCTGACCACCGAGGTCGCGACTGCGGCCCGGGACGTCCGTGCCGTCGTCGGTGTGCGCAGGTTTGTGAGCGGCGCCGCCAAGAAAGAGGCGGGACGCTTGGCGGCCGATTTCCTGGCCCGGTTCCGGTCATGGGGCGTCGCCTCCGGCGTGCCCGAGTGGCTGTCCCGGGTCGCTGAGCCCGAGGATTCCGACATCGGCGAGGTCCGCGTCGCCGACGCGCTGTCGGACCGGGTGGGCTTGTGGCCGCGCGTGGCCGACCTGGGGGCGTCCCCGGAGGTCATCGCCGTCGCCGAATCCGCCGAACTCGCCGAACTCCCGGGGGCGATCCAGACGCTCGACCACGCGGCTCGGGACGAGGCCCGCTTCCGGGCTGCCGCGGTCGCCGCCGGGAACGAGGTCCGCAGCAGCGAGGCCCGCAAGCTGGTCGCGGAAATGCCGGTCGAGAAGCTGAAGGAGGCGACCCGGGAACGGCTGCGCATCGGCCCGCTCACCGACGCGGGAATCACCACCGTCCTGGAGGTCCTCCAGCGGGGGGACCGCCTCCAAGACCTGCCGGGCATCGGCGCGACCACCGCCACACGGTTGCACGGCGCGGCGGAGACCTTGAGGCAGACGACCTACGACGAGATGCCCGCGCGCATCGACATCAAGAACCCGACCGCCCAGACGACCACGCTCCTGCGGCGGCTCGCCGCCTGGGACGCGGCGCGCAAGGCCCAGGGCGCATCGGCCGATCTCGCACGCGCCGAGGAACTCAAGCCGGTCGCCGGGGCCCTCGGCCGCGCGGTGAGTCATGTGGTCGTCTTCGAAATGCCGGGGCGTTCGGTGGCCGAGTTCCGCGAAACCGTCGATGCGGTGGTCCAGCGCGCCCGCCGACTCTCGGGCGGCTCCAGCGCAGCGGGGAGCGGCGACCCATGGGAGGACTTCCGGTCCCGGCCCGCTGAATACTTTGCCATGCTGTCCGAACTGGGGTTCCTTACCGAGGACGAAAAGAAGACCCATGGCGACCTCCCTGAGGAGATCGTTGAAGCGGTCCGCTCCCTCACCCTGGACACGCAGCACCTCAAGGTCTCGCTGCGTGGTTACCAGAGTTTCGGCGCGCGGTTCGCCCTGGTGCAGGAAAAGGTGATCATCGGCGACGAGATGGGGCTCGGCAAGACCATCGAGGCCCTCGCGGTGCTGGCCCATCTGCAGGCCAAAGGCGGGCGGCATTCCGTGGTGATCTGCCCCGCGAGCGTGGTCACCAACTGGGTGCGCGAGGTCGCCGCCAAGTCCTCCCTGCACGCTTGCCGCGTTCACGGCCCGGAGCGCAAGTCCGCGGCCCGCGACTGGAAGCGCAATGGCGGGGTCGCGGTGACCACCTTCGAGACCCTCGCGTGGTTTGAGGACCAGATCACGGCGGTGCGTGACCTCGCTTGTGTCGTGGTGGACGAAGCGCACTACATCAAGAACCCAGCCGCCCGTCGGACCGAGCGCGCGACAAGGGTCCTGGACTCCTGCGAGCGGGCCGTGCTGCTGACCGGAACACCGCTGGAGAACCGCACCGAGGAGTTCCGCAACCTCGTCGACTACCTGCGGCCCGACCTTGTGGTCGATGCCGGCGATCTCACCCCGCGGCGGTTCCGACAGCAGGTCGCTCCGGCCTACCTGCGCCGCAACCAGGAGGACGTGCTCACCGAGCTGCCGGAGCTGGTCGAGGTTGAAGAGTGGGTCCCGATGTCCGGCGACGATGCCGCTGCCTACCGCCAAGCGGTGGAGGACGGGAACTTCATGGCGATGCGCCAGGCGGCCATGTCCCAGGGCGCCAAGTCGGAGAAGATGCAGCGGCTCATCGACATCGTCGGGGAGGCCGAGGAGAACGAGTGGCGGGTGGTGGTGTTCTCCTACTTTCGCAGCGTGCTGGACGATGTCGCGTGCTCTTTGCCCGGGGAGGTATTCGGACCGCTCACCGGCTCGGTCTCCGCCGCCAAACGGCAGGCGATGGTGGACCAGTTCTCTCAGGCCGGGCACGGTGCCGTGCTCGTCGCCCAGATCCAAGCCGGCGGCGTCGGCCTGAACATCCAAGCGGCGTCCGTGGTCGTGATCTGCGAGCCGCAGCTCAAGCCGACCACGGAATGGCAGGCGATCGCCCGGGCCCACCGCATGGGCCAGCTCGAGTCCGTGCAGGCGCACCGCCTGCTCTCGGATGAGGGAGTGGACCAGCGGATCATCGAAATCCTCAGGCACAAGCGCGAGCTGTTCGAGGACTTCGCACGGATCAGCGAGGCCGCCGGGAGCGCTCCCGAGGCCTACGACATCTCCGAGGCCGACCTGGCCCGCGACGTGGTCGCCGCGGAACGCGAGCGCCTGTTCTCGCAGGGGCAGAAGGATTCGTGAGGGCCCGGAGTCGATGGGCGCACAGCCGTACCGCGGCCGAGTTCCGCGGGCCGCCCCGGCGTCGTCGAAGGCCCGATAGCCATAGGCCTCAGCCGAGGCAGCCCCGTCCACGAGTCCACCACGGTCCTCGTCGTCGCAGCGGCGGCCCCCGTGGCGCCGCTGCGACGACCAGTGGTGCCCGACGGCCACCTCCTCCTGGAGGCACACCGCGCCCACGCGTGGGCCCGCCGTGGACACCCCGGAGGTGGCCGTCGGCGGCTCGGTGAGGAGTTCCCGTTCGCTTCGCGCCTATGGGCACCCCGCATCGCTTGCCCCCTGGCCAGCCCTGCCACTCGGAGATGGCGTCGCGGGGCGGAGGAAGTGGCCGCGGTGGCTGAGTAGTTCCTGGCCTTATTGGCGGTATCGGCGCTGGTGATTATGACTCCGGGGCGGGGTACGGCGCTGAGCATCGGGGGAGCGCTGGCTGCCGGGAAGGCCTTCCGGCCCGCCGTCCCGAGCGATCCCTTCCGGCGTGTGCCGGAACAATCTCCCACTCACCCGTCCCCTCAGGTCCTCAAAGCAGACTGGGACCGGAGGTGGTCGCGATGTTGGGGTCCGGGTCGGTGTTCAAGCGGTGCGGGTGCCGGGTGGGCGGTACTTCGAGGAAGCTGGGGAGCACTTGTCCGCGGTTGCGCTCGCGCGGGCACGGGAGCTGGTACTTCTCGCTGGAATCGGATCAACCCGGTGGCCGGTCCCGGGTGCGGCGGGGCGGGTTCGCCTCCCGCGAGGCCGCCCGCGCGGCGCTGCACAGAGCCCGGGGCGACGCCCCGGGGACGGGCGGACCGTTGGTGTTGACGGTGGGCGCGTGGCTCCAGCACTGGCTGGACACGCGGACCTGAGCTGAACCGGGTTTTGTAGAGTCAGTTGTCCTTGTTTCAGGCCG